>DATFEI010000006.1:0-21936 GCA_035251315.1 Burkholderiales bacterium | reverse complement strand
CTGGTTGAGCCTTACAGCTTTTCGAGATTAGACTTATATCACTTTGATTTCTATCGTTTCAAGAATCGATCGGAATGGCTGAACTCGGGCTTCCGGGAGCATTTCAACCCGCGATCGGTATGCGTGGTCGAATGGCCGGAGAAGGCGGCGGACTTACTCTGCGCGCCGGACCTGCACATCAAGCTCGAGTTCGAGGGCGAGGCGCGTCGAGCAAGCCTGGAAGCGTGCTCACCGGCTGGCGAGGCTTGGCTCTCGTCTTTGCGCTCTTACTAGGAAACGCTGAAGCGCAGGTCCTGTCTACGCGCATCTGGCCGGCGCGCGACTACACACGGCTCACGCTGGAATCCAAAGAAGAAATTCAGTACACCGTCTTCAACCTCAGGGGTCCCGAGCGCCTGGTGCTCGACCTGGAGACGGCCGAGCTGTCGCCGGCGCTCGCCGAGCTGAGCGGCAGAGTCAACGCGGACGATCCCTACATCAAAAGCCTGCGCGTGGCGCGGAACCGCCCGGGTGTCATCCGCCTGGTGCTGGATCTCAAGGCAGAGGTCAAGCCGCAGATCTTTAACCTGCCGCCGATCGCCGATTATGGCCATCGGCTGGTGCTGGATATCCACCCGCTGGTCGCGGTCGATCCGGTCGCCCTGCTCATCGAAGAGTCGCAAAAGCGCCCGCAATCCCCGGCGAAGCCGAGCGAGTCGCGCTTCGCCACCATCGTGATCGATGCGGGGCACGGCGGCGAAGACCCGGGGGCAATCGGCCGCCGCGGCTCGCGCGAGAAGGACATTACCCTCGACATCGCGCGCCGGCTGAAGAAGCTCGTCGACGCGGATCCGAGCATGCGAGCGCTCCTCACGCGCGACGGCGACTACTTCCTGCCGCTCGGCGCACGCGTGGAAAAGGCCCGCGCGGTGAAGGCGGACCTGCTGGTTTCGATCCACGCCGACGCCTTCAAGCGGCCCAACGTGCGCGGCTCGTCGGTGTTTGCGCTCTCCGATCGGCGCGCCACCTCGGAGATGGCGCGCATCCTGGCCAAGCAGGAAAACGAGTCCGATCTGATCGGCGGCGTCGCTCTCACCAAGAAGGACGACCACGTCAAGCGCACCATCGTCGACCTATCGCAGACCGCGACCATCGACCACAGCCTGCGCCTGGGCAACTCGGTGTTAAGGCGCCTCGGCGCCGTGAACGACCTGCACAAGCCGAACGTCGAGCAGGCGAGCTTCGCCGTACTCACCGCGCACGACGTGCCCTCCATCCTCGTCGAGACGGCTTTCATCTCCAACCCGGAAGAGGAGCGCCGGCTCAACGACGAGGTCTACCAAGACAAGCTCGCACGCGCGATCCTCGACGGCATTCGCGAGTACGTCGCCAAGCACCCGCCGCGGCCGCAGGGGCCGAGCGCGCGGCGACCGCTCGTCCGTCAGGCCGCCCTGTCCGTTAGCCGATAACGCGGGCCGCGCTCCGGCCTGTTAGGCGGAGATGTCAACTAAATCGGGGAGCTTGCGGTCCAGCCGGACGTGATGCTCGGCAGCAGTCGGCAACTTATTCGATCACCCGGTCCGCCCGCAACAGAAGAGCCGGCGGGATCGTCAGCCCGAGGGCTTTGGCAGTCTTCAGGTTGATGACGAAATGGAACGCGTCCGGCTGCTCCACTGGCAGTTCACTCGGTTTCATACCCTTCAGGATGCGATCTACGTAGTGCGCCGCGCGCCGGTAGACGTGGCCGAGATCGGGCCCATATGCGAAGAGGCCACCAGCCTCTGCAAAGTCCTTGTAGATGGAGACAACTGCCAGCGAGCGGTGTGCAGCGTGTTTCAGGAATGGTCCGCGCAGTTTCGTCATCGCCCCGTCGTCCATCACGAAGACCGCCTGAGAGCCGGCACGGGCGGCAGCCGCAAACGCGTCCGGAAAGTCACTCTGATCTCGAATGGGAAGACGCTCGAACTGGACTCCGAGCTCGGCGCTCCGACGTTCCGTCTCGGTCACGACGAGGAGTGCACCTGGGTTGTCGGCTTTATAAAATGCGGCTACGCGAGAAAGGGTGGGGAGTGTCTGACGGAGTGCCTCGATCGCTTTGGCTCCGAGCACATCGGGCATGAAGCTCAATCCGGTCACGTTCGCCCCGGGATGCGCAAGACTCTGAACCAGGCCCGCCTTCACGGGATCGGCGACCCGCATGATGACAATGGGGACGGTCTTGGTCGCCGTCTGGGCAGCCTTGGCGGCCGGCGTATTCACGGCCACAATGACTTCGACTTTGAGGCGAAGCAGATCGTTCACGAGGGGCGGAAGACGATCGCTCCTGCCTTCTGCATTCCGCACATCGATGACGACGCTCTTCCCCTCGACGTACCCGAGCCGCCGCAGCTCTTCCCGAAACGTCTCCAGCAGACCGGGTTGTATGTCCTGTGCGAGAACGCCAACGCGACGCAGCACATTTGGCGGCTGCGCGCCAGCGTCGAGCGATACGGCAAGGAGGCCAATACAAATCAGGAATACTCGCCGGCTAATCATTCGACAACTCATCCTTCCGCCGTCGGGATCTCGGCGGCATCATAAGGCCAAGGGCCTGCGTCGTCTTCTCCGCTTTGTAAAGGGCCCGAGAAGCCGACGGTGCCCCGAGTTAGACGGGAGGCGGAACGCGCGCGGGGCGGCGGGAGCGCAGCCAGGCGAAAAAGCCGGGCGAAACGGAAATCGCCACGATGATGAGGATGACGGCGGTGAGGTTTTGCTTGACGATCGGCTGGTTGCCGAACCAGTACCCGGCGAGGCACAGCGATACGACCCAGATCACCGCGCCGAGAACGCAGAAGGCGAGGTAGCGCAGGTACGGCATGGTGCCGACGCCGGCAACGAACGGGACGTAAGTGCGCACGATCGGCACGAAGCGGGCGAGGATGATCGTCTTGCCGCCGTGGCGCTCGTAGAAGGCGTGGGCGCGTTGCAGGTGCGCCGGGTTGAACCAGCGCGAGCGCTCGAAGTGGAAGACGCGCGGCCCGAGCCAGCGGCCGATCCAGTAGTTGACGTTGTCGCCGCAGAGCGCGGCGGCGATAAGGGTTGCCATCACCGCAGCGATGTCCATGCCGCCCGCCGCGGCGACCGCGCCGGTGACGAAGAGCAGTGAATCGCCCGGCAGAAAAGGGGTGACGACGAGGCCGGTCTCGCAGAAAACGATTACGAAGAGCAGCAGGTACACCCACGCGCCATGCTCTCTGACGAACTCCGCGAGATGCACGTCGAGATGCACCACCAGATCCCAGAACCACGCGAGCAGCTCCATCGCCCGATTGTATAATCGTCGCGTTCCGCGCATGTCCTCCGCCGTTCTCACCTCCCCGAGCGTCGAACGCGTGCGCGAAGCGCTGTCGCGCGCCGGACTCGCCGACACCATCGTCGAGCTGCCGGGCGCGGCGCGCACCGCGCGCGCGGCCGCCGACCATCTCGGCTGCGAGATCGGCCAGATCGCGAATTCCCTGGTGTTTCGCGCCGAAGGGAGCGATGCCGCGCTACTGGTCATGTCCTCGGGAGCGAAGCGCGTTGACGTCGCGCGGCTCGCCGCGCTGGTGGGCGAGCCGGTCGGCAAGGCGGACGCGGACTTCGTCCGGCGCCATACGGGTTTTGCGATCGGCGGCGTGGCGCCGGTCGGCCATGGCCTCGCGCGCACGTTCGTCGAGAAAAGCCTGGCCGCCTATCCGGAGCTCTGGGCCGCGGCCGGCCATCCGCACACCGTCTTTCGGCTGAGCTACGACGCGCTGGTGCGCATCACGGGCGGCGACGAGGTCGAGCTCGCGTGAGCGCTATCCGCGTTCTGCCCGAGCTGCTGGTGAGCCAGATCGCTGCGGGCGAGGTGGTGGAGCGGCCGGCCTCAGTGCTGAAGGAGCTGCTCGAGAACAGCGTCGACGCCGGCGCGCAGGCGATTACGGTCGCGCTCGACGCGGGCGGCATCAAGCGAGTGCAGGTCGAGGACGATGGAGCCGGGATTGCGCGCGACGAGCTGCGGCTGGCGCTCGCGCGCCACGCGACGAGCAAGATCGCGACGCTCGAGGACCTCGAAGGCGTGGCGACGATGGGCTTCCGCGGCGAGGCGCTCGCCTCGATCGCTTCGGTCTCCAGGGTTTCGATCACCAGCCGCACGCGCGAGGCGCCGCACGCGGCCGCCATCTCGGCCGAAGGCGCGCAGATCGGCGACGTGCAGCCCGCCGCCCGTGCGCAGGGCACCACGGTGGCGGTGTCCGATCTCTATTTCAATACGCCCGCGCGGCGCAAATTCCTGCGCACCGAGGCGACTGAGCTAGGCCATTGCGATGAGGCATTCCGCCGCATCGCGCTCGCCCACCCGTGCGTCGCGTTCATGCTGAAGCACAACGGTCGAGTGAACCATGTGCTGCGCGCCCAAGAGCCCGCCCAGCGCGCCAGTGCGCTGCTAGGCGAAGGGTTTCATGTACAAAGTATCCCCGTAGAAAGCCAAAGCGGTGCGCTACGTCTGTTCGGAAGGGCCGGAACGCCGCAAGCCGAGGGTGGACAGTACTTTTTCGTGAACGGCCGCTTCGTGCGCGATCGGCTCCTCTCACACGCGGTGCGCGAGGCGTATGCCCAGCTCCTGCACGGCGAGCGCCAACCCGCGTACGTGCTGTTCCTCGAGATCGATCCGCGCGGCGTGGACGTGAACGTGCACCCGGCGAAGACCGAGGTCCGCTTCCGGGACCCGCGCGCGGTGCATCAGTTCGTGTTTCACGCGCTGCAGCGCGCCCTGTCGCCGGGGGCGGCGGAAGCACCGGTGGCCTTTGCCACGGTGAATCGCGGCGCGGGTATCCAAGCGGCGTTTTCGATGCAGCAGCCCGCGGCCGCTTACGAGGCTTTCATGGAATCTGCCGCCGCCGCGGCGCCGCTGCCCGCCAGCGAAAAAGCTCCTCCGCTCGGTTACGCGCTTGCGCAGCTGCACGGCGTGTACATCCTGGCGCAGAACGAGGCCGGGCTCGTGCTCGTCGACATGCACGCGGCCCACGAGCGCATCGTGATGGAGAAGCTGAAAGCCGGCCTCGACGCCGGCGCGGTCCAGCGCCAACGCCTGCTCGTGCCCGCGGTGCTGCAGGCCGAGGCGCTCGATATCGCGAGCGCCGAGGAGAACCGCGAAGCGCTCGAGCGCCTGGGCCTCGAGCTCACCGTTTCCGGGCCCAACGAGCTCGCCGTGCGCGCGGCGCCGGCGCCGCTTGCCGGCGGCGATATCGCCGGGCTTGCGCGCGGCGTCCTTGGCGAAATCCGGCAGTACGGTGCAAGCCAGGTGCTCGCGGCGCGCCAGAACGAGCTGCTCGCCACAATGGCGTGCCACGCCGCCGTGCGCGCGAATCGCGCGCTCACTCTCCCGGAGATGAACGCGCTGCTGCGCGAGATGGAGCTGACCGAGCGCTCGGGCAGCTGCAACCACGGCCGGCCGACGTGGTACCAGCTCAGTCTCGCCGATTTGGACAAGTTGTTTCTCAGGGGACGCTAGAGATACCTACTCAGAAAAAAGTCATGATCGTGACCGGCGGCGGGCGGGGCATAGGCGCTGCTACCGCGCGCCTCGCCGCCGAGCGCGGCTACGCGGTGTGCATCAACTACCGCAAGGACGCAGACGCGGCGGAAAAGCTTGCCCGGGAAATCAAGGCGATCGCCATCCAGGGCGACGTCGCGAGCGAGGCGGATGTCGTGCGCCTTTTCAGGACGGTGGATGACAAGCTCGGGCGCGTGAGTGTGCTGGTCAACAACGCTGGCATCGTGGACCGCGGCACCCGCGTCGAGCAGATGTCGGCCGAGCGCATCCAGCGCATGCTCGCGGTGAACGTCACGGGCAGCTTTCTGTGCGCACGCGAGGCGCTGAAGCGAATGTCGACGCGCCATGGCGGCGAAGGCGGCGCCATCGTCAACGTGTCGTCGGTCGCGGCACGGCTCGGAGGGCCAGGAGAGTACGTCGATTACGCCGCCTCGAAAGGCGCGATCGACACGTTCACGATTGGGCTGGCCAAGGAGGTCGGGCCCGAGCGCATTCGCGTCAACGCGGTCCGGCCCGGCGTGATTCGCACCGACATCCACGTCACGAGCGGTGACCCCGGGCGCGTGGAGCGCATAGGGCGCAGCGCTCCGCTCGAGCGGCCGGGGGAGCCGGAAGAGATCGCCCGCGTCATCGTTTGGCTTGCGTCGGACGAGGCTTCATACATCACGGGAGCGCTGCTGGACATCGCCGGCGGCCGCTAGCTTGCAGGGCGTCGTCTACGCGCTCCTCGGGCCGACCGCAAGCGGCAAGTCCGCGCTTGCTCTCGAGGCTGCCGAGAAGCTGCCGCTCGAAATCGTGTCGATGGATTCCGCGCTTGTCTATCGCGGCATGGACATCGGTACCGCGAAGCCAAGCGCGGCGCAGCGCGCGCGTGTGCCGCACCACCTCATCGACCTCATGGACCCCGACGAGGCCTACTCGGCAGGGCGGTGGCGGCGTGACGCGCTGTCGAAAATCCGCGAAATCGCGGGCAGAAGCAAGATTCCCCTGCTCGTCGGCGGAACGATGCTGTACTACCACTCCCTCACCGGCGGTCTGGACGCGCTGCCCCCGGCCGATGCGCAAGTGCGCGCCGAAATCGATGCCGAGGCGGTGCGCCGTGGCTGGCCGGCATTGCACGCCGAGCTAGAGCGGATCGATGCAAGAACGGCGCAGCGCCTGGCGCCGAACGACGCGCAGCGCATTCAGCGGGCGCTGGAAGTCTGGCGACTCACCGGCAGGCCGCTGTCCAGCCTGCAAGGCGGCGCCAGGCAGGATCTGCCGTTCCAGCTGAAAGGCCTCGCGCTCGTGCCCGAGCGCGCCGTCCTGCACAAAAGAATCGCAGAGCGCTTCGACGCCATGCTCGGGCTCGGGCTCGTCGACGAAGTGCAAGGGCTGCGGCAACGCTATCGCCTCAGCGCCGTCATGCCGAGCATGCGCGCGGTCGGCTATCGGCAGGTATGGGAGTACCTCGAAGGCCGCTATGACAAGGCCGCGCTCAGGGAAAAGGGCGTTGCCGCGACGCGACAGCTGGCAAAGCGCCAGCTCACCTGGCTTCGAAGCTTTCCGGGCCTGCAGCGCGTGGAGACCGGCGAGGCAGCGCTCGAGCGCTTGCTTCACTCATTTTTGTAGACCCCGCGGATATTCATCGCGGCAAGGAAGAACTGCAGCGTGACCAGCGCCCAGGCGCGGTCGTGCACGCCCCAGACGGTCCACAGCGCATTGCTCGCGAGGAAACACCAGAAGCCGACCGCACGCCTGCGCGGCGAGCGCGAAGCGACCAGGTAGGCGGCCGCCACGGTAACCGCCATCGCGGGCCATTGCAGCAGGTCGAATGCATCCATCGGACTTGCTATGACCCTAGAATCCTCCTACACGTTCAGGAGAGGTTATGGAAATCGGCATCATCGGGCTGGGGCGCATGGGCGCCGGCATGGCGCGGCGCCTGGCGCACAGTGGCGCGCGCATCGTGTGCTATGACCACGCGGAGGCTGCGCGTGAGGCTCTGGCTGGAGAAGAGAGCGTCGAACGCGCGGAAAACCTCGCCGCGCTCTGCGCGCGGCTCGACGGAGAGCGCGTCATCGTCCTCTCGCTGCCCGCGGGCGCGGCGGTCGAGGACACCATCCGCGATTTGATTCCGCTGTGCTCGGCGGGCGACACGATCGTCGACTGCGGCAACAGCTACTACAAGGACTCGATGCGCCGCGCGCTCGGGCTATCGCAGCAGGGCCTGCGCTATATCGACGCCGGCGTCTCCGGCGGAATCCACGGGCTCGAAGGCGGCTATTGCCTTATGCTGGGCGGCACACCGAAATCCATCGAGATCTTCGAGCCGTTCGCGAAGGCGCTCGCACCCCACGCCGAGCGCGGCTGGCTGCACTGCGGGCCGAGCGGCGCCGGGCACTTCGCCAAGATGATCCACAACGGCATCGAGTACGGCATGATGCAGGCGCTCGCCGAGGGCTTCGCACTGCTCGCGGCGCGTCGGGAGCTCGACATCGACGTCGCGCGCCTCGCCGAGACCTGGCGCCACGGCAGCGTGGTGCGCTCCTGGCTGCTCGATCTGTGCGTCGACATCCTCAAGGATGAGAATTTTCTCCAAGTCGCGCCGGTGGTCGCGGACTCGGGCGAAGGCCGCTGGACTGCGCTCGAATCGATCGAGCTCGGTGTGCCCGCGCCCGCGATCGCCGCGGCGCTGATGAACCGCTTCTCGAGCCAGGGCCGCTCGGACTACACGCGGCGTCTGCTTGCCATGATGCGCGCGCGGTTTGGCGGCCATCCGACCGAGAAGCTTCGGCCGGGATGATCGTGCTGGTGATGGGGGTCGCAGGCGCTGGCAAGACCACGATCGGCGCGGCGCTCGCCCGGCGGCTTTCCTCCCGCTTCATCGACGCCGACGACTACCATCCCCCGCAGAACATGGCCAAAATGAAAGCCGGCATCCCCCTCAACGATGCCGACCGCCGTCCGTGGTTGGAGGGTCTAAATAAAGAACTCCACACATCAGATCTCATTTCCCAGGATGCAGTGATTGCCTGCTCGGCGCTGAAGCAAAGCTACCGTGAGCGCCTGGCGCAGGACATCCGTGACTTCAGGATCGTCTACCTGCACGGTAGCCCGGAGCTCATCCGCACGCGCATGGCGACGCGCACGCACCGCTACATGCCGGCGACGCTGCTCGATAGCCAGCTCGCCGTGCTCGAGCCGCCGAGCGATGCGATTTCAATCGATGTCGCCGCCACGCCGGAGGACTGCGTGGCGGCGATCGTCCGCCGGCTTGCGCAGCCGCGCAAGCCGGATTAGCCCGCCGTCCGGTCGCCGATCGCCTGCAGCTCCAACGCGCGCATTACCGCGGCTGCAGCGCAATGCACGTCCAGCTTCCGGTACACGTTCTTTATGTGGCTTGCGACGGTGTGCGCCGAGATGCCGAGCCGCTCGGCAATCTCGGCGTACGTGCAGCCGCTCGCCAGAAGGCGCACAACATCGGCTTCGCGCAGGGTAAGCATCGCGGGCGCCTAGTTTCCGATGTGCACCTTGTAGCGTGCGCCGTTCGAGAAGCTGCACGTTCCCGCGCCCTGGAGCGGCGTGCTCATCTGGTACTCGCAGCTCATGAACGAGCCGCTCGGGCCCCACGCGCTCGCGATGCCCCTGCGCTCGTCGCCCGACACGCGAGTCGCTTCACCGGTGAGCAGCTCGCCCGCGTACTGCAGCTGGAAGCGGCCCTTGCCGGTCATCATGTTGGTTACCGTGCCCGAGACCATGCCGGTGTGCGTGGCAGTGTCGTTCTCGGGATAGAGCCGCGCGTGCAGCACCTTGGGAACCGGGGGCTGCGACGGGTGCACCGCCGGCTGAGGCGCCGGTCCGCCCGCAAACGGCGGGGGCGGCGGGGTAGTCGGGATATAGATGGAGTAGTTCTGGCCGTCCGGAGTAACCGGGACCACGTAGCAGCCGGAAAGCAGGCTGGCCTGCAAGCCGATCGCGGCGGCAAGTTTCGTGAATTTCATGGTGCGCTCCTTCTTTATGGTTAGGCCCAGGACCCCTTGCCCTGGTGAGCGCATGGTGGCCGCCCCCCGGTTGCGCGCCGCCTACGGCGGGCTTACAGATCGCTTATAAGCCACAGCCTGCCGGGCTGCCGATGCAGTACAGTAGGCGCCATCGCCTCAGGGGGGAACCGGGCAAGACCATGAGCGAGAACGCTTTTCCCGACGCCCTGGCGCCAGGGTACCGGTTGCACTGGTACGTGCTCGAGCAGGTGCTAGGCCAAGGCGGCTTCGGCATCACCTACCTTGCGCGCGACACGAACCTCGACCAGCCGGTCGCCATCAAGGAGTACCTCCCGGTCGAAGTCGCCGGGCGGCGTAGCGACGCCAGCGTGCGCGCCCGCACCGAGGAGTACGACGAGCGCTACCGCTGGGGCCTCGACCGGTTCATCCGCGAGGCGCGCACACTTGCGCGCTTCGACCATCCGAACATCGTGCGCGTGTTGTCGGTGTTCGAGTTCAACAACACGGCCTACATGGTGATGCGCTTCGAGCGCGGCGAAACGCTTGCCGCACTACTCGAGCGCCGCCATGCGCTGCCCGAAGCCGAGCTGATGCGCGTGCTCATGCCGATCCTCGACGGCCTGGAGCTCGTGCACAACGCCGGCTTCATCCACCGCGACATCAAGCCGGACAACATTCTGATCCGCGACGACGGCAGCCCGGTGCTGCTCGATTTCGGCTCGGCGCGTTATGCGCTTGGCCGCTCGCGCACCGTAACAATTCTCGTGGCGCCCGGCTACGCGCCTTTCGAGCAGTACTACAGCAGCGGCGAGAACCAGGGTCCGTGGACCGATGTGTACGGCCTGGGTGCGACCTGCTATCGCGCCCTCGCCGGGCGCGCGCCGCTCGACGCCATCACGCGTAGCAAGGGCATCCTCGGTAGCACGAAGGAAGTGCTCGTCCCCGCGACCGCGGTGGGCAGTGGCCGTTATTCCGAGCGCCTGCTGAAAGCGATCGACCATGCGCTCGCCTTCGCTGAAAACGAGCGGCCACAAAACATTGCCGCCTGGCGCCAGGAGCTTCCTCCGATAACCTCGGGCAGCGCCACGCCGGTCACGCCGCAGCCGGTGCTGACGACACCGATGGCGAGTCCTGCCGCCACCGTCACTGCGCCTCCCAGCGCACCGGCCGTGCCGCCACCAACGTCTACAACAGCCGAGCGTGCACGGCGCGCCTGGTCTAGCACCCGCGGTCCGCTGCTGTGGGGCGGAGCGGGGGCCGCGGCGGTGATCATTGCGCTCGCTGCGGCTCCATGGCTTGCCGTGAGGCGAGACTCCGTGACTGAGAAGACGGTGAGCGCACTCGAAACGCCGGTACCACCGCCGCCGGCCGCCCCGGCGCCTTCGAAACCGGACATGGACGAGCGCCTGAAGAAACTCGAGGAGCAAATTGCGCACGGCCAGCAGCTGCTCGCGGACGAACGCCAGAGGCTTGAGGCCGAGCGCAACAAACTGAAGCTGGATCTTGAGGAACTGAAACGGCGGGAAGAGCGGCAAGTAAAGACGCGCGCCAAGGCGGTCGAAAAGCCATCGCCAGCCAGCCCGGCACCGCCACCCCGGGTTGCTCGCGTTGAGCCGCCTCCACCTGCACCCGCGCCGGCGGCGCCTGCTCCCGAGGTGCGCGCAGAACACGCGAAGCCGCCGAGCCCGCCGCCGGTAGCGGTTGTCCCGCCTGCACCGCCGGCGCCGCCGCCACCGGCTCCTCCCACGACGAGCGAGTTGCTCGCGCGCGCCGACGGGGCCGTAGCTCGGGGCGCGTACGACGACGCCCTCGCGATACTGAAGCCGCTCGCCGAAAAGCAGAACTCGCGCGCGATGGTGAAGCTGGGGAACATGCACCTCGACGGAAAGGGCGTGGAGCGCAACGATCAGGAAGCGTTGCGGCTCTTTAGCCGGGCCGCCTCGCGCGGCGATGGCGAGGCGCAGTTCAAGGCAGGAGAGATGTACGCGGTCGGTCGCGGCACCGCGCAGAACAATTTCCAGGCCTACGTCTACCTGAGCGCCGCCGTGCAATCCGGTGTGCAGGCGGCCAAGGCACCCCAGGAACGCGTCGGGGCGCTGCTGCAGCCGGCAGAGCGCGCGCAGGCCGCGAAGCTGGCCGAGACGCTCGCGCGCAAGGATCGCTCATGACGGCCAGTGCGCGCGGACGCGGACTTGCGCTCGTTGCGCTGCTTGCCACGGGATGTGCAACCGACGATCAGATACGCGGCGCGCTGATCGATGTCAACAACGAGTTCCGCCAGCAGTACGAGCGCATCCTCGCCGAGAACGGCACGCGGGTCTACAAGGTGAAGCGCCAGGAAGCGTTCAACGCGACGCGCATCGCGCTGACGCGCCTGGCGATGCGCATCGGCGGCCAGTCCGAAGAGCTCGGCTACCTCAACGTCTTTGCGCCCGCGCCGGTCCCGCTCAGCCCGGACGAGTGGCGGCAGGCGGCCGACCGCGACCTGCCGAAGCTGCGCGAGCTCGCGAAGAAGCACGTCGGCCTCATGGCGTACTTCGTCAAGTTCGAGCCCGAAGGGCTCGAGATCGTGATCAACAGCACGACGATCGAGGTGCCCGGGGGCACCGAGGTCTCGCTCACCATGCGCATGCGCGAAATTGCTCCGCCGCCCTCCGGCATGCCGCGTCGCGAGTACCCGCCGCCCTCGGCGGTGCGCATGGGCCTGGACAAGATCTGGCGCGAGCTGGAGGCCGAGCTGAAAACTTCCGGCGTTGCAGTAAAGCCGCGCTAGCGCCCGCCCGGCGCAGCGAGCCCGGCGAACACCGCCTGGGTCTCCTGCGAAGGCAGGGTTTTCATCCGGGTGGACAGGATCGCGCGCAGGCGCTCGTAGGTCGCCCGCGCCTCGGCGGTGTCGCCCGCGCGCTGGTAGCAGAGCATGAGGTTGCGATAAGGCGCCTCGAACAGCGGGTCGGCCTCCACGCAGCGCAGGTAGCCGTCGACCGCAGCATCGCCACGGCCGGTGTCTTCCCAGACGCGGGCGACGCGCACAAGGCAGCGTAGCAGCCGCGCACGCAGCTGCTCGCGATAGGCGATATACGCCGGCTGCTCGGACTCGTCAGGCAGGAACGGGCCGCGGTAGAGCGCGAAGACCTCGTCCATCAGCTTTGCCGCCATGTCAAGCGACGCCGGCGCGGGCGCGCGCAGCGTTTCGTCCAGCTCGGCCAGCGTCTGCTCGAGCGCCCAGGTGTCCACCCAGAGCAGCGACCGGTTCATGCTCAGACGCCCGTCGCGCAGCAGCAGCGCTTCCTCCATGCCGAGGAGCCTGCGCAGGCGGTGGAGCGTGGCGGTAAAGGACTTGTGCGCGTAGTCGGCTTCGGCGTGTGGCCACAGGGCGTCCGCAAGCTGATCCGCGCGCAGGCTGTGCCCGCCGAGGGCAATAAGCACCTTGAGAAGCTCCAGCGGCCGGCCGGGCCCCTTGCCCGAGGCCTCGATTTGCCCGCCCGAGCGCTGTAGGTCGAAGCGCCCAAGCGTCTGGATGCGGAATGGCCAGGGCCATTCCTTGACCCGGAACGGCAGCGTGCGCGGCACAAGCGCATGCGTTCGAGCCAGCGTGCGGGCGAAATCCGGTTCGACACCGGCGCGCAGCGCGAGCACGCAGAGATCGCCGACCGCGGGCCTGCGCCACGCCGGAACATGCTGGAAGCCGTGCTCACGCCCGAGCCCGAAGGCCATGCCGAGCGCTGCGAGGGCGCTCGTTTCGTCCTTGCGCTCATGCGCCGCGGCCGCGGCCACCAGGTGCACCGCATACTGCAGCAGCGCGCTGCGCAGGCGCATCGCAAGCGCCTCGGCGGAGCGCAGCTGCGCCTCGCACGCTCGCCAGTCGCCGGCCTCGGCGAGCATTTCCGCTAGCGCGACGCGCGCGATGCATTCGATCCAGGGCATGCCGCTCTCGGCCGCTATTGCGACCGCCGTCCGCGCCTCCCGCTGCGCAAGAGCAGCGTTGCCTTCGAGCGCACCGAGCCAGGCGCGCAGGTAATGGACCGCGGCGCGGTCCCCGCGGCGTAGCGCGGCGCCATTGGCCTCGAGTGACTGGAGCTCCGTGCGCGCCGCGTCGCGTTCGCCGGCGCCGAGCGAGGCCGCAGCGTTTATCGCGCTCAGCCAGGCGTCGTAGTCATGCATGCCCTCCGCGGCGGCCGCCGCCAGCGTCTCGCGCGCCTTGAGGCCTGCGCTCTCGCACGATCCCACCAGAAGCTGGTGCATCGCGCTTGCCAGTCCGATCGTGACCGGCAGGGGCGACGCGAACTCCTTGATCCGCGCAGTGAGTTCTTCGAGTATTGCGCCGGCAGAAGAAATGTCACCGCGCAGCAAGGCCGCAGTCGAGCGGGCGAGGGACAGCGCCGCCTTGAGCTCGGCCGGCTGGTCGGCGGCGCGCATCGCGGCCGCGGCGCGTTCCATCCATGTATCGAGATCGGCGGCGCCTGCGTCGCGCAGCAGTAGCGCCCGGATCAGCGTGGCGAGCGCGGCGCCTGCATCGCGCCCGGCTGCGCGCCGCTCGGCAAGCAGCCCGGCGAGCGCCGGGATCCAGTGATCGAGCGCCGCCAGGTCGTCGAATTCGAGAACAGTGGCGTCGATCACTCCGGCGCAGCACTCGATCATGCCGCCCTGGTCACCTGAGCGCCGGAACGCTTCGAACGCCTGCTCGTACAGCCGGCGCGCGGCGCGCGGGCTGGACTCGCCGCGGCAGGCGGCGAGCGCCTTCAGCAGGCGGGCATCGCCGCCGAGCACCTCGGCTGGAAGCAGCTCCAGCCACCCGGCGAGGGTCTCGCTTCGCCCCTGCGCGAGCATCGCGTCCGCAGCGCCTGCGGCGAGGCGGGCGATCTCCGGCCAATCGCGGCACTCCGCAAGCAGCGACACGGCGTCCTCCACCTGTCCGGCTGCGGCGAGCAGCGACGCGGCGCGGCGCAGGTGCGCAGGCGCGAGCGCCTCGGGCAGGTCCTGGGCGGCGCGGTTCCGAAGGAAATCGCGCAGCAGCGGATGCAGCTGGAATACGCGGCCCTCCTCAGCGGCGACCTCGCTGACGAAGTAGTCGTTCAAAGCTAGATTGAGGAGCAACCGTCCCGCCTTGGCCTCTCCCGACAGGCCTTCCGCGACCGCCGCACTCATGCGCGGCAGGCAGGCGATGCGCAGCAGGAACTGCTGCGTCTCGCGCTCGAAGCGCGCGAAGATCTCGCCCGCGAGGTAATCAAAAATGGCGCGCGGCGCAGCGTCGTCCGGAAATTGCGCCATTTGGCCGGAGAGCTTGGCGTGCTCGAGCATCAGCACGATGCCCGCCGCCCAACCCTGCGTGCGGCTTTCGAGTTGCGAAGCGGCGGCCGCGGGCAGCTCGTGACCTCGAAGCTTGGCGACCTCCGCCAGCTCCGGCGCCTCGAAACGCAGGCTGTCACCTCCGACAGCTGTGAGCTCGCCGGTCACCCGCAACCGCGCGAGGCTGGCCGGGGCCTCGTTGCGGCTCGTGATTACTACGCAGCAGTTCTTTGGAACCTGGGCGAATGCCGCCTCGAGCGCCGTGTATAACGCGCTGTCCGCGGGCACCGCCTGCAGGCTGTCCAGCACGAGCGCCATCGGGCCCTTGGCGCGCGCGAAAAGCTCACGGAAGAACTTGCGCGCGAACAAGGCGACGTCGGGGCCGTACTGCGGCGAGAACTTCGGCAGCTCCGTTGCGCGCTCGCCTACGAGTTTCCGCGCCGCGTGTCCGAGATAGTGGAAGAACGTCGCGACGTCGGCATCGTCGGCGTCGACCTGGTACCAGAGCACCCGCCAGTTGCGGGCCTCGACGTAGCTGGCCGCCAGGCTGGTCTTGCCGGAGCCCGGCGGCCCGGAAATCCATGCCACCGTGCGCCCGGGCGCGCCATCGAGGCGCGCGAAAAGACGCGCTCGCGGTACGATCGACCCGATCGCCGGACGCGTCGTCTTGGCGAACGCGACGCTTTGCGCCATCGGCTCTCCCTTCAAGGCGATGTTCTCATGGAGCGGCGCGGCTGAGTATCGGCGCCGCGTGCTTACCGATGGCTTACAGGGCGCAGACCGGTTAGCGCCCCCGGGCCACGCCATCGCGCCGGGAGTCGGCGCCGCCGCGCCACCGCCCCGCTACCCGTTCGATGCCGTGCAGGCCGCTCATCAGAGGGATTTGCTCGACTTGATGGCCGAGCTGGGCGAGATCGGGAGCCAGCTGTTCGTAACGGCTTGCCTGCTCGATCAGCGTCGGGCCATTGCGCGAGCCGAAGTTGGGCAGCTCGATCGCCGACTGGATGTCGAGCCCCCAGTCCAGCGTTCCGACGAGCGCCTTGGCCACATAGTTGATGATCATCGAGCCGCCCGGCGACCCCAGCGCCATGCGGACCTGACCCCGCTCGAACACCACAGTCGGCGCCATGCTGCTGCGCGGCCGCTTGCCGGCAGCCACGCTGTTCGCCTGCGACGGCAGGAAGTCGAAGTCCGTGAGCTGGTTGTTCAGGAGGAAACCTCGCACCATGACGCGGCTGCCGAAAACCGCTTCGATCGTGGTCGTCATGGAAACTACGTCACCTCGCGCGTCAGCGATGGAGAAATGGCTGGTGCCGGCTTCGGGGTCGCCCGGGGGTGCGAGCTGCATGGCGCGGTCGGTGATCAGTTTTGCCCGCGTGTCCAGATAGGAAGAAGAAAGCAGCTCTCTCACCGGAACCGGTACGAAATCCGGATCGCCGAGGTAGCGCGCACGGTCGGCGTAGGCGAGCTTGGCGGCCTCGGCGAAGAAATGCAGCGCGGCCGCGGATTGAGCCGGCGCGCGCGCGAAGTCGGTGCGCTCGAGGTATCCGAGGATCTGTAGTACCGCGACGCCGCCGGAGCTCGGCGGCCCCATAGAGCAGACGCGCCAGCTGCGATATGGCCCGCATACCGGCTCGCGCTCCACCGCGCGGTAGTTGCGCAGGTCCTCTTCCGAGAGGTCACCAGGGTTTGGATGCGTGCGCACCGCAAGAACCATGTCCCTGGCGATGTCTCCGTCGTAGAACGCGCTCGCGCCGCCGCGCGCGATGACGCGCAGCGTTTCCGCGTACTCGCGATTCACGATCCGGGGACGGGAAAGGATGTCACTCTGCAGAAAGCGGTCGCGCGCGAGCGCCTCGCGGAGCTTGGGCGGGGCATCGAAGCCCTCCTCCGCGATGCGAATGGCCGGGTCGAAAAGCTCGTGCCATGGGAGCCGCCCGTGGCGCTGGTGCGCGATCTCGAGCATGCGCAGCACGCCGGGAACGCCGACGGAGCGTCCGCCCACCGCGGCGTCGAGAAAGGCCATCGGCTTTCCGTCCTTGATGAATCTGTCGGGCCGTGCCGCGGCGGGTGCGGTCTCGCGGCCGTCGTAGGCGCGCAGTTTTTTCTCGTGGTTCGACCAGTGCAGCATGAATGCGCCGCCGCCGATACCCGAGGACTCGGGCTCGACGAGACCGAGCACCATCTGGACCGCGATCGCGGCGTCAACGGAGGAGCCGCCGCGCTCGAGGACTTTGGCCCCCGCCTCGGCTGCGAGCGGATGCGCCGCCGCGACCATGTAGTGCTGCGGCGGCTGAGTCGCGCATGCGGTGCAAACAAAAAGGGCGGCAAGCGCCGCCCTTCGTGCCAGCACGCGCGAAAGCAGGTTCACACCATCAAGGGTACGACCAGCAACGCCACTATGTTGATGATCTTGATGAGCGGGTTGACGGCCGGGCCGGCGGTGTCCTTGTAGGGATCGCCGACGGTGTCGCCCGTCACCGCGGCCTTGTGCGCATCGGAGCCCTTGCCGCCGTGGTGCCCGTCCTCGATGTACTTCTTGGCGTTGTCCCAGGCGCCGCCGCCGGTGCACATGGAGATGGCAACGAAGAGGCCCGTAACGATGGTGCCCATCAGAACGCCGCCGAGCGCCTGGGGCCCCAGCACCAGCCCCACAATGATGGGAACCAGCACCGGCAGTAGCGACGGGATCATCATTTCCCGGATCGCAGCCCGTGTGAGCATGTCCACGGCGGTGCCGTATTGCGGCTTCGCTGTGCCCTGCATGATGCCCGGGATTTCCTTGAACTGGCGCCGCACTTCGAGCACCACCGCGCCCGCCGCGCGGCCGACGGCCTCCATTGCCATGGCGCCGAAGAGGTAGGGTACCAGTCCGCCGATGAAGAGGCCGATGATCACCATGTGGCTTGAAAGATCGAAGCTGAAGCTTTTCCCACCAGCCTCGAGCGCATGCGTATAGTCGGCGAAGAGCACCAGCGCCGCCAGACCCGCCGAGCCGATGGCATAGCCCTTGGTCACCGCCTTGGTGGTGTTGCCGACGGCGTCGAGCGGATCGGTGATGTCGCGCACCGAGTCCGGCAGGTCGGCCATCTCCGCGATGCCGCCGGCGTTGTCGGTGATCGGCCCGTACGCATCGAGCGCGACGATGATGCCGGCCATCGACAGCATTGAGGTCGCAGCGATTGCGATGCCGTAAAGGCCGGCCAGCGCATACGACACGAAGATCGCGACGCATACCGCGATCACGGGCCACGCGGTGGACTTCATGGATACGCCGAGGCCGGCGATGATGTTGGTTGCGTGGCCCGTGATGCTTGCCTCGGCGATATGGCGAACCGGCTTGTACTGCGTGCCGGTGTAGTACTCGGTGATCCACACGAGGAATCCGGTGAGCACAAGGCCCACTACTGCGGCACCCCAGAGGTGCCAAACGCCGATCAGCTTCTTCCCGCCGGCGATGTCAAACGGGACGTCTCTCACTACGTCGCCCATGATGTAAAGCGTGATCGGCCAAAACGCAATGAACGCGAGGCCGCCAGCGACCCACAGGCCGCGGTACAGCGCCGGCATCACGTTGCGCTCGCCGGGCTTCGCCCGCACGAACCAGGTGGCGACGATCGAGGCAATGATGGCGAAGCCGCCGAGGACGAGCGGATAGACGAGCGCCGCGGGCGAGGTGGTCTTTACCATCAGCGCACCGAGCAGCATGGTGGCAATGATGGTTACCGCGTAGGTCTCGAAGAGGTCCGCCGCCATGCCGGCGCAGTCGCCGACGTTGTCGCCGACGTTGTCAGCGATGACTGCCGGGTTGCGCGGATCGTCCTCGGGGATCCCTGCCTCGACCTTGCCGACCAGGTCAGCGCCGACATCGGCTCCCTTCGTGAAGATGCCGCCGCCGAGCCGCGCGAAGATCGAGATCAGCGAGCCGCCGAAGCCCAGCCCGACGAGCGGGTGGATGACGTCGGCGAGGTTACCCTTTTCGAGCGCGTTGCTGTAGAGCAGGCCGAAGTAGCCTGCGACGCCGAGGAGGCCCAGACCCACCACCAGCAGGCCGGTGATCGCGCCGCCGCGGAATGCCACCTGCAGCGCCTCGTTCAGGCCGACGCGCGCCGCTTCGGCGGTGCGCACGTTCGCGCGCACCGAGATGTTCATGCCGATGATGCCGCAGGCGCCGGAGAGCACCGCGCCGATGAAGAAGCCCCACGCCGAGGCCCAGTCGATGAAGAGCCCGATCAGGACGAAAAGCACTACGCCTACGACCGCAATTGTCTTGTACTGGCGCCAGAGATACGCTACCGCCCCCTCGCGCACGGCGGCCGAAATCTCGCGCATGCGCTCGTTGCCCGCGGGCAGACGCAGAATGCGCGCGCTCTGCCAGAGGCCGTAGACGATCGCGAGTAACGCGCAGACGAGCGCGAAGATGAGGCCTGCGTTCATAGGACTTATCCCCCTGAAAAGGGTGGGAATTTTATCAGCTCAACGCAGCCAGGGTGCGGTTCCTGACGTCCTCGACGCTGCCGCGGCCCGAAATCCTTCGGTACTTGCCCGCGGCATTCCGCTGGTAGTAGTCCACGAGCGGCCGCGTCTGCGCGCGATACACCTCTAGGCGCTTGCGCACGGTGTCCTCGCGATCGTCCTCGCGCTGCACCAGGGGCTCACCCGTGACATCGTCCCGGCCTTGCGCCTTCGGCGGGTTGAACTTCACGTGATAGACGCGCCCGGAGCCGGGATGCACGCGCCGGCCACTCATGCGCATGATGATCTCTTCGTCGGGCACATCGATCTCAAGGACATAGTCGATGTCCACGCCTTCGCGGGTTATCGCCTGGGCCTGCGGGATGGTGCGCGGAAACCCATCGAACAGGTAACCGCGCCTGCAGTCGGGCTGCCTTAGCCGCTCCCGGACAAGACCCATGATGATGTCGTCCGACACGAGCTGGCCGGTGTCCATCACCTCTTGCGCCTGCTTACCGAGCGCGGTGCCCGCCTTGATCGCGGAGCGCAGCATGTCGCCGGTGGAGATCTGCGGGATGCCGAAGTTGTTGCAGATGAACTTAGCCTGCGTGCCCTTGCCCGCGCCCGGCGGGCCGAGGAGGATGAGCCTCATGAAACGATTCTACGCACCGCCTCGAGATCCTGCGGGGTGTCCACGCCCGGCGGAATCTCGGCCTTGCTCACCGCTACCGCAATGCGGTAGCCATGCCACAGCACACGAAGCTGCTCGAGCGCCTCGCTCTGCTCGAGCGGCGAGGGCTCGAGGCGTGTGTACCTCTTCAGGAAGCCGACGCGGTAGCCGTAGATCCCAGCGTGCCGGTAGCAGGTCGCCCCGGGCTCGCGCGGGTAAGGAATCCGCGCGCGCGAAAAGTAAAGCGCATAGCCGGCGGCGTCGAGCACCACCTTGACCACGTTCGGGTTGACGAGCGCGGCCGCATCGTGGATCGCATGACAGGCGGTGGCGACGCTCGCATCGCGACGCTTTTCCAGCAGCGTTCCGACTTCCCGGATAAGGCGAGGCGATATCAGCGGCTCGTCGCCCTGGACGTTCACCACGACCTGGTTGCGCTTCAGCTTGAGTTTCTTCGCCGCCTCGGCGATCCGGTCGGTGCCGGAGGCGTGCTCGGCGCTCGTCATGACCGCCGCAAAGCCGGCTCGCTCGACCGCCTGCGCGATGCGCCGGTCCTCGGTCGCCACGTGCACCGCGGTGGCTCCGCTCTTCGCCGCCCGCTCGCACACGCGCACCACCATCGGCTTGCCGGCGAGGTCGGCAAGCGGCTTTCCGGGGAAGCGCGTCGAAGCGTACCTCGCCGGAATGATGACGGAAAACTTCAAGTCACGCCTTCAATTCACTTCTTCTTCGGGCGGCAGCTTCCTCGCTTCGTCTTCGAGCATGACGGGAATGCCGTCTTTCACCGGGTAGGCGAGCCGATCGGCCTTGCACACGAGCTCGCCCGCCGGCTTGCGATAGACCAGCTTTCCCTTGCAGAGGGGGCAGACGAGGATCTCAAGCAGCCTTGGATCGACGGCACTCATCGAGTTTTCCCAGGAGCCAAGCGCCAAACCGGGGATCGAGCCTTGCGCTCACCGGCAGCACCCACCATTCGGGCCGCGCGCGGCTGCGCAATTTTACCGCGTCCTTCTCCGTGAGGATCACCGGCAGGCCGTCGTCGAACTCGAGCTCGCGGGCCGAGAACGGATGATGGTCGGGGAATGGATGCGGGATCACCTTGAGACCCGCACTGCCGAGGTGGAGGAAAAACCGGTTCGGATCACCGATACCCGCCGCGGCGTGCACCTTCTGCCCAGCGAAGGACTTGAGCGGCCGGCGCTCCCGCGCATCGCTCATGCGATGCAGCTCCTCGCCTTCGAGCTTCATTGCGTATCCGGCGACACGCGCGCCGTGTGCTACCACCGCGTCCACGGTGCGCAACCGCAGGCCCGGCTCGCGCAAGGGGCCTGCGGGCAGCAGGAAGCCGTTGCCGAAGCCGCGCGCATCCACCACCGCGATCTCGATGTCGCGCCGCATGCGGTAGTGCTGCAAGCCGTCGTCGAGCACCAGGACGTCCACCTCGGGATGCTGGGCGCGCAGCGCGACCGCCACGTCCACCCGATTGGGCCCCACCCAGACCGGACAGCCGCTGCGGCGCGCAAGCACCACCGGCTCGTCGCCGACCTCGGCCGCCTCCGAGGCGATCGTCGCCGCGCGCGGCTCGCGCAGCTTCGCCCCGTAGCCGCGCGCGATGATCGCCGGCGAGCGCCCCTGGCTCTTCAGGAATTCCGCGATCCAGATGACGAGCGGCGTCTTGCCGCTGCCGCCGACGGTCAAGTTGCCGACCACGATCACCGGGACTCCCGGGTGCGCGCTCCTGCAAACGCCAAGCCTGTAGAGCAGAAGTCGCAGCGCGACGCCGATGCCGAACACCAGGCTCGCCGGCCACAGCAGCCACGCGATGGCGCCGCGGCGGTACCAGAACCTCACTTACTTCGGCGACTGCGTCGGCGACTGCGTCGTGAAGGTGATCTGAGCGAGGCCGGCAAGGCGCGCGGCCTCCATCACGCGGATCACCGCCTGGTGCGTCGCGTTCGCGTCGGCGCTGATCACCACCACCGGCTCTTGCAGCGGCGCGGCGGCGCGGC
>DATFEI010000025.1:0-21593 GCA_035251315.1 Burkholderiales bacterium | reverse complement strand
GCGTCGGCGTTCTGCCGCTGCCACTTCGCCCACCAGATGACGAAGGTCTCGCTCGCCACCGTCTTCATCAGCTCCTGGTGCTCGGGCTTCATCGCCTTCCAGACGTCGCCGTTCATCAGCACTTCGCCGATGGTGACGTTCTCGTGCACCCCGGGCGTGTAGTGGTACTTCCACACGTTGTGGAAGCCCAGGCGCAGGTCCTCGACGCCGCCGACCCACTCGGCGCAGTCGATCACGCCGCGTTGCGCCGAGGGGATGAT
Source organism: Burkholderiales bacterium (assembly GCA_035251315.1). Classification (GTDB taxonomy): domain Bacteria; phylum Pseudomonadota; class Gammaproteobacteria; order Burkholderiales; family SG8-39; genus SCGC-AG-212-J23. The sequence continues at coordinate 21,333 of DATFEI010000025.1, read as the reverse complement.
CTCGCCGCCTGGCATGTTGACCGTCTGCATTCCCATCCTCTGCCAGATCTCGGCGGCCATGCCAGTCTGGCGGCACTTCATGCCCTTGAAGTCGGCGAGGTTCTTGATCGGCCGCTTGAACCAGCCGAACGCCTGCGGGCCCGAGGGCAGGATCGGTATCCACTGCACGTTGAGCTTGAGCTCCTTCTGGAACAGCTCGTTGCAGAGATCGATTCCGCCGCCGTGGTGCATCCAGCCGAGCGCGTCGATCATGTCCATGCCGAACGTGCCTCCCGGTCCGCCGGTGCAGAGGATCGCGGCCTTGTTCTTGCCGACCCAGTAGCCCGACCAGGCGTGCGCGCCGTCGAGCACTTTCTTGTGAGTGGCATCCAGCACCTCGAACGCCGGCACCACCTGGCCCGCGGGCATCGCGTCGATCTTTAGCGCGCCGCCCGAGACCTTGTGAATGCGGTCCACGAAGTAGGTGAAGTTCTCGTACAGCGTCAAGCTCGCGGGCCAAGTCGCCTGCATCTTGAGGCTCGTCTGAGCCTGCGCGCCGGCCGAGAATGCAGCGACAGCCGCAAGCGCCGCCGCTGAACGCACGAAATGCCTCATGAATTTCCTCCTCCTCGAATAGGGGTCACTAGGGCGAAGGCAGGGTACACGCTTGTTTTTATGGGGTCAACGGAAAGACAGGCTGGAGAAAAGCAGGGGGCGGTCAAGGCGCGCCCCCTGGCGGTGCACCGCGATACCGTTACTTGGACTTTTCTTTCCCCTTGGCCACGGCGGCCGGCTTTTCAGGGAAGTAATAGTTCGCCGCGAACGAGTACGGCGGGAACATGAAGCGCTTGGCCGGCACCACGATCGAGGCGTATTCGCGCTGCGAGTCGAGCACCCGCTTGAAGGTCGGGTTCTTCGCCGACTCCTCGCGCGCGATCTCGTCCCAGGCCTTGAAGAATGCGATCAGCACGTCGGGCGGAGTGCGCAGCAACTGCGTGCCGTGCTTCTCGCGCATCTCCTTGATCGCGTCGGCGTTCTGACGCTGCCACTTCACCCACCAGCGCAGGAAGGTCTCGGTGACCGCCGAGCGCACGGCCTCCTGCTGCTGCGGCGTGAAGCTCTTCCAGACGTCGGTGTTGATCATGAGCTCGCCGATCGAGGTAGTCTCGTGCATGCCCGGGGTGTAGTGATACTTCCAGACCTGCGGCAGACCGAGACGCAGGTCCTCGATGCCGCCGACCCACTCCGCGCAGTCGATCACGCCGCGCTGCGCGGAAGGCACGATCTCGCCGCCCGGCATGTTGACGGTCTGCTGGCCCATGCGCTGGTAGATCTCGGCCACGATGCCGGTCTGCCGGCACTTCATGCCTTTGAAGTCGGCGAGGTTCTTGATCGGGCGCTTGAACCAGCCGAGCGCCTGCGGGCTCGCCGGCAGGATCGGAAACGCGATGACGTTGAGCTTGAGCTCCTTCTGGTAGAAGTCCCACCACATGTCAAGGCCGCCGGCCTCGTACATCCAGCCGAGGTAATCCATGTGGTCCATCCCGGCGATGCCGGCAGGCGTGGCCGAGAACAGCGTCGCCGCCTTGTTCTTGCCGACCCAGTAGTACGCGATGCCGTGGCCGCCGTCGATGACCTTTTTGTGCGTGGCGTCGAGGATCTCGAACGGCGGCACGATCTGGCCCGCCGCCATGACCTCGATCTTCACCTGCCCGCCGGTCAGCTTGTCCACGCGGTCGGCGAAGAAGCGGAAGTTATCCTGCAGCGTCAGGCTCGCCGGCCACGTGGACTGGAACTTGAGGTTCTTGACGGCGGGCTGTTGGGCTTGCGCTCCGAAAGCCACCGCTGCAGCGGCGGCAAGCGCGGTGAGCGACAATGCTTTCATGATGGCCTCCTCCTCCCTAGAGGGAAGGATGTTAGGAGTGCCGATAGAGAGTGTCAATGAAGATCACGCGCCTGGAAACGTTGCGGCTGGGGGAGTTTCCTAACCTCGTCTGGCTGCGCGTGCACACCGATCAAGGGGTAAGCGGCCTGGGCGAGACGAGTTACGCCGCGCAGAGCGTCGAGGCGTACCTGCACGAATATGTAGCGCCGCGCGTGCTGGGACGCGATCCGCTCGAGGTGGAGTCTCTCACGCGCAGCCTCACCGGCTACCTCGGCTGGCGCGGCTCGGGCGTTGAGACGCGCGCCGCCTCGGCGCTCGACATCGCGCTCTGGGACCTGTACGGCAAAGCGTGCAACCAGCCGCTCCACCAGCTGTTGGGCGGTGCGAGCCGCAATGCGATCCGCACCTACAACACTTGCGCCGGCTACCGCTACATCCGGTCCGCCGACGGCCAGAGCACGAGGAACTGGGGGCTCGATGGGAAATCCGAGGGGCCGTACGAGGATCTCGACGCTTTCCTGCATCGCCCCGACGAGCTCGCGCATTCGCTCCTGGAGCAGGGCATCACGGGAATGAAGATCTGGCCGTTCGATCCGTATGCCGAAGCGAGCGAAGGGCAGTACATCTCGGGCCCAGACCTCGATAAATCACTCGAACCGTTCCGCCGGATCCGGGCCGCGGTCGGCAACCGCATGGACATCATGGTCGAGTTCCACTCGCTGTGGCGCCTGCCTGCGGCGCAAAAAATCGCCCGCGCGCTTGCCGAGTTCGACACCTTCTGGCACGAGGATCCAATCCGCATGGACAGCCTCGCACTGCTCAAGCAATACGCGCCGCATTCCAAGGCGCCGATCTGTGCCTCGGAGACGCTCGCCGGACGCTGGAGCTTCAAGGATCTTCTCGAGACGGGCGTCGCCGGGATCGTGATGTTCGACCTTGCCTGGTGCGGCGGAATCAGCGAGGCGCGGCGCATCGCCGCGCTTGCCGATGCCTGGCAGCTCCCCGTGGCGCCGCACGATTGCACCGGGCCGCTCGTGTACGCCGCCTCGGTGCACTTCTCGATCCACGCGCCCAACGCGCTCGTGCAGGAGTCGGTACGCGCGTTCTACACCGGCTGGTACAACGAGCTCGTCACGCACGTCCCGAAGCCAAGAATGGGTATGCTCGAGAAACCGCCAGGCCCGGGAATCGGCTGTGAGCTGCTGCCCGAGTTGTGGAAGCGCAACGACGCTGTGGTGCGCGTCAGTCCAGCCTGACCGCGATTCCTTGCAGGCTGCTCGAGGGCGCGGGATACCGCTCGAGCACCAACGGATCATGGCCGGGGATGATGTGCTCGACCGAATCGGCGAGCGCGCGCAGCCTGCGGTAGCCCTCGACCATGTCGGCCACCGACCACACGATCGGAAACGGCCGCGTTTGCTCCAGGTTGGCATAGAAGTGGCTTGCGTCGGAGGCGAGCACCACCGCGCCACGGCGCGTCGCGACGCGCACCACCTGCAGACCCATAGTGTGGCCACCAATGAGATGCACCGAGACGCCCGGCGCGATCTCGGCGTCCCCGTCATGGAAGCACACGCGGTTCTCGTATACCCGGCGCACCATGCCCACCACATCCTCGACCTCGTACGCGCCGCGGAAGCACTCATGCGCCATGTAGCGCCCGGTCGCATAGCGCATCTCGAGGTCCTGCAGGTGCAGCGTCGCCGCCGGAAAAAGATCGAAGTTGCCGACGTGGTCGTAGTGCAGGTGAGTAATGATTACATCGGGCACGCTGTTCGAATCGATTCCGAGCAACCTCAAAGCTTCAGCCGGGCAGCGAATGTGATCGCGTCCGCGCTTGGCCGCCATCGCCGCGGAAAAACCGGTGTCGACGACGATTTCGTGTCCTGCGCCGCGGACCAGCCATACGAAGTAATCGAGCGGCATGGGGCCGTCGTGCGGATCGCCGCCGATGAAGTTTTCGGATGCGCGGCGCCCGTGGTGCGCGTACTTGAGCGCGTACACCTCGTACTGCGAACTCATGTGATCCTGATCCTGGCCGCTTTGCGCTTGCCCACCTGCAGCACGAACGATTGCCCGGCGCCGAAGCGCAGCAAGCGGTCTGAAACACGCTCGCCGTCGATTTTCACGCCGCCTTGCTCGATCAAGCGCTGCGCCTCCGAGACGCTGGGTGCAAATCCGGCGGTCTTCATGATTTGCGTGAGAGCGACCTCGTTCGCGCCGGGAAGCGCAAATTCCGCCATGTCCTCGGGAAGCTGACCGTGCCGGTGGCGCCGCTCGAAAGCTTCCTCCGCAGCCTCGGCGGCCTGCTTGCTGTGGAAGCGCGCGACGATCTCCTTGGCGAAGAGCACTTTGATATCGCGCGGGTTGCGGCCGCGGGCGACTTCGTCCTTCCATCTGCCGATCGTGGCGGAAGATTCGAAGGACAGAAGATTGATGTAGCGCCACATCAGCTCGTCGGAGATCGACATCAGCTTGCCGAAGATCTCCTGCGGTGACTCCGCAATGCCGACGTAGTTGCCGAGCGACTTCGACATCTTCTCCTTGCCGTCGAGGCCTTCAAGCAGCGGCATGGTGAGGATGCACTGCGGCTCCTGGCCGTACTGCTTCTGGAGCTCGCGGCCGACGAGCAGGTTGAACTTCTGATCCGTGCCGCCGAGCTCGACATCGGCCTTCATCGCCACCGAGTCGTAGCCCTGCATCAGGGGATAAAGCAGCTCGTGCAGCGCGATCGGCTGGTTGGCCTTCATCCTTTTGGAGAAATCGTCGCGCTCGAGGAGCCTCGCTACGGTGTAGCGCGCGGCGAGCCGAATCATCCCTTCGGCGCCCAGCTTGTCCGACCACTCGGAGTTGTAGAGGATCTGGGTCTTCTCCGGGTCCAGGATCTTGAACACCTGCTCCTGATAACTTTTTGCATTTCGCTCGATCTCCTCGCGGGTGAGCGGCGGCCGAGTCTGATTCTTGCCGGTCGGATCGCCTATCATCCCGGTGAAATCCCCGATCAGAAACTGCACCTGGTGGCCGAGGTTCTGGAAGTCGCGCAACTTGTTGATTACCACGGTATGTCCGAGGTGCAGATCGGGCGCGGTCGGGTCGAGGCCGAGCTTGATGCGGAGCTTGCGGCCGCTCGCGAGCTTGTTTTTCAGCTCCTCCTCGACGATCAACTCCTCGACGCCCCGGCGAATGGTCTGAATGGCCTGCCTGATGGCCGACATGGTGGTTTTCTCTACCTTGGGTTCTTTGCTAGACTTTGCAGGCTTATGAAACTCAAGGGATTCTAGCGGATTCATGAGGACTCTCGGACGGCTCGGCGGCATCGCCGCGATCGGACTCCTCGCTGCTTCCGGCGTAGTGGCCTTCGCGACCATTGCGCCGCGCGCCGAAGAGCGAGTTCAGCCGCCGCGCCGGCCGATCGTGGAGGCGCTCGAGATCCGGGCCGACGCCACGCCTGCGCCGACGTCCTATTTCCGCGAAGAGCTCTTTCAGCGCGGCGATACCCTGCCCGCGTTCCTCGAGCGCCTCGGGATCGAGGCACCGCACGCTGCACGCCTGACGAAGCTCCGCGTGCTGCAGCAGCTGCGGCCGGGAACGCATGTCAGCGCCGAAGTTAGCGCCGAGGGCGAGCCGCTCGTGCTGTCTTTTCTGTCCGGACGCGACACCGTGGTGAGGGTGGCGGCCGAAGCGAACGGCCAGTTCCGCGTTACCGACGACCGGGCGCAGCTCTACACTCGCGTCGCGATGAAATCGGGCGTCATCGAAAGTTCACTTTTTGCCGCCGCGGATGACGCCGGTATCCCGGATAGCATCGCGATGCAGCTTGGCGACGTGTTCGGCGGTGACATCGACTTTCACCGTGATCTGCGCAAGGGTGATCAGTTCGCCGTGGTCTACGAACTGCACTACCTCGGCGGGCGCCCCGTACGCGCCGGCCGCCTCCTCGCCGCCGAGTTCACCAATAACCGCAAGACCTTTCGCGCGGTGCACTTCCGCACTGGCTACTACACGCCCGAAGGCAAGAACCTCCGCAAGGCGTTTCTGCGCTCGCCGCTGGAGTTCTCCCGCGTGAGCTCGGGTTTCGGCATGCGCCGTCACCCGATCGCCCAGGCTTGGATCAAGCACCAGGGGATCGACTACGCCGCGCCCACGGGCACGCGCGTCCGCGCAGTCGGCGACGGCGTCGTCGAGCACGCCGGCCTGAAAGGCGGCTACGGCAAGGTCGTGATCCTCCGCCATCATGGCCAGTACTCGACCGCATACGCTCACCTGAGCCGAATCAACGTGCACCGCGGCCAGCGCGTCGCGCAGAACGACACCATAGGCGCGGTCGGCCAGACCGGCTGGGCGACCGGACCGCATCTGCACTACGAGTTCCGCGTCGCCGGCGAGGCGCGCAACCCGTTGTCCGTCGCCATGCCGGCCGCGCTGCCGGTGGCGCCGCAGGACCTTGCTGCATTCCGCAACCACGCCGAGCCGCTCATCACCCGGCTCGATCTGATCGCGAACAGCGCGCTCGCACGGCTGGACTAGAAAAAACAAAGGGCCCGAACGGGCCCTTTGCGCGGGAAAGCTGTTGCTTAGGTGGAGAAAGACGACCCGCAGCCGCAGGTGCTCTGGGCGTTCGGGTTCTTGATCACGAACTGCGCGCCTTCCAGACCTTCCTGATAATCGATCTCGGCGCCGACCAGGTACTGGTAGCTCATCGGGTCGATGAGCAGCGTGACGCCGTTCTTCTCCATCGAGGCGTCCTCCTCGTTCTGCACCTCGTCGAAAGTGAAGCCGTACTGAAAACCCGAGCAGCCGCCGCCGGTGACGAACACCCGGAGCTTGAGCTCCGGGTTGCCCTCCTCTTCGATCAGCTGCTTGACCTTGTTGGCTGCGTTGTCAGTGAAGACAAGCGGCGCCGGCATTTCGGTAACTGCGTTCATTCAGCGTTCCTTTGCGATTATCCGCCCGAGGCGAGCTTGAGCTCGACCCCTTTCGCCTCGGCGGGGTGAGGCACCAGGCGGCCCTCGACCACGGCGCCCTGATGGACCTCTATGCTCTTGTAGTACACGTCTCCTTTGACCCGCGAGCCTGCCTGTAGTTCGAGCGTCTCGGTGGCATGCACCGGTCCCTGGATCGTGCCATTCACCACGATGTGCGCGGCCTGCACTTCGCCATCGATGCGCCCGTCGGATGAAACGACGAGCGTGCCCGGCTGGTCGGGAAGTGCGGCGATGTTGCCGCGCACCATGCCGTCCACGCGCAATCCACCACTGAAGATCACGTTGCCTTCGATGCGGGTGGTTGCACCGATCAGGCTGTCGATCCTGTTCTGCGGCTTGCTCGTCTTGTTGAACACGTATCCGCTCCTTCTTCCCTTGAGCGCTACAGCGTGACCGAGTGGGTCGCGCGCGGCTGGCTCGACCCAGTCTCGTAGACCCGCACTTGCACGCTCTCCACCTTCGCCTTCGGGCTCACCCGGAAAGTGCCTTCGACCCGACGGAAATACTTGAACGCTAACCGGAATGCCGCTGCTGCGGCGTCGCCCGGCTCCGGGAAGGACATCATAGCATTCCGCCCTCCTTCCTGCAGGTTGACGACGAGCTCAATCCGCCCGTTGAAGTCGCGGCCGCGCCGGTCGGTCGGCGTTAGCAGAAGCAGCCGGTAGCGGTATTCGCCCGGCAAAACGTCCGGCTGGACCTTGAACTGGTAGATGGCCAGGGTCTGAGTGTGACGTTCTTCCGATGTAAGCATCTGCTCGACCATCGCAAGCTCTTCTCGCACGCGAGCGTTTTCTTGCTCCAGCGCGCGCACCTGCTGGGCGAGCTTCTGCTGCGCCGTGCGCTCGATGGAGACGCGGCTGTCGGCCGCATTCGCCATGGCTCGAAGGCGCTCAAGCTCCTCGTGCGCGTTGTCGAGCTCGCCTTGCACTCGCTTCAGCTCCTGCAGCACTTCGCTGCGATCAAAGCCGGCAAAGCGCCTGCCGGCATCGTAGATCCAGGACGCCGCTATGGCGGCAAGGCCGAGGAGGACTGCAATGCCAACCCAGCGCAAGTACCACGGGATTTGGGTGTGAATCTCGACGCGCGGGGCCGCGATGCCGAAGCGGCTGCGAATGACTTTCCAGCGACCCGACGACATCTAGGGCACCACGGCCACGTGTTCGAGCCCGGCTGTTTCCGCCAGGCTGAACATGAGATTCATGTTCTGCACCGCCTGTCCGGAGGCCCCCTTCACCAGGTTGTCGATAACTGACAGCACCACGATGGTGTCGGAGCGGCCGGCGCTCTCCGGCGGTCGATGCACCGCGAGGCGGCACATATTGGCGGCGCGCACCGAACGCGTATCAGGGTGGCTGCCCGCGGGCATGACGTCGACGAACGGCTCTCCCGCGTAGCGCTTTTCGAAAAGCTGCTGGAAATCCGCCTCCCGGGTAATGCGGGCGTACAGAGTCGCGTGAATGCCACGGATAAGGGGCGTGAGATGCGGCGTAAACACGAGCCCGACATCGCGCTTCGCCGCCTGTGCAAGGCCTTGCCGAATCTCCGGCCAGTGCCGGTGCCCCGCGATGTGGTAAGCGGCGAAGTTGTCGGAAGCTTCGGAGAACATGAGATTGAGCTCGGTCTTGCGCCCGGCTCCGCTCACACCCGACTTCGCGTCCGCGATCAGGTGCTCCACGTCGACGACGCCAGCCTCGACGAGCGGCAGGAAGCCCAGCTGGATCGACGTTGGATAGCAGCCCGGGTTCGCCACGAGCCGCGCACGCCGCAGCTGTTCCCGATTCATTTCCGGGAGTCCATAGACCGCTTCGCGGATGAGCTCAGGCGCGGCGTGCTTGGTCTTGTACCAGCGTTCCCACTGCGCCACGTCGTGAATGCGGAAATCGGCGGAGAGATCCACGATGCGGGCGCCTCCCTCGAGCACCGCGCGTGCCTCGCTCATGGCGACACAGTTCGGCGTCGCAAAAAACACAACGTCGCAGCCGGCGAGCGCACGCGCGCTCGGCTCGATGAAGGCGAGGTCCACGCGCCGCCGCAAGCTCGGAAACATGCGCGCAACCGGGGTGCCGGCCTCCTTGCGCGAGGTGATCGCCTTCAGCTCAACGTCGGGATGCTGAGCGAGCAGGCGCAGGAGCTCGACGCCCGTATATCCCGTTCCTCCGACAATTCCTGCTCTAATCATAAAAAGCAAAAGCCGCCAATTGGCGGCTTTCGGTTCGCGGAATCCGCTTATTCAGCGTTTCGAGTACTGCTTGCGCCGCCTTGCCTTGTGCAGGCCGACTTTTTTTCGCTCGACTTCTCGCGCGTCGCGCGTCACCAGCCCGGCCGTGCTCAGCGCGCTCTTCAGTCCCGCATCATACTCGATCAGCGCTCTGGCGATGCCGTGGCGTACTGCTCCCGCCTGCCCGCTTTCGCCGCCGCCGTAGACGTTCACCATGATGTCAAACGACGACAGGCTCTTGGTAAGCTCGAGCGGCTGGCGCACCACCATGCGCCCGGTCTCGCGGCCGAAAAACTGGTCGACGGGCTTGCCGTTCACCTTGAACTCGCCCTTGCCCGGCTTCAGGAACACGCGCGCCACCGCGCTCTTGCGCCGCCCTGTGCCGTAGTAATAGTCGCCGACCATGCTAAATCTCCAGTGCCTTCGGCTGTTGCGCCGAGTGGGGATGGGTTGCGCCGCCGTAAACCTTCAGCTTCTTCATCATCGCGTAGCCGAGCGGCCCTTTCGGCAGCATTCCCTTAACCGCGATCTGCAGCACGCGCTCAGGGCGCTTGGCGTGCAGCTTGGCGAAATTGATCTGATGCAGCCCGCCGGGCCGCCCGCTGTGACGGTAATAGATCTTGCGCTCGGGCTTGCGGCCGGTGACACGCAGCTTCGCGGCGTTCACCACAACGATGTAGTCACCGGTGTCGACGTGAGGTGTGTATTGCGGCTTGTGCTTGCCGCGCAGGCGCACTGCGATTTGTGAGGCGAGGCGCCCAAGGACTTTGTCCTGCGCGTCGACCACGTACCAGCCGTGCTGGACCTCGCCTGTTTTTGCGCTGTAGGTAGTCATCATGCCGAGAGCGAGAAAAGCTGCGGATTTTACACAAAAAAGCTAGATTAGTGTCATGGATTGCACCGTGCGCTGGACCGCAGACGGCATGAGCTTCATTGCCGAAACCGGAAGTAACCACCTGGTGGCCATGGACGGCGCCCTGGAGGGGGGTGGGCGCAATCTTGCGCCGCGGCCTATGGAGCTGGTTCTTGCCGGCAGCGGCGGCTGCACTGCCTACGACGTCGTCGTGATCCTGAAAAAAAGCGGCCAAGACGTGACCGGATGTGAGGTGAAGCTCTCGGCCGAGCGCGCCGCGACCGACCCGAAGGTGTTCACCAAGGTACACATGCACTTCGTGGTGCGCGGCCGCACCCTCAAGCGCAACCTCGTCGAGCAGGCGATCCGTCTGTCGCATGAGAAATATTGCTCGGCCACCGCCATGCTCCTCAAGACCGCCGAAGTGACGCGCGATTTTGAGATCATGGACACCTGATGCGCGCCCTCGTTTTCGCCATTCTCGCAAGCTGCGCCGCTCTGGCCATGGCTCAGCTGCGAACCATCCCGAAGGAGGCGGTCCTCGGCCAGCTGCGCCACCTCGAAGCCATGGTGGTCGAGATCGACGGCAAGCCGCGCAGCCTTGCGCCGGGCGCGCAGATCCGCGACCCGGACAACCGGCTGGTGCTGCCCGTATCACTCGTGGAGAAGGCGCAGGTCCGCTACCTCGTGGACTCGACCGGCATGGTGCAGCGGGTCTGGATTCTGTCCGACGCCGAAAAGGCGGCGCTGCCGCCCGCGCCCTTCCCAAAGTGAAGAAGCTCTACCTCCGCACGTTCGGCTGCCAGATGAACGAGTACGACTCGGACCGGATCGCGGACGTGATGCGCGAGGCCGAGGCTCTCGAGCTCACGCCCGACCCGGCGCAGGCCGATGTCATCATCTTCAATACCTGCTCGGTGCGGGAGAAGGCGCAGCAGAAGGTCTTCAACGACCTCGGCCGGGTCAAGCACGTCAAGCGGCTGCGTCCCGGCGTGATGATCGCCGTGGGCGGCTGCGTCGCGAGCCAGGAAGGGCCGGCGATCGTGCAACGCGCGCCCTACGTCGACGTGGTGTTCGGCCCGCAGACGCTGCACCGCCTGCCTGAGCTCCTGGAGCGCCGGCGCGCGAGCGGCCAGCCGCAGGTCGACGTGAGCTTCCCGCAGATCGAGAAGTTCGATCACCTTGCGCCCGCGAAAGTCGAAGGCGCCTCTGCGTTCATATCGATCATGGAGGGGTGCAGCAAGTACTGCAGCTTCTGCGTCGTTCCCTACACGCGCGGTGAAGAGGTTTCGCGTCCGTTCGACGACGTGATCGCCGAGGTCGCCGGCCTCGCGGCGCAGGGCGTCAAGGAAGTGACGCTACTCGGACAGAACGTGAACGCCTGGCGCGGGGACATAGCCGAGGCGCCGGCGGATTTCGCCGAGCTGCTCTACTACCTGGACGAAATACCGGAGCTGGTGCGCATCCGCTACACCACTTCGCATCCTCGCGAATTTACCCAGCGGCTGATCGACGCCCACCGCGACATCGACAAGCTCGCGCCACATGTCCATCTTCCCGTACAGTCCGGCTCGGACCGCGTGCTTGCTGCGATGAAGCGCGGCTATACCGCGCTCGAGTACCGCTCGATCGTGCGCCGCCTGCGCCAAGCGCGGCCCGGTATCAGCCTGTCATCGGACTTCATCGTCGGCTTCCCGGGGGAGACCGAGGCCGACTTCCAGGCGACGCTCAAGCTCGCGCACGACGCCGATTTCGACGCGTCGTTCTCGTTCGTCTACAGCCCGCGGCCGGGAACCCCAGCGGCGGAGCTGCCCGATGCGGTTTCTCAATCCGAAAAAATCGAACGGCTGCTGCGCCTGCAGGCGCAGCTCGAAGCGCAGGCGCGCGCCATCAGCTCGGCGATGGTCGGAACGACCCAGCGCGTGCTGGTGGAGGGCCATTCCAAGAAACAGAAGACCGAACTGCAGGGGCGCACCGGCAATAACCGTGTGGTGAACTTTCCCGGGCCGGAATCGCTCATTAACCAATACGTGGACCTGCGCATAGCCGCCGCCCTACCTCACAGCCTGCGGGGTGAGCTCGTCTGAGGGCGAAACCGGTCGAAGTCAAGCTGGACCCGGTCGACAACCAGCGCCTCGCACGCCTGTGCGGCGCGCTCGACGAAAATATCCGCCAGATCGAGTCCGCGCTCGACGTGACGATCGCTCGCCGCGGCGCGAAGTTCACCGTGAAGGGCGAGCAGGCACAGCGCGCGGCGGAAGCCATCGAGCATTTCTACGACCGCGCCTCGGGCGATCTGACCGTCGAGGACGTGCAGCTCGGCCTCACCGAACTGTCCAAGAAGATCTCGCTGGAGAACGAAGGGCCGCAGCTGCTCACCCGGCGCGCCGACCTGCACGGCCGCACGCCGCACCAGGTGGAGTACATCGAAAGCATCCTCGCGCACGATCTTACTTTCGGCATCGGCCCGGCTGGCACCGGCAAGACCTACCTCGCGGTGGCATGCGCAGTCGATGCGCTGGAGCGCGACAAGGTCAAGCGCATCGTGCTCGTGCGGCCCGCGGTCGAGGCGGGCGAGCGTCTCGGATTCCTCCCCGGCGACCTCGCGCAGAAGGTCGATCCCTACCTGCGGCCTCTGTACGACGCACTCTTCGACCTGATGGGTTTCGAGAAAACCGGCAAGCTGCTCGAACGCGGCACGATCGAGCTCGCGCCGCTCGCCTACATGCGCGGCAGGACGCTGAATCACGCCTTCATCATCCTCGACGAAGCGCAGAACACGACGCCGGAGCAGATGAAAATGTTTCTCACGCGCATCGGCTTCGGCGCCAAAGCAGTCGTCAACGGCGACGTCACCCAGATAGACCTCGCACGCGGTCAGAAAAGCGGGCTGATCGAGGCGCGCCGCATCCTCACCGGCGTGCGCGGCATCGCCTTCACGCAGTTCGGCGCGCAGGACGTGGTGCGCCACCCGCTGGTCGCCCGCATCATCGATGCCTACGACTCGCGGCAGCAGGAAGAATAGGATCGTTGTTCAATACGCAGTGCCGCGGCGCGGAGTGCCGAGTGCCGCATTTCTGCGCAAGTGGGCGCTTGCCGCGTCGCGGTCTCCCCTGACGTTGAGAGTCGTCGGCGCGCGCGAGGGCCGCGCGCTCAACCAGACCTTCAGGGGAAAAGACCGCGCGACGAACGTGCTGACATTCAACACCGGCGACATCGCGCTGTGCCACCCTGTCATCCGGCGCGAGGCGCGCGCACAGGGGAAGACCGTTGCGGCGCACTATGCACACCTCGTGGTGCACGGATGCCTGCACCTGCGCGGCTACGCGCATGAAAAGAAAAGAGATGCGGCGCGCATGGAAGCGCGCGAGATTCGCATTCTGCGCAGCGCCGGAATCGCCAACCCCTACGGGGTAGAATGAACGCGCCAGGCATGAACGATCAGTCCCGACCAAGCCTGCTCGAGCGCCTTTCAGCGCTTCTGATGCGCGAGCCCGGCGACCGCAGCGAGCTCACGCAGCTTCTGAGGTCCGCCTATTCGCGCAACCTGCTCGACGCGGATGCCCTCTCGATCATCGAAGGAGCGCTCACCGTGTCGGAGATGTCGGTGCGCGACATCATGGTGCCGCGCGCCCAGGTCGACTTCATCGACATCAACGAGCCGGTGGAGAAGTTCGTGAAGCAGGTGATCGCCACCGCGCACTCGCGCTTCCCGGTGATCGACCAGAACCGCGACGACGTCATCGGCGTATTGCTGGCCAAAGACCTTCTTCGTTTTTATGCCGGCGAAGAGGAGTTCAACGTGCGCGAGATGCTGCGCCCGGCGGTGTTCGTTCCGGAGGCGAAGCGGCTCAACGTGCTGCTGCGCGAGTTCCGCGCCAGCCGCAACCACATGGCGATCGTGATCGACGAGTACGGCGGCGTCGCGGGCCTGGTGACGATCGAGGACGTGCTCGAGCAGATCGTGGGCGACATCGAGGACGAATACGACTTCGACGAGGCCTCCGACAACATCCTGCCCGAGCCAGGCGGCCGGCACCGTGTCAAGGCGCTCACGCAGATCGCCGACTTTAACGCCGCCTTCGGCACGCATCTCTCCGACGAGGGGGCCGACACCATCGGCGGCTATCTCATCAAGCACCTCGGCCGCCTGCCGAAGCGCGGCGAGTCCGTAGTGATGGAGGGCCTGCGCTTCCAGGTGCTGCGCGCCGACAGCCGCCGCGTCTACACCCTCCTGGTCGACAGACTCAAGAGCTGATCCCGGGCTCGCATTTGCTGTATTCCGTCCTCGCGGGCGCCGCGACCGTCCTCGCGTTCGCGCCGTTTGGGCTGCACCCGCTTGCACTGCTCACGTTCGCGCTCCTAATCCATCTGTGGATGCGCGCGCCGCCGCAGCGCTGCGCTTTGCTTGGATTTGCCTTCGGGGCGGGGTTCTTCGGCGCGGGCGTGTCGTGGGTGTATGTGAGCCTGCATCAGTTCGGCGGTATGGCGGCGCTGCTCGCCGTCTTCGCGACGCTTGTGTTCTGCGCGTTGCTTGCGCTTTTTCCCGCGGCGGCGGGCTGGCTTCAAGCGCGCGTGCCCGCACCCGACGCTGCGCGCGCCGGCCTGCTTATCCCCGCGACCTGGGTGCTGTGCGAATGGATGCTTTCGTGGGTCTTCACCGGCTTTCCCTGGCTCACGCTCGGCTATTCGGCGGCGGGATGGCCCGTGCAGGGATACGCGCCGCTGGGCGGCGTGTACATGGTTTCGTTCGTCATTGTTTCCGCCGCCGGAATGCTCTGGCTGCTCGCGGGACAGAAACCTCGATTCCTTGTCGTGCTCCTGCTCGTGGTCGGCACCGGCGAGGCGCTGCGCCACGTCGCGTGGACGGCGCCAGCCGGGGCGCCGGTCCCAACCGCGCTCCTGCAGGGAAACATCGAACAGGAGATGAAGTTCCATCCCGAGCGAGCACCCCGCATTCTCGAGACCTACGCGCGGCTTGCCGAAGGCACCCAGGCGCGGCTCGTGATCTTTCCCGAGACCGCGCTGCCGGCGTTCCTCGACCGCATCGATCCTGCCTATCTGGCGCGCCTTGATGCCGTCGGCAAGCGTAATGAGGGCGACCTGCTGGTCGGCGTGCCTTACCGAACGGGGCGCGGCGCTTACTACAACAGCGCGCTCAGCCTCGGCGTATCGCCAAGGCAGATCTACCACAAGGTGCATCTCGTACCGTTCGGCGAGTTCGTCCCCCCGGGCTTCCGCTGGACGCTCGACGTGCTTTCCATCCCGCTCTCCGACTTCAGCCGCGGCTCCTTCGCTCAGTCGCCGCTCGAGGTTGCGGGCCAACGCGTCGCGGTCAACATCTGCTACGAGGACGTTTTCGGCGCTGAGATCGCGCGTAGCCTGCCCGAGGCGACCCTGCTCGTGAATATGTCGAACGTCGCATGGTTCGGCGATTCGCTCGCTCCGGCGCAGCACCTGCAAATCGCCCGCTTGCGCGCCATCGAGACCGGCCGTATGCATCTCACTGCAACGAACACGGGAATCACCGCGGCGATCGACCGCGACGGGCGCGTGCTCGCTCGCCTGGAGCAGTTCACCGAGGGTCGGCTCGAGATCCCGGCGCAGGGATATGCGGGAGCCACGCCGTACGTTCGCCTGCGCGACTGGCCGGTGGTCGTCGCCTGCCTTCTGATTTTCGCGTGGTTCACCGTGAGGGCGAAGCGCAGCCGTTAAAATCCGCGCGTGCCGACATTCCAGCAGCTCATCGGGCAGCTCAATGCATACTGGGAGCGGCAAGGATGCGCGCTGCTACAGCCCTACGACATGGAGGTCGGCGCGGGCACGTTCCACACCGCGACCTTCCTGCGCGCGATCGGTCCCGAGCCGTGGAGCGCGGCGTACGTGCAGCCGTCGCGCCGCCCCAAGGACGGCCGCTATGGCGATAACCCGAACCGTTTACAGCATTACTACCAATACCAGGTTGTGCTCAAGCCCTCGCCGGCGGAAATCCAGGACAAGTACCTTGGCTCGCTGAAGGACTTGGGAATCGACCCGGCGCAGCACGACATCCGCTTTGTCGAGGACGATTGGGAATCGCCGACGCTGGGCGCCTGGGGCCTCGGATGGGAAGTGTGGCTCGACGGCATGGAAATCACGCAGTTCACTTATTTCCAGGAAGTCGGCGGCCTCGCCTGCAAGCCGGTGCTCGGTGAGATCACCTACGGCCTGGAGCGCCTCGCCATGTACCTGCAGGGCAAGGACAGCGTGTTCGACCTCATCTGGACGCCGGGGGTCGCTTATCGCGATGTGTATCACCAGAACGAAGTGGAGCAGTCAAAGTACAACTTCGAGCTCTCCAATGCCGATATGTTGTTCCGGCATTTCGGCGACTTCGAGGCTGAGGCAAAACGCCTGATCGCCGCGCAATGCGTCCTGCCGGCCTATGAGATGGTGATGAAGGCTTCCCACACCTTCAACTTGCTCGATGCGCGCGGCGCCATCTCGGTTACCGAGCGCCAGGCCTATATCGGTCGCGTGCGTGGGCTCGCGAAGGAAGTCGCCCAGGGGTATTACGAGTCGCGCGAACGCCTCGGCTTTCCCATGCTGTCGAAGGCGACATAGATGGCGCTCACGCTGCTCGTCGAGCTGCTGACGGAGGAGTTGCCGCCCAAGTCGCTGGGCGCGTTGGCGAATGCATTTTCAAGCGCGCTGGTCGCGGCGCTGAAAGGGGACGGCTTTCTCAGCGGCAACAGCGCAGCCACGGCGTTCGCGACTCCGCGTCGGCTTGCCGTTTCGATCACGGATGTGCATGAGAAATCTCCGGATCGGCAGCTTCAGCTGACGGGCCCTTCGGTAAACGCGCCGCCGCAAGCGGTCGCGGGGTTCGCAAAGAAGAACAGGGTATCTGTCGGCGAATTGATGAAGCTCGATACGCCCAAAGGAGAGGTTTTCGCATACCGGAGGATTGCGGCAGGGTCTCATCTCGCCGCTAATCTTGCGCTCCGGGTCGAGGAGGCGCTGAAGCGGCTTCCGGTCGCGAAGCTTATGCGCTGGGGGAGCGGCGATGCGCAGTTCGTCCGACCGGTGCACGGCCTCGTCATGATGCACGGCCGGCAGGTCGTGCCCGGACGCGTGCTGGGCCTGGAGTCCAGCAATCGCACCCAGGGCCACCGCTTCATGAGCAAAGGCACGATTACACTCGCGGATGCCACGAAGTACGAGACGACGCTGCGCGAGGAAGGCTTGGTGATCGCGGATTTCGCCGCCCGACGCGATGAGATCGAGCGCCAGCTCAAGGCCGAGGCGGCACGCGAAAGGGGAGCGCTAGGTGCCTACGAAGATCTGCTCGACGAAGTGACCGCGCTCGTCGAGCATCCGAGCGTCTATGTCGGCAGCTTCGACGCCGCGTTCCTCGCCGTACCGCAGGAATGCCTGATCCTCACGATGCGTCAGAACCAGAAGTACTTCCCGCTCTTCGATGGCGCCGGCAAGCTTGTGCCCAGGTTCCTCATCGTATCCAACATGAAGCTCACCGACCCGCAGCACATCATCGCCGGCAACGAGCGCGTCGTGCGGCCGCGCCTCGAGGACGCACGCTTCTTCTACGAGCAGGACCGCAAGGTCAGGCTGGAAGCGCGGGTGCCGGAGCTCGCCAAAGTAATCTTCCACAACAAGCTCGGCAGCCAGCTCGACCGCGTCATGCGCATCCAGATGCTTTCGGGCCATATCGCGAGAAGCCTGAGTGCCGACGTTGCCGCGGCGGAGCGCGCCGCATGGCTGTCGAAGGCCGATCTTCTCACCGGCATGGTTGGCGAATTCCCGGAGCTGCAGGGTGTGATGGGCCGCTACTACGCGCTCAATGACGGCGAGCCGCGCCCGGTCGCCGATGCGATCCAGGGGCACTACCGCCCGCGCTTCGCCGGCGATCGGCTTCCCGACGACGAAGTGGCCTGC
Source organism: Burkholderiales bacterium (assembly GCA_035251315.1). Classification (GTDB taxonomy): domain Bacteria; phylum Pseudomonadota; class Gammaproteobacteria; order Burkholderiales; family SG8-39; genus SCGC-AG-212-J23. The sequence continues at coordinate 3,478 of DATFEI010000025.1, read as the reverse complement.
GCGGTCGCGCTTGCCGACAAGCTCGACGCGCTCGCCGGCATGTTCGGCATCGGCCAGCAGCCCACTGGCGAGAAAGACCCTTTCGGCCTGCGCCGCGCCGCGCTGGGCGTGGTTCGAGTCCTGGTCGAGCGCAAGCTCGGCTTATCGTTGCACGCTCTGGTCGACTCGGCGTTCAACACATATGCGGGCAAGGTCAAGGACGCCCGCGCGGAGATGCATGCGTTCGTCCTCGAGCGCTTCGCCGGCTACCTAAAGGACCAAGGATTTTCGACGCTTCAGGTGGACGCCGTGCTGAGCCAGAATCCGGCCCGCCTAGATCTCGTGCCGCAGCAGCTTGAGGCGGTACGGGCTTTCCAGGAGCTGCCCGAAGCCGAAAGCCTCGCCGCAGCGAACAAGCGCGTCGCTAACATCCTGCGACAGGCGGCGGCCAAGGGAGAATCGTTCAAGCCGGCGGAGCGCAAGGCACTGAAGGAGCCGGCCGAGCTCGCGCTCTTCACCGCGCTCGAGATGGCCCGAGGCAATGCGCTGCCTATGTTCGAGCGCGGCGACTACACCGGCTATCTTAAGAGCTTCGCCGTCCTGAAGAAGCCGGTGGACGCCTTCTTCGACTCCGTCATGGTGATGGTCGACGATGCCGGGCTTCGCCAAGGCCGTCTCGCGCTGCTCAACGACCTGCGCGACGCGATGAATCGCGTCGCCGACATCTCCAAGCTAGCGCAATGAAGCTCGTCATCCTGGACCGCGACGGTACGGTCAACGAAGACAGCGACGACTATATCAAGTCGCCCGAAGAGTGGCGCCCGATCAAGGGTAGCCTGGAAGCGATCGCACGGCTCACACAGGCCGACTATCGGGTCGTCGTCGCGACCAACCAGTCGGGAATCGCGCGCGGGCTGTTCGACACACGCACGCTCTTCGCGATCCACGACACGATGCTGCGTGCGCTCGCCCAGCACGGCGGACGCATCGACGCGTTTTTCTTCTGCCCGCACGCGCCGGAAGCGGGCTGCCATTGCCGCAAGCCGCAGCCGGGCATGCTGCTCGAGGTGGCGCGCCGCTTCAATGTTCCGCTCGACCAGGCCTACATGGTGGGCGATACTCAGCGCGACCTCGAGGCCGCTGCCGCAGCCGGCGCGCGGCCAGTGCTCGTGCTCACCGGCAAGGGCGCGCAGGCGCGCGACGCCGGGAAGCTGCCGGCCGGAACCCGGGTGTTTCCCGATCTCGCGGCATTCGCCGCGTACCTTGCTCCGTGAGATTTGTGCGTTCGGTGTTGTTCGCGCTGGGACTCGCTCTCATCACCCCGCCGTACGCGCTGATTGCGCTCGCCACCTTTCCGCTGCCACGCATGGCGCGCTATCGCATCATCTCCGGCTGGTCGCGCCTGGTTGTGCTCATGGCGAGAACGATCGTGCGCATCGACTGGCGGGTCGAGGGGCGCGAAAATCTGCCCTCGCGCCCCTCCGTGATCCTCGCCAAGCACCAGTCGGCCTGGGAGACCATGGCGTTCCAGCTCATCTTTCCGCCGCAAGTGCTGGTGCTCAAGCGCGAGCTCCTCTGGATCCCGTTCTTCGGCTGGGGACTCGCCCTGATGAGCCCGATCGCGATCGACCGCTCGCGCGGCTTGGCGGCGCTGCGCGCGATCGCCCGGCGCGGTCGGGAGCGGCTGCGGCAGGGCTTCTGGGTGGTGGTCTTTCCGGAAGGAACTCGGGTCTCACCCGGCGCTTCGCGCGCCTATCATCCCGGCGGCGCCTGGCTCGCGTGCGCGGCAGGCGCGCCGGTGGTCCCCGTGGCGCACAACGCGGGACTCTTCTGGCCGCGCAACGCCTTCCTGAAGCGGCCCGGCACGGTCACCGTGCGCATCGGGCCGCCGATCGACGCCGCCAACCGCGACGCCGAGACGGTCAATGAGCTGGCAAAGACATGGATCGAAGAACAGCAAAAAGCGCTCACCTGATCCGCCTGGGCGGGCGCGAGGTGGAGTACCGCTTCGTGCGCCGGCGCCGGCGCACGCTTGGCATCACGGTCGACGCCGGGGGGCTCAAAGTGTCGGCGCCGCTGCGCGCGCCGTGGCGCGACATCGAGGGCTTCGTGCGGGAGAAGGAGCGCTGGATTCTCTCCAAGCTCGACGAATGGGCGCGCGCGCCGCGGCCGACGCTCGTGCAGGGCGCCACCGGCGAGCGTCTGCCGCTTTTCGGCAGGAGTGTGCGCCTTGAGCGCTGCGACGGTCCGGTGCGCCGCGAGGACGACGCCCTGCGCTTTGGCAGCATGCCGCAGCTCGTGAAATGGCTGAAAGCGACGGCGCTTTACGCGTTGCGCCCGCGTGTCGCTCATTTCGCCGCCCGCGTCGGGCGGCCGGCGCCGCGCATCGCGCTTTCGAATGCGCGCACTCAATGGGGCGCTTGCAACGAGGACGGGGGCATCCGGCTTTCCTGGCGACTCGTCCACGTGGAGCCCGCTCTAGCGGACTATGTGGTCGCACACGAAGCCGCGCATCTCGTGGAGCTCAACCACTCGGGGCGCTTCTACCGCGTCCTCGCTTCCCTCTATCCCGACTGGCTGGCGGCGCGCGAGCGCCTCGAGCTTGCCGGAGCCGCTCTACCTGTCCTAAAGGAAACAACATGAGAATGCTCCATACGATGCTTCGCGTGGGCGACATGCAGCGCTCGGTGAATTTCTACACCGAGGTGCTGGGCATGAAACTCCTGCGCACCACCGACCGGCCCGAGCAGAAATACTCGCTCGCCTTCGTCGGCTACGACGACGAAGAGCGCGCCGCGGTGCTGGAGCTTACGTACAACTACGGCGTGGACCGCTACGACCCGGGCACCGCGTTCGGACACATCGCGATCGGTGTTCCCGACGTGAAAGCGGCGTGCGAGCGCGTAAGGCGCTCGGGCGGCAAGGTCACACGCGAGCCCGGTCCAGTGAAGGGCGGCACGACCGTGATCGCCTTCGTCGAGGACCCCGACGGCTACAAGATCGAGTTCATCGAGCGAAGCTAGTCAACGCGGCCAGGGGTCTCGAGCCACTTCTCGGCCTCCGCCAGGCTGCTGAAGAGTCGCATCCGAATGCCGCGGCCGAGCGCGACGCTCTCGGCGAACTTCATCATGTCGCCGCCGGCGTTGAAGTCCACGTAGGCGATCGCCTCGAACACCCCCAAACCTATCCTTCACTGGGGCGGGGCGCAGATCACGCTGCTACGCGATGGCGCCGCTCGTCCGGCTCGCCAGCGTGCCCGCGGCGGAAGCCGCCACGGCCGGGGCGCTGATGGGAACGAAGACCGTGCACGGCTGGGCACCCATTACGCGGCATAGTGCAATAGTCGATTCCCGAGGACGGAATTTGCATCGGCGATCGTGACACCGTCACGGGATGCCCGGCGCAGTTAATGCCCCGCTAATTTTCGCTGACTAGCATCCCCGGCCATGTTGACCGGGGCTTTTGCTCCTCTTGCCCTGACTCCCGGCGCGCGCAGATT
>DATFEI010000028.1:0-2178 GCA_035251315.1 Burkholderiales bacterium | reverse complement strand
CTCGGCCCAGTGACCGATGCGGCCGAGGTGGTGCGAGTTGGCGAGCGCGGCGATACAGACGCCGTGCTTCTTCGCCCGCTCGATGGCAAGGTGCGTCGCCTGCAGGCCGATCGACTGGCCGTAGCCCGCGCCGCCGTCGAGCTTCACGTCGATCTTCCGGTTCGGATGCAGCCCGCCCTCGAGCAGCGCTTCGACGTACCGCGGCATCATGCCGATGCCGTGCGAGTCGTGGCCGGTCAGGTTGGCGAGCACCAGGTTCTGCGCCACGAACTTCGCCTCGGAGGCCAGGCTGCCGCCAGCGCGGGCAATCGCCTCGATCGCGTTCTCGAGATTTTCCTTCCAGAAGACAAAACCCATCGGTCGGGGCGAAGTCTACTTGATCTAGAATCCGGGCTTCCCTCCATGGCCCGCAAGAAACTCGAGGAGCTGCGCTCGCACCGCTGGTACGGCGTCAACGACCTGCGTTCCTTCGGCCACCGCTCGCGCACCGCGCAGATGGGCTACGAGCGCAGCGACTACGCCGGCAAGCCGGTGATCGCGATCATCAATACCTGGTCGGACATCAATCCCTGCCACACGCATTTTCGCCAGCGTGTGGAAGAGGTGAAGCGCGGAGTGTGGCAGGCGGGCGGATTCCCGGTGGAGATGCCGGCGATGTCGCTCTCCGAGCCGATGCAGAAGCCGACCACGATGATGTACCGCAACTTCCTCGCCATGGAATGCGAGGAGCTCCTTCGCTCCTACCCCGCTGACGGCGCGGTGCTGATGGCGGGCTGCGATAAAACGACGCCCGCCCTCGTCATGGGAGCGACCAGCATGAATCTGCCGGCGATTTACGTGCCGGCGGGCCCGATGCTGAAAGGCCACTGGCGCGAGGAAACGCTGGGCTCGGGTTCCGACAGCTGGAAATACTGGGCAGAGCTGCGCGCCGGCAATATCAGCGAGCGGGACTGGCAGGAGATTGAGGACGGCATCGCGCGCTCGCCGGGCACCTGCATGACTATGGGCACCGCAGCGACCATGATGGCGCTCGGCGAGGCGCTCGGCCTCGCTCTGCCCGGCGCTTCCTCGATTCCGGCGCCCGACTCCAACCACTCAAAGATGGCCACCGCCGCAGGCAAGCGCATCGTGCAGATGGTCTGGGAAGATCTGAAGCCTCGAGATCTTCTGAAAAAGGAGTCTTTCGATAACGCCATCGTCACGCTGATGGCGATGGGCGGCTCAACGAACGCCCTCATCCACCTCATCGCCATGGCGGGCCGGGCCGGGATCAAGCTGGCGCTCGAGCGCTTCAACGAGTTCTCGGCGAAGACTCCGCTCCTCGCCAACGTGCGCCCGTCCGGCGACAAGTATCTGATGGAAGACTTCTACTACGCCGGCGGCCTGCGTGCGCTGCTGAACGAGCTGCGCGATCTGCTGAATCTCGACTGCAGGACCGTCAACGGCAAGACGCTCGGCGAGAACCTCGAAGGTGCAAGGATTTTCAATCCCGAGGTCATTCGGCTGCGTTCAAAACCCCTGAAGGCTTCCGGCGGTCTCGTCGTGCTGCGTGGCAACCTCGCGCCGAACGGCGCGGTGATCAAGGCCTCTGCGACGAAGATCCTGAAGCACGTGGGAAAAGCCGTCGTGTTCGACGACTACAACGACATGGCGGCGCGCATCGACCGCGAAGACCTCGAGGTCGACGCTTCCAGCGTGCTCGTGCTGCGCAACGCCGGCCCGCTCGGCGGCCCGGGGATGCCGGAGTGGGGCATGCTGCCGGTGCCAAAGAAGCTGCTCAAGCAGGGCGTACGCGACATGGTGCGCGTCTCGGATGCGCGCATGAGCGGCACGAGCTACGGCTGCTGCGTGCTGCACGTCGCGCCCGAGTCGTTCGTCGGCGGCCCGCTTGCGCTGGTGAAAAATGGCGATCCAATCGAGCTCGACGTCGAGAAGCGCGAGCTGAACCTGGGGATTTCAGAAGAAGAAGTGAGGAAACGCCGCGCCGCATGGCGTCAACCCAGCAAGAAGTTCGAGCGAAGCTACGGCGCGATTTTCTCGCGCCACGTGAAGCAGGCCGACGAGGGCTGCGACTTCGATTTCCTCGAAGGCACGGCGCCCGTCCCGGAACCAGAAATCCACTGAGGAGGCAAGGATGAAACGCATCGCCTTTCTGACGCTCGCGCTTTGCGCCGCGGG
>DATFEI010000068.1:0-13011 GCA_035251315.1 Burkholderiales bacterium | reverse complement strand
AGCTGCAGGCTTTCCTCCTGCGTGCTCTACGCTGGGTCAGCGACGAACCCTGGAAGGCAAACGCTGAAAAGGCCGACGGTTCGCTCGGCGCATTCGCCGCCGCCGCGCTCCAGCGCCTGCACGGCAGGGCTCTGCGGGAGGCCGCGGACATCGACTGGGTCGATGCCGAGCGGCGCCATCGCCTGCGCATCCGCACGAAGCGCCTGCGTTACGGCTGCGACTTCTTCGCCGCGTCTTTCGCCGGCGCTGCGGCGCGCCCCTACATCAAGCGTTTGGCGGCCCTGCAAGACATTCTGGGAGAGCTCAACGACATCTCGGTGGCGCGGCGCCTGCTCACCGAGCTCGCGCCACGCGGCCGCGCCCGCGAGCTTGCGACCGCCGCCGGGCACGTGCGGCATGCACTCGCTGTGCGCGAACGCATGCTGGTCATGTCGCTCGAACCCGCCTGGGCGGCCTTCGAGAAGCGTCGGCCTTTCTGGAGGGCGCGAGCATGAACACCTGCGGCCGCGGCCAGACAAAGGGCGTGCGTGGATAGGCGCGCTCGAGCGCTGGTTTGGTCTCTCCGACCTCACAGACGAGCAAGCCGCCCGGCTTCAGAAAACGCGGCGATTCGTCGATGATTCGCGCGACATAGTCGAGGCCCCTCTTACCTCCCGCAAGCGCGATGCCGGGCTCGTAGCGGTATTCGCGCGGCAGCGTGCGCAACGACGGCGTACTGACGTACGGCGGGTTGCAGATGATCAGGTCATACCGGCCCCGGATGCTGCCGAAGAGATCGGAGCGGATGAGGCGAATGCGGCTCTCGAATCGGTGCTTGCGAACGTTTTGCGCGGCGACTTCGAGCGCCACGCTTGAGACATCGGAAGCGTCGACGCGGGCGTTCGGAAAGGCGCGCGCGGCGAGAATGGCGAGGCAGCCGGACCCGGTGCAAAGATCGAGGATCCGCCGCGGCGCGACGCTCAGGTCGTTCAGCAAGAACGCGATGTGGGAGCGGGGGATGATGACTCGGCGGTCGACATAAAAGGGCACGCCGTGGAGCCACGCTTCATTCAGCAGGTAGGCGACGGGGATACGTTCCTTGATCCTTCTCTCCAGCAAATGATCGACACGCTTCGGATCGACGTCGGCGTCCAGATCCGCATCGAAGGGAAACTTCAGACTGCGCAACACGAGGAACGCGGCCTCGTCGCGGGGATTGTCGGTACCGTGGCCGTAATGAAGACGTGCGGCGGCGAGCCGCTTCGCGGTCCGTGCGATCAATTCCCTTAACTTCAAGGCAGAAGGGCGCGCAGGACGTCCAGGTAGATGCGCGGCAGCACCTCGAGCTCGTCGAGGGCGATGTGCTCGTTCAACTTGTGGATGCTCGCGTTCACCGGACCGAGCTCGATGATCTCGGGGCAGATCTCGATGATGAAGCGCGCGTCCGACGTTCCTCCGGTGGTCGAAAGCTCGGCGGAGCGGCCGGTGTGCCGCTTGCCCGCCGCCATCACCGTCTGAGCGAGCTTGCCGCGCTTGCTGAGGAACGGCTTGGCGCCGTGCGTCCAGGTGATCGCGTAATCCAGGGCATGCCTTTTCAGGACCGACTCGAGCCTGCTCTTCAGGGACGCTTCGGTGCTTTCGGTCGAGAAGCGGAAATTGAAGTCCACCTCGACCGTGCCGGGGATGACATTCGCCGCGCCGGTCCCGGCCCGTACGTTCGAAACCTGCCACGTCGTCGGCGGGAAGTCTTCGTTGCCCTTGTCCCACTGCACTTTGGCGAGCTCCGCGAGCGCCGGCGCGAGCTCGTGAACCGGGTTGCGGGCGAGGTGAGGGTACGCCACATGCCCCTGAATGCCGCGCACCACCAGGTTGCCCGAGAGCGAGCCGCGGCGGCCGTTCTTCAGCATGTCGCCGAGCGAGTCGACCGAGGTCGGCTCGCCGACGATGCAGTAGTCGATGAGCTCGTTGCGGCGCTTCAGAGCCTGCACCACGCGCACGGTGCCGTCCACCGCCGGCCCTTCCTCGTCCGAGGTGATAAGAAACGCGATCGAGCCCGAGTGCCGGGGTCTTTCGCGGAGAAATGCTTCAGTCGCGACCAAGAAGGCGGCGATCGACGATTTCATGTCGGCAGCGCCGCGGCCGAAGAGCTTGCCGTCCCGGACGGTCGGCACGAACGGATCGGAGTGCCACTCGTCGAGCGGGCCGGTGGGGACGACGTCCGTATGCCCCGCGAAGCACACCACCGGGTGCCCGGTGCCGCGGCGCGCCCAGAGGTTCGTGACCTCGCCGAACTTCATCGGCTCGCAGCGGAAGCCGGCGCGCTCCAGCCGCTCGGCGATGACCTCCTGGCAGCCGCCGTCTTCCGGGGTGACCGACCTGCGGGCGATGAGCTCCTTTGCTAGCTCGAGCGCCTCAGGCATTCATGTCGATCTTGAAATTCCCGAACGAGGCTCCCTCGCCCGAGGAGAGCAGGCCTTCCTTCTTGTCCTTCCTGTCCTTCTTCTCTTCGGCCGGCGTGGCGGGCGGCTGCGGGATCGACTGCCCAGTAATCTCGCCGGCAGTCGCCTGATTGATGAGCCACAGCATGTTGGTGGCCGAGTCGGCGTTGGCCATCGCCTCGTCCTGCGTGATCTTGCCGTCCATGAAAAGCTTGAACAGCGACTGCTCGAAGGTCTGCGAGCCCGGCGACATGCTTTTCTCGAGCGCCTCCTTGATCTCGGTGATCTCGCCTTTCTCGATAAGCTCGGCGATGTGGCGCGTGTTGAGCAGCACCTCCACCGCAGGAACGCGGGTTCCGGTCTTCGTGCGCACCAGGCGCAGCGAAATCACCGCGGAAAGCGCCGCGGCCAGGTCGAGCAGCAGCGCGGGCCGGTTTTCCAGCGGGTAGAAGTTGATGATGCGGTTCATCGCGTGGTAGCTGTTGTTCGCGTGCAGCGTGGCGAGGCACAGGTGCCCCGACTGCGCGTACGCGAGGGCCATCCCCATGGTGGGCTTGTCGCGGATCTCCCCGATCAGAATGCAGTCGGGAGCCTGGCGCAGCGCGTTTCTGAGCCCGATCTCGAAGTGCTTGGTATCGGTGCCGATCTCGCGCTGGTTTACGATCGATTTCTTGTTCTGGAAAATGAACTCCACAGGGTCTTCCAGCGTGAGAATGTGCCCCGTGTTGCGCTCGTTGCGGTAATCGAGCATCGCCGCGAGCGAGGTGGACTTGCCCGAGCCGGTCGCGCCGACCATCAGGATGAGGCCGCGCTTGCGCATGATGACTTCCTTCAGCACCTCGGGCAGGCCGAGCGTATCGATGGGGGGAATGCTGGCGGGAATGTAGCGCACCACCACCGAGGGCGAGCCCTTCTGGCGGAACGCGCTGATGCGGAAGGTGCCCACGCCCGCCAGGTTGTAGGCGGTGTTCAGCTCCATCTCTTCTTCGAATTCCCGGATCTGGCGCTCGTTCAGCACCTCGTAGAGGAGCTGCTCCACCGTCTCGGTTGTCATGGTGGCCTGGTTCACCGGCACGGCAATGCCGTTGATCTTGATGTTGATCGGCGCCCCCACCGAAAGGAAGATGTCCGAGGCTTTCTTGTCGGCCATGACCTGGAACAGCCGCTTCATTGCAGACATCGTGCAGTCCTCCCGAACTTGTTCCCGCTAGTCTAATCGCCCCTGAGCAGCTCGTTCAGGCTGGTCTTGGCGCGGGTCTTGGCATCGACGGTTTTTACAATCACGGCACAGTACAGGCTGTAAGTTCCGTCCGGCGAGGGCAAAGTGCCCGAAACGACGACCGAGCCGGCCGGCACGCGCCCATAAAGGATGCGTCCGCTCGCGCGATCCAGGATGCGCGTGCTCTGCCCCAGGTACACGCCCATCGAGAGCACGCTGTTTTCCTCGACGATGACGCCTTCCACTACCTCGGAGCGCGCGCCGATGAAGCAGTTGTCCTCGATGATCACCGGGTTCGCCTGCAGCGGCTCGAGCACGCCTCCGATGCCGACGCCCCCCGAAAGGTGGACGTTCTTCCCGATCTGCGCGCACGAGCCGACAGTGGCCCAGGTATCGACCATCGTGCCCTCGTCGACGTAGGCTCCAATGTTCACGAACGACGGCATCAGCACCACGTTCTTCGCGATATGGGCGCCGCGCCGCGCCGACGCCGGCGGTACGACCCGGAAGCCGCCCGAGGCGAAGTCGAAATTCGTAAACTTGGAGTCGACCTTGTCGTAATACTTGCCCTCGATTACCCGGTTGTCCTGCAGGCGGAAGGAAAGCAGGACCGCCTTCTTGAGCCACTGGTGCGTAATCCACTCGCTGCCCACCTTTTCGGCGACGCGCAGCCTTCCGCTATCCAGGCCGGCGATCGCCTCTTCGACCGAGTCGCGCAGCTCTTGCGTCGGGTTGAGGGAGGCGCGGGCTTCCCAGGCCGTTTCGATGACTTCGCGGGCGTTCATAGGCGGCGCATGAATTGCGCGATCCGTTCCATAGCTTGCACACACTCCTCGAGAGGGGGCACCAAGGCTATGCGCACGTGGTTCGCACCGGGGTTTTTCCCGTTCACGGCGCGGCCCAGGTAGCTGCCCGGCAGCACGAGCACATTGTATTCATGGTGCAGGCGGCGCACGAAATCGGTGTCGTCGATCGGCGTGGGCAGCCAGACATAGAAGCCGGCGTCCGGTCTGGCCGCGTTTACCCGAGACAGCACCGCCTCGAATTTCTCGGCGTACAGGCGACGGTTTTCGCGCACGTGCTCTTCGTCGTTCCAGGCAGCGACGGACGCCTTTTGCACCGCGAGGCTCATGGCCGAGCCATGGTAGGTGCGATAGAGGAGAAAGCTCTTCAGCAGCCGGGCATCGCCGGCGACGAAGCCCGAGCGCATTCCCGGAGCGTTGGAGCGCTTCGACAGGCTCGAGAAAACCACCAGATTGCGAAAATCCTTGCGGTTCAGGCGGTATGCGGCTTCGAGGGCGCCGAGCGGCGGCTGGTCGAAGTAGATCTCCGAGTAGCACTCGTCGGAGGCAATGATGAAGCCATGCCGGTCGGAAAGCTCGAAGAGCGCCTGCCACTCTCCGAGCCTCATCACGCGTCCGCTCGGATTCGCTGGCGAGCACGCATAGACCAGCTGCACCCCGGCCCAGCTTTCCGGCTCGCCGTAGACCGGGGTCGCACCCCCGAGCAGGGCGGCGCCTTCATATATTTGGTAGAACGGATTCGGGCAGACAACCTTGCAGCCCACGATCGGGTTGAGCACCGCCTGGGCAAAAGAAAAAAGCGCTTCGCGCGAGCCGTTCACCGGCAGTACCTGGGTAGCAGATTCGGGCGCCGGAATCCCGTAGCGCCGCCCGAGCCAGCCCGAAATCGCCGCGCGCAGCTCGGGCGTGCCCGCGGTCGCCGGATAGGTCGCGAGGCCGTCGAGCGCGGCGGCAAGCGAGTCCTTGATCAGGCGCGGGGTAGGATGCTTCGGCTCTCCGATGGAGAGGTTGATCCCGGCCGGCTTGCCGCCGATCAGCGCGCGAAGCTTCTCGAAGGGGTAGGGGTTAAGTTTCTCGAGAAGCGGATTCACCGCGCCAGCCCTTCTTCCGGTGCTCGGCAATGACACTAGTGTAGATTCCACCGCGCACGTTGAAGCGGGCCTCGAGCTTCATGTAGCGGGGTTTGGTCTTCCGCACCAAGTCGTCGAGGATGCGGTTCGTCACCGCTTCGTGGAACGCGCCTTCGTCGCGGAAGGACCAGATGTAGAGCTTGAGCGATTTCAGCTCGACGCAGAGCCGATCGGGTACGTAGTCGAGCACGAGCGTGGCGAAATCCGGCTGGCCGGTCTTGGGACACAGGCACGTGAACTCCGGGATCTCCATGTGGATCCGGTAGTCGCGCTGCGGCGTCGGATTGACGAAGGTCTCTAGCCGCTTGCTCGGTCGGGAAGGCACGAGAAAAACCGGCGGAGGAAAAGCGCGGCGATGTTATCATTTTTTCCGTGCGGCTCCATCAAATAAGACTGTCTGGATTCAAATCCTTCGTTGATCCAACCGTAATCCAAGTGCCGGGCCCGCTCGTGGGCGTGGTCGGGCCGAACGGCTGCGGCAAGTCGAACGTGATCGACGCGGTGCGCTGGGTGCTCGGCGAGAGCCGGGCCTCGGCGCTGCGCGGTGACTCGATGCAGGACGTGATTTTCAACGGCTCGGTGAACCGAAAGCCGCTCGCGCGCGCCTCGGTGGAGCTCATTTTCGACAACTCGCAGGGGCGCGCTTCCGGGCAATGGTCGCAGTACGCCGAGATCTCGGTCAAGCGCATACTGCAACGCGACGGCGAGTCGAGCTACTTCATCAACGGCACGCACGTGCGCCGGCGGGACATCACCGACATGTTCCTCGGCACCGGCCTCGGCCCGCGCGCCTACGCGATCATCGAGCAGGGGATGATCTCGCGCGTGATCGAAGCGAAGCCCGAGGAGCTGCGCGTGTTCCTGGAAGAGGCGGCGGGCATCTCGCGCTACAAGGAGCGCCGCCGCGAGACCGAGAACCGCCTTGCGGACACGCGCGAAAACCTGGCCCGCGCCACCGATATCCGTCTGGAGCTTGGGGTCCAGCTCGAGAAGCTCGAAGCGCAGGCGAAGGTGGCGATGCGCTACAAGGAGTACCAGTCCGATCTGCAGCTCAAGCAGCACCTGCTGTGGTACCTGCGCCGGCGCGACGCCGACGCCGAGCGCGAACGCCACGCCCAGGAGATCGCCAAGGTCACCAACGCCCTGGAATCCGAGATTGCACAGCTCAGGAGCGCGGAATCCCGGGTCGAGAGCGCGCGTGCCGCGCATTACGCCGCGGGCGACGCCATGAATGCCGCTCAGGGGGCACTCTACGCGGCGAATGCCGAGGTAGCGCGCTTCGAGTCGGAACTGCGGCACGCCGAGGAGACGCGCAGCCGGCTGGAGAGCCAGCACACCGAGCGCCGCGCCCAGCTCGCCTCCTGGCGCGAGCAACGCGCGCAGCTGACACACTCGCTGCACTCGTGGGCAACCCGTGTCACGGAAGCGAAACGCCGAGTCCTGGAGACAAAGGACACTCTTGCGGCTCAACACCTCCTGCTGCCGCAGACGGAGCAGGCGTTCCGCAGCGCGCAGCAGCAGCTCGATTCGGCGCGCAGCGCGCTGTCGCAGGCGGAGAGCCGCCTCCAGCTGGAGCAGGCCAATGGCGCACATCTGGAGCGCGCTCAACAGGCGCTCGCACAGCGCCGCGAGCGGCTCCAGGCGGAGCTCGAGACCCTGGCCGAGCCCGAAGCCGGCGCGTTGCAAAGCGTCGGGGCGACGATCGCCGAACTCGAGCAGGGGCTCGAGGCCGCGCAACGCAAGTGCGAGTCACTGCAGGCCCAGCATGCTGCGGCCGACGAGCTGCGCACCCAGGCTAGCGAGGCCCTCGGCGCTGCGCAGCGCGAGCACGCGGCGGCGCATGCCCAGCTCGATACCTTGCGCCAGATTCAGGCAGCGGCGGAGGAAAACGCGCCTCTGCAAGAATGGCTAGAGCGGCATGGGCTCGCCCAGGCGGCGCGCCTTTGGCAAAAACTGCGCATCGACCACGGCTGGGAGGCCGCGGTGGAAGCGGTGCTGCGCGAGCGCTTGCACGCCCTGGAGCTCACGGACTCCACGCGTCTTGCGTCCGCGCTCGCCGACCGTCCGCCGGCGAAAGCGAGCGTCTTCGACCACGGCGGCCGGCCACGTGGCGCCGACGCCGCGGGCCTGCCCCTCACGGCGAAAATCCACGTCAGCGACCCGGCGGTGGGGGGCGCGCTCGCCGACTGGCTCGCCGGCGTGGTCGCCATCGAAGGCATTCCCGACGCGCGCGTGCGCGAGGCATTGCCGAGCGGCGTGGTCCTGGTGAACCGGGAGGGCCATCAGTTCACGCGCCATACCGTGAGCTTCCATGCTCCCGACCCGGAGGATGCCGGCCTGCTCGCGCGCCAGGCCGAGATCGAAGAGCTCGAAAAGCGCTGCGCCGAGCTTGCCGTGCGCCTGTCGGCGGCGGAGGCCCGCTCGCGCGAGCATGACGAACAGGGAGCGCTGCGCAGCCAAGCCCTGGAGCAGGCACGCCAGGAAATCACCGCCCGCCAGAAAGCGCTGCACGACGCCCAGATCGAGAACGTCAAGCTCTCGCAGGCGCACGAGCGCTACTGCGAGCGCAGCGCCCAGGTGCGAGCCGAGTTGGAGGAAGTGCGTGGCGAAAGCGAGCGCACGCGCCAGACGCTCGGCAGCTCCAACGAGCTCGCCGGGCGCGTCGCCGGCGAGATCCAGGAGCTCAAGTCGCAAGCCGAAGCGGCGCGACAGGCGCTCACCGAGGCGGACGGCGCGCTCGCCACGCAGCGGGCCGCCGTGCAGCAGGCCGAGCGCGAGGCCCAGGATGCACTGTTCGGCGAGCGCGAATGCAACTCCAAGATCGCCGAGATCGACAACGCGGTGCGCCTGATCGACCAGCAAATCGAGCGTGCCGACGTCGAAGTGATCCGGCTGAACGAGGAGCTTGCTTCCGACCCGATCCCTTCGGTGCGCGAAGCACTGGAGAATGCAGTGGAACTGAGGATTGCGTGCGAGAAGCAGCTCGCCGAAGCGCGCAACGCGGTGGAAGCGGCCGCCGGCGCGCTGCGCGAGCTGGAAGAGGCGAAGCTGCAGGCGGAGACGCGCGCCGCCCCGCTGCGCGAAAAGCTCGGCGAGCTGCGCCTGAAGGAGCAGGCAGCTCGGCTCAATTTCGACCAGTTCGCCACGCAGCTCAGCGAGGCGGGGGCGAACGAGGAGGCTCTCGCCGCGGAGGCCGAGCGCGCGCCGCGTGCGTCTTCGCTGCAAGGGGAGATCACGCGCATCACCCAGGCGCTCAACGAGCTCGGCGCGGTGAACTTGGCCGCGCTCGAGGAGCTCAGCGCGAGCCGCGAGCGCAAGAGCTTCCTCGACGCGCAGGCCACCGACCTCGAAGAGGCGGTGAAGACGCTCGAAGACGCGATCCGCAAGATCGACCGCGAGAGCCGCGAGCTGCTGCGCGAGACCTTCGATACCGTGAACGGGCACCTCGCGAAGCTCTTCCCAACGCTTTTCGGCGGCGGCGATGCGAAGCTAGTGATGACGGGCGAGGAGATCCTCGACGCCGGCGTGCAGGTGATGGCGCATCCTCCAGGCAAGCGCAATACCAGCATCCATCTGCTCTCGGGCGGCGAGAAAGCGCTCACCGCGATCGCCCTCGTGTTCTCGTTGTTCCAGCTGAATCCCGCGCCGTTCTGCCTGCTCGACGAGGTCGATGCGCCGCTCGACGACTCGAATACGCTGCGCTTCTGCGACCTGGTGAAGCGCATGTCGGCGCAGACGCAGTTCCTGTTCATCAGCCACAACAAGATCTCGATGGAAATGGCCTCGCAGCTCGTCGGCGTCACCATGCCCGAGTCAGGCGTGTCGCGCGTCGTGGCGGTCGACATCGAGGAGGCGCTGCGCATCCGGGAGGAGCTGGCCGCCTGATTTTAGGGCGGCCTGTTTCCCCGTCTCCCGTGTCATGAGCGACCTCGTACTCGGTCTGCTCGTGCTTGGCGCGGTCCTCTTTGCCGCAGTGCTGGTCTATAACCGCCTGCAGGAGCGCTCGGCGCGGCGCGCGATCGAGCGCGCGTTCGACTCGCGTGCCGAGGACATGCTGGCGCACGCGCCGCAGCAGCGGCGGGAGCCCACCCTGGAAAAGGGTCCTGCCCAACCCGTGCCGGATACCCGGGTCGACTACGTGATCGAGCTCAAGCCCACGCGGGCGCTCTCGGCGGCGGCGGTGCAGGAGGGCTGGCTGCAGATCGACCAGCGTTTCGGCCGCCGCGCCTTCGTTGCTAACTCCGACGGCGTCTGGCGCGCCGCGCTCCAGCTTGTCAGCCGCGCCGGCGCGGTGAGCGAAGCAGAATTGATCGAGTTCCGCTCCGCCGTCGAAACCCTGGCCGCACGGCTTGGCGCGAGCGCAGCGGCGCCGGAGACACAGCCCGCGCTGGAGGCGGCGCGCGAGCTGGACCGCGCGTGCGCGGACGGCGACATCCAGGTGGCGCTGCATGTCGTGGGCGACGGCGTGACCCAGGACGCTATCGACGCCGACTTCGGCGAGCAGCCGTTCCAGGTGGTGCGGCGCGAGAACGGCGTCACGCTCGTCCTCGACGTGGCGCTTACGCGGGACCTCGGTACGAGTTACGAGGCAATGGCGCGCGCCGGACGCAGCCTGGCCGCGGCGCATAACGCGCGGCTCGTCGACGATCGCGGCAATCCGCTCGACGAGCGCGCGCTCGCCGCGATCGGCGCGCAACTCGAGACGGTACGCCAAACCCTGGCAGCGCGCGGCATCGAGACCGGAAGCGCGCTGGCATTGCGTCTGTTTTCATGAATGTCAAAGAAAGAGCACGCAAACTTCGCGCAGCGATCGAGCAGCACAACCGGCTGTACTACGTCGAAGACGCGCCCGAGATCACCGACGCCGAGTACGATGCGCTGTTTCGCGAGCTGCAGGCGCTGGAAGCCGAGCACCCGGAGCTGCGCAGCGCGGATTCCCCGACCCAGCGCGTAGGCGGCGCGCCGCTCGCCGAATTCGGCGAGGTGCGGCATCGCACGCCGATGCTTTCGATCAGCAATGCGTTCGAGGAAGAGGACGTGCGCGCCTTCGACCGGCGGGTGTGTCAGGCGCTTGGCACCGAGCGGGTCCAGTACGCGACCGAGCCTAAGCTCGACGGCCTTGCGGTGAGCCTGGTTTACCGCGATGGCGCGTTCGCCCAGGGCGCCACGCGCGGCGACGGCATAAGCGGAGAGGACGTCACTGCGAACCTCCGTACGGTTCGCTCCATTCCTCTAGCAACTAAAGCAAAATACCTCGAAGTTCGCGGCGAGGTGCTGATGTACCGGCGCGATTTCGACGCGCTGAACAAGCGGCAGCGCGAGGCCGGGCAGAAGGAGTACGTCAATCCGCGCAACGCAGCGGCTGGGGCGGTGCGCCAGCTGGATTCCCGCATCACCGCGTCGCGGCCGCTGCGCTTTTTCGCCTACGCGATCGCGGATGCCGAGCGCATCGACTGGCAGACCCAGGCGCAGGCGCTCGAGCGGCTGGAAGCGCTCGGTTTTCCGGTATGCAAGGAGCGCGACGTAGTAGAGGGGGCGCCCGGGCTGCTCGAGTACTACCGGCGCATCGGAGGCATGCGAGACGAGCTCCCCTATGCGATCGACGGCGTGGTCTACAAGGTGAACCGCCTGGACTGGCAAGAGAGGCTCGGCTTCGTATCGCGCGCGCCGCGGTTCGCGCTTGCGCACAAGTATCCAGCCGAGGAGCAGACCACCCAAGTGCTCGGCATCGAAGTACAGGTCGGGCGCACGGGCGCGCTCACGCCCGTGGCCAAGCTGAAGCCCGTTTTCGTCGGCGGCGTCACGGTCACGAACGCCACCCTGCATAACGAGAGCGAGCTTCGGCGCAAGGACGTGCGCATCGGCGACACTGTGGTGGTCCGGCGCGCCGGCGACGTGATTCCGGAAGTCGTTTCGGTGAAGAAAGAAGCCCGTCCGCGCAACGCTCCCGTGTTCCACATGCCGGCGAAATGCCCGGCGTGCGGCTCGGCGGTCGTAAAGAACGAAGACGAGGCCGTGCATCGCTGCAGCGGCGGGCTGTACTGCCCGGCACAGCGCAAGCAGGCGCTGCTCCACTTCGCCAGTCGGCGCGCCATGAACATCGAGGGATTGGGTGAACGGCTGGTGGACCAGCTGGTGGACCGCGGGCTGGTCGACAACCCGGCGCAGCTGTACAAGCTCACCGCCGAGACGCTCCAATCGCTGGACCGAATGGGGAAGAAGTCGGCGGCCAATCTCCTGCGGGAGCTCGAGCGCTCGCGCAAGACGTCGCTCGAGCGGCTGATCTATGCTCTCGGGATCCGCAACGTCGGCGAGAGCACCGCGCGTGACCTGGCGCGCCATTTCGGCGATCTGGAGCCGCTCGCCCTGGCAGCAGAGGACGAGCTCTTGCAGGTCCCGGACGTCGGCCCGATCGTGGCGCGCTCGATCCGGCAGTTCCTCGACGAGCCGCACAACCGGCAGGTGATCGACGAGCTTGTCCGGCGCGGGGTCCGCTGGGAGAAAGTCGCCCGCGCGCCGCGACCCGCGGCACAGGTGAAGAGCTTCGTTCTCACCGGAACGCTGTCCGGCATGACCCGCGACGAGGCGCGCGCGGCGATCGAGGCCAAAGGGCACAAGGTGGCCGGCTCGGTGTCCAAGAAGACCGATTACGTCGTTGTGGGGGAGGATGCCGGCGCCAAGCTCGAGCGGGCGCGTGCGCTGGGGGTACCGGTGCTCGAGGAAAAAGAATTCATCGAAATGCTGCAGAATCTGTGACCCATGAATCCGAAGCTGAGAAAAGCCGTATTCCCGGTGGCCGGCCTCGGCAGCCGCTTCCTTCCGGTGACCAAGGCGAGCCCGAAGGAAATGCTGCCGATCGTCGACAAACCGCTCATCCAGTACGCCGTCGAGGAGGCCGCCGCGGCCGGGCTCACCGAGATGGTGTTCGTGACCGGGCGCAACAAGCGCGCGATCGAGGACCACTTCGACAAGGCCTACGAGCTCGAGACCGAGCTTGAGCGCAAGAACAAGGGCGTGCTGCTCGACATGGTGCGCTCCGTGCTGCCCGAAGGCGTGCGCTGCATGTACGTCCGCCAGGCCGAGCCGCTCGGCCTCGGCCACGCAGTCCTGTGCGCCCAGCCGATCATCGGTGACGAACCGTTCGCCGTGCTCCTCGCCGACGACCTGATCGACGCGCATCCTCCGGCAATGTGCCGCATGGCCGAAATCTTCCGCGAGACTGGCGCCTCGCTTCTCGGCGTCGAGGAGGTGCCGCGCAGCCAGACGCAGAGCTACGGCATCGTGACGGTGGACAAGATGCAGGGCGACACCGCCCGGATCCACAGCATCGTGGAAAAGCCCAAACCCGCCCAGGCGCCGTCCAATCTCGGCGTCATCGGCCGTTATGTGCTGACGCCCCGGATCTTCGCCATGCTGGCCGACCTGGCGCCGGGCACTGGCGG
>DATFEI010000046.1:0-12481 GCA_035251315.1 Burkholderiales bacterium | reverse complement strand
CAGGGCGGGAACGATCATGGCGAGGATCGCGAGGCGCATTGGAGCTCTCCCTTGGTAAAAGGCAGAGCTCCAGGGCGGGAACGATCATGGCGAGGATCGCGAGGCGCATTGGAGCTCTCCCTTGGTAAAAGGCAGATTATGCAACGACGGGTGGAGCGCACCGAAGCCCACTGGGCGTTCTGCTGCGGCATAGCCGGTGCCGTTGCGACCGCGGCGCTCGGCACGAAAACGATCCTCGCGCACGGTAGCCCGGCCGCGGGCCTTGGCTTCGTGTTCCTGCCGCTCGCCGCGGCGGCGGCTGCAGTGCCGGCTGCAATCTGGGGCGCGGCGCTCTTACCCCAACGCGACCGAGTCCGTCAAACGCCGCGCACCGCGGTAGAGGAGAAGCATCGCCGCCACCTGGATCACGTGATACAGGTCGTTGTGATTGAAGTGCCGGTGCGGCGCAAGACCGCTCGCCTGCACGAGCGCGCCGAGCACCGAGACTGCCACGCCGGCCACGATCCAGGCGTTCCAGCGCCACAGGTGCAATGCCGCGACCAGCGTGAACGCGATGCCGCTATCGATGGCCACGAAGAGAAATTCGTCGCGGGTGAGCATCACGGCGGCGTAGACGAGAAACTTGGCGCTCGCCAGAGCGAGCACGACCGCCCGGGGCGTTCCCGAGAGAACGGCGAATGCCGAGCCGGCCAGCATGGCGAAGCTCGCGCCGCCCGCCGCGAGAAGTGTCGCTTTCCACACCAGCTTGCCTTGCAGGAAGCCGTGCCACGTGCCGCCGAGAAACGCGGCCAGCGCCACGGCCGCGAATGCGAGCGCCCAGAATGTCCTGGATTTCTGCGATTGCCGGTTTCTCGCGAGCCGAACGCAAAGCGAGGCCGTCACCGCCCCGAGCAGGTAATCGGTCGCGAGCGTCATCGGCTCGGAGAGGGTCATCTCGCGAGCCGCTGACGGTGCGAGTGGCCCACCGCGATGACGAAGGCGGCGAGCACCCAGTGGAAAACGATCGGGATCGGCCGGTCCCAAAGGAGGACACCGCGCGCCACCATCGCGGCGAAGTAAAGGTAGCCGAACCAGAGCCAGGCGGTGGCAAATGGCTTTTTCGCCTCGTAGAAGAAGCCGCTGCGGCGCGTGAAGTCGACCGAGATTTTTGCCATCAGGGCGACGATCGCGATCTGCGACGGCAGCAGGTATTCGTAGGGCATGAGGCCCGAATACCACGCCGTCATGGGCGGAAGAAAACCGACGTCGAAGAAGGCGACGAGTGCCTGCCCGAGCACCCGCAGCACGAAGAGTGCGAGCAGAAGCCACAACACCAGGGGCGTCATGCGAAAATTAGACCATGTATGCGAGAGCGTTGGCGGCCGTGGGCTTGGCCGTGGCCGCGTCGGCTGCCGCTGCGGCCGATGCAGGCGCGGCGGGAGCGTTCAGCCGGGGCCGCATGCACTTTGCGGTGACTGCCGGCAGCGGCTCGGCCTTCGACGAGAGCTACTTGGTCCTTGGGATCGGCGCGAGCTACTACCTGGTGGACGGATTGAGCGTCGGCGTGCACTACGAGTCCTGGTCCGGCGCGGACCCCGATATCAGCAAGTTCACCGGCTCGCTGCAGTACGTCTTTCATCAGATGCAGGCGGCAAAGCCTTATCTGGGCGGTTTCTATCGGCGCACCGATGTGGGCGGCTTGCCGGACCTCGATTCGGTCGGCGGGCGCGCAGGCGTCTTTATCGGCGCGGGACGCAACGCCTACCTCGGGCTGGGGGTGGTCTACGAGTCTTACCTCGACTGCAACGAGACCGTTTACCGCTCCTGCGACAGCACCTACGGCGAGGTGACTTTCACTATTGCGTTCTAGCTCTTCTCGAACATCCTCTTGTAATGGCGGTACCACTCGCTCTGGAAGAGCTCCTTGGGGTCGTATTTGAGCTTGAGCTTGAGGAATTCCTGAAGCTGCGGGTAGCACGCTTCGACCTGGCGGCGTAGCGCGTAGCGGTTGTAAGTGGGGAAGTAGCTGCCCCCGTGCTTGAGGCCGATGTCGATCAGGCGGCGAAACACGTCGCCCGCCTTGATCAGGCCGCTCGTGGTGTGCTCGACGTGCACGTTGAAGATGACGCATGCGTAGGGCTTGCGCGCCCAGGCGAGGAAGCTCTCGCGATCCTGCTCGATCAGCCGCACCGTGCCGTAGATGATCTCGACCTTGTCGCGCCGCGCATAGTCGCGCACGTCCGTCATGAAGCGCTCGAGCGCGTCGCGCTCGCAGTAGAGTTCGGTAATCGCTTCGGTCGCCTTTACCGCCGCGCCGACACGCTGGTCGAGCGCGCGGTGGTAGTTTTCCGGGTAGATGCTCATCTGGGCCTCATCGGACCAGTACACCTGACCGTTGGTCGCCACGTAGTGCGCGGCGTATCGGCGGAATGCCTCGCGCTTGGCGTGGTGCGCGAGCGTGAGCAGCTCGACCCAGTCGCGCTCTTGCAGCTCCTTCTGCCCGGGCGCGATAGAGGTCGCCGGATCTACCGCGCGGTAGCACGTGAATACGCCGCGCCGCAGAAAGTCGTCCGAGGTTTCGTCAATCGCGTACTGGAAGTCGCCGTAGATGAAGCCCTCGCCGATGCGCTCGGCGAACGCCTTGGGCAGGCCGTCGATGGAGCGGACCTCGACCACGCGCTCGATCTTGCGGCGCTCGACCAGGCGCAGCGTCACCGACGTGATCAGGCCGAACAGGCCGTAGCCGCCGATCGCGAGGCGGAACAGGTCTGCGTTCTCCGTGCGGCTGCAGTTCACCACGTCGCCTCTCGCCGTGAGCAGGCGGAAGGACTCGACGTCGCCGATGAAGGGCGGCATCTTGAGCCCGCGGCCATGCACGTTCGCCGACAGGCAGCCGCCGAGGGTGAGCTTGTCGGCGCCGGTCTGCTTCTGCGCGAAGGTCCACTGGCGCTCGCGCTCCTTCTGCAGGCTGGTGAGCTGGGCAAGGATCTGAGGCCACTGGATGCCGGCTTCGAACTCGACGTGCCCCTTCTCGGCGTCGAAGTTGAGCAGGCGGTTCATGCGCCGCGTGTCGATCATCAGCCCGTCGGCGAGGAATTGCTGGCCGCCCATCGCGTGGCGCGCGCCGGAGATGCAGACCGCCTTCTCCTCTTTCTGGGCCGCGCGCAGCGCCGCGCGGATGCCGTCGAGCGTGTCGGGCTGCACGATGCGCCACACGCGCGACGAGTTGAGCTGCGAGTGGATATCGTTGACCAGGATGCCCGGCGGCGGCTTGTCCTTCTTGGCCGCCTGCGGAAGCACACTGTAGGGCCACGCGGCGCCGGCGAGCGTGATTCCCAGGAAATCGCGGCGCCGCAGCAGGCCTAGAGCTCCCCGCCGCCGGTTGTTTCGAGCGCAGACAACGCCATGCCGGTTCCCGTTATTTCTTGGCGCTGTTCTGGAAGACGTGCGACAAGTCGACTTCGTCGAGCTTCACCGCGGCCTTGCTTGCTGCCTCGATCTTGGCCTTCACGCGGTCGGTTTCCCGTGCCGCCTGCTCGAAGACGTCGGCGAGCCTGAAGCTGAACGCGGCGAGCGCCTTGGGGTCGGGCTTTTTCGTCTCGGAGCCGGCGAGCGAGCCGTAAACGCGGCTTGAGAGCTGCACGAAGATGCGCTCGGCGAGATCGATGTAGGGGTCCTTGACGCTCGTGTCCTTCGCGCCCGACGCCTGCGCCGGCGCGTCCTTGCTGGGTCCCGGTGCGCTCATGGTTTTTCCGCTCTTATGACCGCAATCCTACGCTCATCTTCGCTCAGCGTGCGAGCAAGTTGTTCGCGTAGCTCGTGGGAAACGCTGATGTGGGCGTCGGGCTGGGTGCGGTGCACCTCGTAGAGCTTCGCCACCACCTTGACGTCGTGCCGGGCGAATATCTCCGCGGTGCGGCGCGCGCGCTCCGGATCGCCGCTCGCCTGAGCGAGCGCGAGCTCGCCGAGCTTGAGTGCTGAAAGCCAGGTCTCGCGCTCGATCGTCTGCACGCCCGCGTCGCGCAGCTCGAACATGTGACGCATGTCGCGGGCGCGCGCGATGATCCGCAACTTGGGGAAATGCGTCTTTACGATACGCGCGAGACGTGACGTGGCGTCGGCGTCTTCGAGCGCGATCACGAGAAGGTCGGCTTCGCCGGCCCCTGCGGCGTGCAGCAGGTCCAGGCGTGTCGCGTCGCCGTAAAACACGCGGAAGCCGAATTTGCGCGACTGCTCGACGTGGTCGAGATCGTCGTCGAGCATGGTCGGCTCGTAGCCCGCCGCGTTCAGCATGCGCGCCACCACCTGGCCGATGCGCCCCAGGCCCGCGACGAGCACCTTGCTTGCCTGGGGCACGTCGGGCGCGCGCTCTTCGATCGGCGCGGCGAACCACGGGGCGAAGCCGTCATGCAGCGCGAGGATGAACGGGGTGAGCAGCATCGAGATCGCGACCGCGAGGATGAGCGCCTGAGCCGTGTCTGCAGCCATGCCGCCGTGCATGGCGGCGACGCCGAGGATGACGAAGGCAAACTCGCCGCCCTGCGCCAGAAACAGGATGAAGAGCGCTCGCTCGGCGCGCGGAAAGCGCGCCCCGCGCGCGACGAGCCACAGCACCGCTCCTTTGACAGCGAACACGCCCGCGATCAGGGCGAAGACGAGGATGGGCTTTGCGATGAGCACCGAGAAATCGACGCTCATGCCGAGCGCGATGAAGAACAGGCCGAGCAGGAGGCCTTTGAATGGCTCGACCGCCGCCTCGATCTCGTGGCGGTATTCCGACTCGGCGAGCAGCACGCCGCCGAGGAACGCGCCGAGCGCCATGGAGAGCCCGACGTGCTCGAAGGCGAGGGCGATCACGAGCACGAGAAGCAGCGCGAACGCGGTAAAGATCTCGCGCAGGCGCGTGCGCGCGATGTGGCGGAACACGGGCCGCGCCACCAGGCGGCCGCCACCGAGCGTGAGCGCGATCACGGCCGCCGCCAGGCTGAGCTTCTGCCAGGAGAAGGTCGAGCCCCCGGCTCCGGTGCCGAGGAGCGGCACCAGCGCGAGCATCGGGATGACAGCGATGTCCTGGAAAAGCAGCACTGCGAACGCGCCCTGGCCGGCCTGCGTCCCGAACGCACCGCGCTCCTTCAGCGGGGCGAGCGCAAGCGCGGTGGAGGAGAGCGAGAGCGCCATCGCCGCGATCAGCGCGACGCGCAGGTCCAAGCCGAGCGCCCAGCCCACCGCCGTGATCGCCGCCATCGAGCCGAGAACCTGGGAAAGACCGAGACCGAGCAGCTTCGCACGCATGCTCCAGAGCCGCTTCGGCTCGAGCTCCAGGCCGATCACGAAGAGCAGGAAAACCACGCCGAGCTCGGCGAAGCCCTTGATGTGGGCGTCGGCCTCGACCAGCTGGAAGCCCCACGGCCCGATCGCGATTCCGGCGAGAAGATAGCCCGCCACCGATCCCAGGCCGAACTTGTGAGAAATCATCACGGCGGCCACCGCGGCGGCGAAATAAAGGCTCGCCTGGAGGAGAAAGTCGTTGCCGTGCTCCACGGCCGAAGTATATTGGCGGCGGGAGGGTTGAAAGAAATGGACTTCGCCGAAGCGGAGCTCGAGGGGCGGGTCGCGCGCCTCTTCGCGCGCCGCCCCGAATTGTGGCGCTTCACCGTACGCGACCGCAGCGGGCTGCCCGACCACATCGATCCGACTACGCTCACCGGCGAATTCTTCATCTTCGAGATCGGAATCTCCCCGCGGCGCGACAAGGCGCACTACGACGAGGTGTACGACGACATTGCACGAGCCATCGCCGCGGCGGTAGCGGCGCAGCCGGCCGCGCGCACGCTGCTCCCGGGACGCACGTTCGTCAGAGCTCTGCATTAGACTTGCCGGGTGCAGGCTGGCATCCGCTACACCCTTCCCACGGGCGAGAAGCTCGTCAACGAGACCTTCGGGCCGAACAATATCCGTCGCCGGACCTCCGGTACGGAGCAGGTCTTTCCGGTGGAAATCGAGGACGGGCGCAACAAGATCTTTTCCCTGGAAGAGAACGGGTTCATCTTCGTTACGCATGAGACCGCGGTGAAGGACTTTTTCGATAGGGATGAGCTCGAAAAGGTCTATTACCCGGAAGTCGCCGCGCTCATCACGAAGCTGACGGGAGCCAGGCGCGTGCAGGTTTTTGATCACACGCTGCGCTCGGGCGACGAGGCCGAGCGCGAGGCGAGGCTTCTGCGCGAGCCGGTGCTCTCGGCGCACAACGACTATACCGAGTGGTCCGGGCCGAACAGGGTCAGGGAAGTCATGGGCGCTGAGGCCGATTCCTTGCTGCAACGCCGTTTCTCGATAATTCAGGTGTGGCGGGCGATCCACCGGCCAATCGAGTCGAACCCGCTAGCGATCGCCGACGCGCGCAGCATCCCGTCCGAGGACTTGCTCATAGCGGAGCGTCGCTATCCGCACCGGGTCGGCCAGACCTATCGCCTCCAGTACAGCCCGGGTCACCGCTGGTTCTACTTCCCGCGGATGCGGCGCGACGAGGCGCTTGTCTTCAAGGTCTACGACTCTGAGCAGCACGGCCGCGCGCGGTTTACCCCGCACACCTCGTTCGACGATCCCAGCACGCCGCCGGGCGCGCCGCCGCGGCAAAGCATCGAGGCGAGGGCACTGGTCTTTTTTTAAAGATTGGGTCTTTTCGGCTTTCTAGCGAGCAGGAAGAACCCGGAGCCCAGGCCCGCGAGAAGCGCCAGGACGGTGAACCCGACCCGGTAGTCGCCCGTGATGTCGGCGAAGATCCCGGGGATGATCGGGCCGCCGACCTGGCCCACCACGATGATCATGAACGAGAGCCCGAGGATCATGCCGATCGAGCTGCGGCCGAAGTAATCGGCGCGCATCGCCTGCATCATCGGCCCGCGCAAGCCCCAAGCGGTGCCGTGCAGTATCGCGAAGGCGATCACCATCGAAAGCGAGATCGCGTAAGTCAGCAGCAACAGCGCAGTCGCATGCGCGAGCATGCACGCCGCAGCGATCAGGCGCTTCTTGTAGCGGTCGCCGATCGCCCAGCCGAGCAGCACGCCGCCGATCTGGCACGTCGTCACGAGGCTGATGACGAGCGAGGCGGCCGCCACCGAGTAGCCGAGCCCTTCCTTCAGGTGCGTGATCGCGTGCACCGAGACTGCGTGCACGACAAAGAGCGCGAAGCCGTGCCCGAGCGAGATCAGCCAGAACGCCTGCGTGCGCAGCGCCTCGCGCGCGGTGAAGTCCCGCGTCGAATCGCTTTTCTCAGAAGAAGCATTCGTCGGAGAGATTTCGGTTGGCATGCCATCCACCACTTCTCCGTGCTCGCGGGGGCTGTTGCGAATCACCAGGGCAAGGGGCAGGCCGACCGCGATCGCAGCCAGGCCCGAGGCGAGGGCGGTGGCGCGCCAGCCAAACGTTGTCAGCGACTGCGCAACCAGCGGCACCATGATGCCGCCGAAGGCGAGCCCGATCGACATCGCCGAGAGCGCGCGGGCGCGCTTGCGCTCGAACCAGTGAATGAGCGCGACGTTGAGCGGGAAGAATCCGCACAGGCTCGAGCCGAGCGCGATGACAATGAAAGCGCCGTAGAACTCGGGTAGCGATTGCACCTGCGAGAGCAGGCAAAGACCGGTGCCGAACACCACCACGCCGGCACGCACGAACACCTTCGGGCCGAAGCGGTCGATCAGCCAGCCGAGCACCGGGCCGAGCAGCGCGACTTCCATCTGCTGCAGCGCCGCCGCGCCCGAGAGCGCGGTCTTGCTCCAGCCCTGCTCGTCGGCCAGGACGGCCAGGTAGGCGCCGAACGCCTGGGTGACGAGCCCCGCCTGCAGGAACTGCAGCCCGGTCGCGGCACCGACCATCCACCAGCCGTAGAAGATTTTCTTGTCGGCCAACCCCGACAGCATAACTTCGGGTCCGTTATTTGCGGCAACCGCGGCATGAAACCCGCTCCGCTAGGCGCCCTCAACGCCGACCTGGCGCCCATCGAGGAAGATTTGGCCGCGCGCATCGATGCGATCTTCGAGCGCTGCCCTCAGCTTTTCGGCTTCACCGTACAGGACTTCACCGCGCTGCCCGAGGAGCTTCGCTCCATCGCGCTCGAGCGCGAGCTGGTGGTGAGCGATATCGGCGTCTATCCCTATCTGAACGCCGACCAGTGCGAGCAGATCTACAACGAGATCGCGGTCGCGCTGCTCGACTTCCTATTGGAGCGCCCGGGAGGCAAGGACGCGCTGCGGGGCCGGACCTTCGCCCGCAGCCTACACTGAATGCGGCTTAAGTCTGAAGCGAAACGCAGGCGTCCTCGTACCGCCCAGAGCCCATGTCGCCCGGCTTGAAGATCTCGTGCTCGGCGATCCATTTGAAGGACTCTTCGAACACTTCACGCGTATAAGGCTCGAACACGATGCGCTCGCCCGGTCCCCAGCGCCGCGTGTCGATTTGTCCGAGGAAGCGGCGCGGGAATTCCTTGGCGTAGTGGTGGGTGTAGAGCTCGGGACGCAGGTCAATGTCGCGCTGCGCACGGCGTAGCGCGCGGAAATACTTGCGTACGTCCTCGGGGTCGGGGTCGCCGGTGATCATCGAGGCGATCATGAAGGTGGTGTCGATGATCTTGCGGAAGCCGAGCTGCTCGGCGAAGTAGTACGGACCGCTGAAGAGCGCGGCCGCCGGCACCTGGCGGTCGATCAGCTTCTCCATGCGGCCGAAGAGGATGCCGTCGGCGAACGAGAGCTTGATGTCCTCGCGCGGCAGGTACTGCTCGAGCGCCTGGAGCGTGGAGTAGTGGCTGCCCGACTGATGGCCCACCGAGATCGGCACGCCCTTCAGGTCCTTCGGCTCGCGGATCGGTGACTCCGGCGGGACGAATACGCCGCTCGGGGATACCGAGTAGGCGTCGGCATACATCCTGCCGCGGCCCTGCGAGGCGGCGACGTTCACCGTCCAATGGCACGCGCAGCTGACGTTGGTCTGGCGCCCCTCCTCGAAGCTCGTCATCGCGCCGACCTTGTCGGGCGTGGCGTGGGTCTTGAAGACCTCGCGGAACTCGTAGTCGAGCCCCTCGGCGCGGAAGTATCCCTTCTCCTCAGCTACCCATTCATGAAGCCGGAAATGCGGGGTAATAAGAAACCTGGCCATGCGGAGCCCTCCGGGGCCGTAAATAAACGCCCACGAATACTAATGCGCCGGGCCGGCAGCGCATCATGCTCTGTAGTCGGTTTCGCGATACGACACTCAACGACAGGGAAACACCTAGACCGGGCGGACCCCCCGGGGAAAGGAAGCGGCGCAACGCACTGGGACTACCGTAGATGCCATGAAAACCTCGCGTCACTTGCACGAGCAGCTGGAGTCGCTCTTTGCGCGCTGCCCCGACTTGTGCGGGTTCGCGGTGCGCGAGGAGGCCCAGGACCTTTATGTCAGCGACATTGGTATTTCGCCGCGCCTTTCGGCTGAGCAGTACGGCGAGATTTACCAGGACATCGCCCAGACCCTTCGCGAGCTGCTCGAAGAGGAACCCCGAGCCGGCGAGTGGCTCCGCGGCCGCACCTTCGCCAGGACCCTCCACTAACAAGAATCGGGCTCTGACCGGCTCCGACCCCGATTTTCCAGGTCTCGGGGTTCGGATGTAGTTGTTTCAGGGATTCCCCGATAGGTCTTTTTGCTACAAGACCTTAGGCTGGAGCCCTATGAAGACTCCGCAACACTACGACAGCCTCCTTGGCAGGCTGGAGGCCGACGTCCGGGCTCGCATCCGCTCGCTTTTCGCCCGTTGTCCGACGCTTCACGGCTTCGCTGTCCAGGACCGCGCCATGCTCCCCAAGGACATCGACCGCGACCGCATTCCCGATGCCGATCTCTTCGTGACGGACATCGGCCTGTACCCGAAGATCGAATCGCAGTACGACGAGATCCACGACGAGATCACCCTCGCCATCACGGACCTCGTGCACGACCAGCCGCATGCCTACGATTACCTACGGGGCAGGACTTTCGCTCGAGTGCTCCAGTAGCAATTCGGGGTCAGGGTCGCAATTGAGTTATCACGTACGTAAAAACGAATTGCGACCCTGACCCGGAATTACGCTTATTTGTAGCGATACACCACGATCTTATCGGCACCCGACTCGGGGGTCCAAACCTCGCCTTTGCGGCCGTGGATCTGGCGAACGTTCGGACGAGAGCTCGAGGACTTGAAGCTTTCGAATTTCTCCGTCGTTGGATCGAAGCGCAGCATCACCTGCGCGCTCCACTCGGCGGCCCACACCTTGTCGGTTTCATCGACATAGACCGCGTAGACGTGCGGCTCGTCGCCGGGTGCCTGCCACTTCGACCACTTGCCGGTCTTCGGCTCGTAGCGGCTGAGATTTCCCGAGTTCCACTCCGCCACCCAGATGTTGCCCTTGGAGTCTGACCAGACCCGGCGCGCGCCCTGGCGCGGCGTGGGCGGTTCGATCACCGTTGTCGTTCCGTCGGCGTTTATCTTTCCGACAAAAGAGCCGGCAAGCGAGGCGTAGTAGACCGCACCGTCAGGCGTCGCGTGAATGCCGTAGGGACCGCGGCCTTTCGGCGCGTCGAACACTTTCACCTCGCCGGTCCCGGGATCCAGGCGTCCATAGATGCCGCTCTGCCCGGTAAACCAGTGCACGCCCTTGCCGTCGAAGATCGCGGTGTTCAGGTTGGCGTAGCCTGTGCCCTCGGGCAGCGGCCACACCTTGACTGCCCGAGTCTTCGGATCCACGCGCACGATCGCGTTCTGGCCACCGTCGGTGAGCCACGGCGCGCCGTCCGCGCCCGCGATCACGCCGTGCGGCGACGAGCCGCGCCCGAGCGGTACGAACTCGATCTTGCCGCTTTTCGGATCGAGGATGCCGAGGTTGCCGCTGCCTTGCGCGGAGATCCATACCGGGCCCTCGGGTTTCGCGTCGGCCCACACGTCGTGCACCCGGTGTCCCGGCGGCACCTTGTACTCCTGCACCGTCACCTGGGCTGATAAATGCACGGGAATCAAGAACAGGACAGCCAGAAAAATCTTCGTCATGGCTTTCTCCGAAAAGTGCGGGCTGCAGTCATCCGAAAAGTGCCGAGCGCGTTGAAATCGGCGTCGTCAAACCCAGTAGCGGTCGCTTTCCGCCGGACGTCATGTTCCAGCTGACTGCCTCGGAAGCCGAAAGTCAGCGTTCTCCATGATCAAGATTTCGCGATCGCCTTCTTCGGATCGATGAACGGCATCGGCACCACGACCGCGCTGCGCGCGCCGTCCGGCGCCTGAACCTCCAAACGCGTGCCGGCCGCCGAATATTCCACCGGCACCATCGCGTAGCCGATATTCTTCGCGAGCCGCGGCGAATGCACGCACGAGGTGACCAAGCCGCCGCTTCTGACCGGGTAGCGCGTCATGTTCATCTCCATCGGTGTGCCGCCGATCTCGACGCCGACCAGCCTTCTCGACACTTCCTGTGTGGAGATTTTCTTCAGCGCTTCCCTGCCGACGAAATCCGCTTTCTTGTCCAGGTTGACGAGCCGCTCGAGCCCGACCTCGTACGGATTGTTGTCGAGCGTCATGTCGATGCCGTAGTTGAGGATGCCGGCCTCGATGCGGCGTATGTCGGACGGACCGCTGGGCGCGATGTTGTAGCGCTTGCC
Source organism: Burkholderiales bacterium (assembly GCA_035251315.1). Taxonomy (GTDB): domain Bacteria; phylum Pseudomonadota; class Gammaproteobacteria; order Burkholderiales; family SG8-39; genus SCGC-AG-212-J23. The sequence continues at coordinate 844 of DATFEI010000046.1, read as the reverse complement.
GGTTTCCATCACGCGATTCCACAAGTCGACGCCGCGCGCCGGGTCGAGGAGGTAAAGCTCGTAGCCGAGCTCGCCGGTCCATCCGGTGCGCGTAACGATCACGGGGATGCCTTCGAGCTGCGCTTTGAAGAAATGGTAATAGCCCAGCCGTTCCACGCGGCTGCCAAAGATGTCCGTGACGAGCTGCCGGGACTTCGGGCCCTGCACCTGGAGGGGCGCGACGTCGAGCTCGCGCAGCTCGACCCGCATGCCGCTGCCGCGCGCGACGCCCTTGGCCCAAAGCAGCACGTCGCTGTCGGCGCACGCGAGCCAGAAGCGGTTCTCTTCCAAACGCAGCAGCACCGGGTCGTTGACAATACCGCCGGCTTCGTCGGTGAGAATGACATAGCGTCCTTCGCCGACCGCACATTTGGACAAGTCGCGCGGCGTGAGAAGCTCGGCGAACCTGACGCCGTCGGGTCCGGCGATCTCGACGTTGCGCTCGACCGATACGTCCCAGAGCGTCACGTCGGCGAGCAGCCGCTGGTATTCCGCCTCGAAGCTGTCGTAGCGGATCGGCAGCAGCATGTGGTTGTACACGGTGTAGCCGCGGCAGCCGGCGCGCTGCGTCGCCTCGAAATAGGGCGAGCGCTTGAGGCGGGCGCCGCGTTGGATCTGGGCCGGATCGAATATCATCTGGTCATGAAAGTCCATGAGAACTTCATCAACGGGACATGGGCGAAAGCGCCCGAGCAGGCGCCGAATATTAACCCCTCGAACCTCGCCGGCTAGTGGACCTCGCGCTCCAGGTCGGGAAGTACGAAGTGCTGAAGATGCTCGGCAAGGGCGCCACCGGCACCGTCTA
>DATFEI010000300.1:0-17339 GCA_035251315.1 Burkholderiales bacterium | reverse complement strand
CCGGTACGCGCCGCGGTCCATTCGTGCAGCCCGTAGTACATGCCGACGATCGGCGTAGACAGGATCGCGCCCGCGACGGAAAGCACCACCACGATGGTGGCGATCGAGTGCTCAGCCATGAAGCGGCGCAGCGCGAACATGCCGACGAGCGTTAGCGTGTACGTCACGAGCGAGAGCTGCGCAAGAAAGCCCTCGTTGAACTTGAGAACGTCGATCATCCACCAGGTCGAGCCCTCGCCCGTGAGCGGCATGCTGCGGTAGATGAAGAGGACGAGCGCAGTCGCGACCAGCACCTGGCGCGGCTCGGGCGCAAGCTCGCGTGCGAGGCGCCAGAGGAGAAAAACGATGATGCCGAGCGAGCCCAGGAACACGAGCTCCTGCGCGTAGGGCAAACCGCCGAAACCGACCGCGAGCGTGATCGCCACAAAGACGAGGCTCCCGCCTAGTACTGCCCAGTTCGGACGGGTCTTTTCGACGGCCCCGCGCTCGTGCTTGAGGAAGCGATGCAGGACGACGCCGAGCACCGAAATCACCGGAATGACGAGCGCCGCGGTATAGACGTTGGCGTAGAGCTCGGCCTTGTGCTCTTTCGGCAGGCCCTCGGTTCCGGCGAAGATGTAGATATTCGCGCCAGCAACGAGTGCGAGCCCGCCGATCACCGCCACGCGTCCGAGCGTCTGCATGGTGGTGTGCATGCTCTTCAGCGTCTGCGCGTCGTACGGCTTGCCGGTCTCGTCCACTCGCGGCACCGCCTCGACCGTCATCGCGTCGGCCACCGCGTCCTGGATCATGTAGCCGGTCGGCGCTAGCAGCGCAGCAAGCACGTACCAGCGCACCGGGCTCATCATTGCGCGCATCGCCTCCATGTAGCTGATGAGGCCGATCATGATCAGCAAGCTCGCCGCGATCATGGAAGCGCCGAGCCAGACGAGCGCCGCCTTCCTTCGCCAGATCAGGTCCACGAGGTGGCCGACTGGCATCTTCAGCGCCCACGGGATGCCGGCCCAGAACGCGAGCGCCGCGAGGAACGCGGGCGAGACCTCGAGGTAATCCTTGACGAAGAACGTGCCGACGATGCCGGTAAGGCCCGACACTCCGTACGCCGCATAGACCATCAGCGGCGGGAGATAAGAAAGGCGGAAGAAGCTCAGCTCAGTCGGCGCGGATTTTGTTGTCCTTCACCACCTTGCCCCAGCGCTGCATCTCCGCGACGATCCACTTCTGCAGCTCTTCGGGCGAGCTCACCACGAGCTCCATGCCAAGGTTCTCGGTGAGGGTCTTGCGCACATCCGGCAGGTTGAGCGCTTTCTTTAGCTCGGCGTGGAACTTGTCGAGGATCGGGCTCGGGGTGCCGGCGGGCGCGAGCACACCCCACCACGCGTGCGCCGTGACGCCGGGAATACCCTGCTCCACGAGCGTCGGCACGTCGGGCAGGCTCGACGCGCGCTTGTCGCCGGTCGTTGCGACGGCGCGGACCTTGCCGCTGCGCACGTGCGGCGTGAGCAGCGCCGCCGAGCCGATGCCGAGGTCGATCTGGCCGCCGAGCAGGTCCTGCGTCATCGGCCCGCCGCCCTTATAGGGAATATGGTTGATGCGAAAGCCGCCGACCTGCTGCGCGAGCGCCACGGTCAGGTGGCCGAGCGTACCGTTTCCGATCGAGCCGATGCTCACCGAGTCGGGCTTCGCCTTCGCGGCCTGCACCACGTCGGTGAAGCTGCGGAAGGGCCGCGACGCGTGCGCCACGATCGCATACGGCGCGGTGCCCACAAGCATGACCGGCGCGAAGTCCTTCAGCGTGTCGAACGGCACGTTCGCGACGAGCGAGGGGTTGACCGCGTGGTTGTCGAACACGAAAAGGAAGGTGTAGCCGTCGGGCGCCGCCTTCGCTGCGACGCCGGTGCCGACGAGCCCGCCGGCACCGGCGCGGTTCTCGACGACAAAGGCCTGGCCGAGAGGCTCGGTGAGCTTGGCGCCCACCATGCGCGCGAGCGGATCGACCGTGCCGCCGGGCGGGTAGGGCACGATGAACTTCACCGGCTTGGTCGGCCAGGTTTGCGGGTGAGCGCTGAAGGAAACGAGCGCGAAAAGAATTACAGACAAAACCCTAGAAACCGACATTGCGTCCTCCTTTGAGCCTCAGCATCTCGCGCGCATCGTTCGGCGTTGCGACCGCCAGGCCGAGCTCCTCCAGTAGCCGCTTCGCCTTGGCGACCTGCTCGGCGTTCGATTTCGCGAGCTGACCGCGGCCGAGCCACAGGCTGTCCTCGAGACCGACCCTCACGTTGCCGCCCATGACCGCGGACATCGCCGCGATGAACATCTGGTTGCGGCCGGCACCGAGCACCGACCAGTGGTACGCATCGCCGAACAGGCGGTCCGCGGTCCGCTTCATGTGCAGCACGTCCTCGGGGTGCGGGCCGATGCCACCGCGGATGCCGAACACCGATTGGATAAAGAGCGGCGGCTTGAGCAGGCGCCGGTCGAGGAAATGAGCCGCGCTGTAGAGATGGCCGATGTCGTAGCACTCGACTTCAAAACGCGTCTCGTTCTCGGCGCAGCTTTGCAGGATGTAGGCGATGTCCCTGAACGTGTTCTTGAAGATGCGGTCGTCGGAGCCGGCGAGATACGGCCGCTCCCACGGATGCTTGAGCTCCTTGTAGCGCGCGAGCATCTCGTAGAGGCCGAAGTTCATCGAGCCCATGTTGAGCGAGGCGACCTCGGGCTTGAGCTGCAGCGCGGGCTGCAGGCGTTCCTCGATCGTCATCGTGGCCGCGCCGCCGGTGGTGAAGTTGAGCACCACGTCGCTCGTTGCCTTGATCTTCGTGGCAAACTGGCGGAAGAGCTCCGGGTCCTGCGTCGGGCTGCCGTCCTTAGGATCGCGCGCGTGCAGGTGCACGATCGCCGCGCCCGCCCTGGCCGCCTCGATCGACGCCTGCGCGATCTCCTCCGGCGTCACCGGCAAGTACGGCGACATGCTCGGCGTGTGGATCGAGCCCGTTACCGCGCAGGTGATGATGACTTTGCCTTGCGCTGCGGCCATGACCTCCTCCTACAGGTGATTCTAATGAGGAAAAGGGGTCAGGACCCTTTTTCCGGCGAGCCACGCGCAGCTCCGCGAAAAAGGGTCCTGACCCCTTTTCCTCTTTTCTTAAACTAAGTAGCGGGTTCCGCCGCAGACGGAGATCGCCTGGCCGGAGATGTGCTTCCCGGGCGCGGTGGCGAGGAAGAGCGCGACGTTGGCGATGTCCTGCGGCGTTACGGTGGTTTTCATGCTCACGCCTTCGACCATCTTCGAGCGCACTTCCTCCTCCGCGACGCCCAGCGCCTTGGCCTTGGCCGCGATCACACGGTCGATGCGCTCGCCCTCGACGATGCCGGGCTGGATGCAGTTGACGCGCACCTTGTCGGGGCCGGCTTCGGCGGCGAGGCTCTCGGTGAAGCCGACGATCGCCCACTTCGCCGCCGAATAGGGCGTGCGCATAGGGAAGGCGAGCCGGCCCGCCGCCGAGGACAGGTTGATGATGCTGCCGCCACCCGCCTCCTTGATGAGGGGCATGGCCTTGCGCGTGCAGTAGAACATTCCGTTGAGATCCACCGCGATGCAGCGGTCCCAGTCCTCGGGCTTGATGTCCTCGACCTTGGCGGTGGGGCCAGCGATGCCGGCGTTGTTCACGAGCACGTCGAGGCCGCGCAGCGACTTTTCCACATCCTTGAACAGCCGCTCGACGTCTTCGAGCTTCGCCACGTCCGCCATGGTCTGCGTGACGGTGGGCAGCTGCTTCTTCGTGCCGGCGAGCGCCTTTTCGTCGATGTCGCAAATGTGCACGCGTGCCCCGTGCTCCACGAAGGTGCGGGCGATGACGCGGCCGATCCCGGCCGCCCCGGCGCTCACCAGGACGCGCAAGCCTTTGGCGGAGAACTCCATGCGGCCGCATAATACACGCGGGGTCCTTGGGGAAAGCAGTGCCAGAACAAGAACGCAAGCGAAGCTTGGTGTCGATCGAGCAGGAAGAGCTGTGGGGCATTTCGCGCACCGTTGCCGAGATCCACTGGCTGCTCCTCATCCTCGTGCTGCTCTACCTCGTGTTCGGCGGCGAGCGGCCGGGTGCCGATGCCGAGTCGGAGGCCGCCGTGGCGGCGGGGCTTTTCTTCTACGCCGCGCTGGTGATGAGCTTTCGCTATGCGAACCTCTACAAACGCGAGACGAGCTGGAAGATCGCGCTCGAGGCCCTCGGCATGATCAGCTTCATCACCTGGGTTCTCTGGTACACCGAGCGGCTGGAAAGCCCGCTCGTCAACCTGTATCTCCTGCCGGTGATCACCTCGGCGCTCACGCTCGGCAAGCTTGCCACGCTCGCCAACGTCGGATTGATCGCCGCCTGCTACATCCTGCTCGGCAGCGGGTCGTTCGCCGAGATGATGTGGCTGCGCTTCGTCGCCGGGTTCGCCGCCCAGCTCGCGCCCGTGCTGCTCGTCGCCTACATCACCACCATGTTCTCGGCCGACATCCGCTACGGCCTGCAGCACGCCAAGCTTCTCTCGCAGACTGACGACCTCACCGCGCTCTACAACACGCGCGGCTTCGCCATCGCCGCCAACCGCCTCTTCGGCCAGGCGACGCGCTACGGCCGGCCGGCGAGCCTGCTGATGGTCGACTCCGACAATCTCAAGCACGTGAACGACGCCTACGGCCACGACGCCGGCAACCGGCTGCTGCGCCAGCTGGCGAACGCGGTGCAGGCGGAGTTGCGCGCCACCGACGTGCCGGCGCGCTACGGCGGCGACGAGTTCATCGTGCTGCTGCCCGAGACGCCGCCGAAAGGGGCGCTGGATGTGGCCGAGCGCATCCGCAACACTATCGCCTCGCGCCCGCTCGCGATCGACGGCCATCACGTCACCGCGACGGTCAGCATCGGTGTCGCCTGCTATCCCGAGGACGGCCGCACGCTGGATGCCCTTGCCGCGCGCGCCGACCAGGCGCTCTACCAGGCAAAGCAGGAGGGACGAAACCGGGTTGCGCGCTATGCCGCGGCTGCGGAGGCAAGCCTCGCCGCGCCAGTTACGCTAGCCTGATCTTGAAGGCGGTCTCGGTGCGCCGCGCCGGGTCGAACTGCGAGCGCTCAGTGTGGTTCACGTGCTTGCCGTATACATGGAGCGAGAGCGTGACGCGCTCCGACTCGTTGTGCACGCTGTGGATCGCGCCGGTCGGCATCGCGACCACGTCGCCGCGGTCGGCGAGCTTCTCGCCGATTTTGCGAAGCTCTGCATAGCCGGGCCGCGTGCGGTCGTCGGCGCGCTCCCAGAAGGCGTTCTTCTCCGCGCCGTCCACACCCACGATGACTGCCCAGGTGCCGTGGTCGTGAGCCGGTGTGCCGCGGGAAGGCAGCCAGCTCACCGCAAACACGGCGAGGGTATGGTCCGGCTCCTCGTGCAGCACGTGTACGCCGAAGCCTTGTTCGGGATCCGCCTCGTAGTATTTGCGCTGCACCCAGCCTTCGGCCAGGGCGAACTTCGGCGCTAGCCGGCGCACGCGCGACAGCATGTCACGCTCGTCCTTGCATTCGCTTCGTGTGCGCCGCAGTTCTTCAACGAATTGGCCCAATGTGAGCTGCTCGGTTGCGATGGCGGCTTTCATAGCTTGAGCTCCCAGAACTCCCCGACCAGTCTAACTCCGAACTCCTGGTGCGGCTGCCGCTTCACCCGTCTGAATCCGGTTTTGGCATATATTTCGCGCGCCGCGGCCAGGTTGGACTGCGTCCACAGCACAAGCTTGCGGTAACCCTTCGCGCGCGCGAATGCGACGCACTCCTCGACCAGGCGCTTACCGAGCCCGCGGCCCCGGGCTTTCGGTTCCACGATCAGCAATCTGAGCTTCGCGACGGTCCGGGATTGCTTGACGACGAAAACGGAACCCACCGGCTCGCCGCCCATCTCGGCGATCCAGCAGCGTTCGCGTTCCCGATCGAAGTTCTTCACAAACTCCGAGGCAATTCCCGCAACCAGCGCCTCGAAGCGCTCGTCCCAGCCGTACTCCTCGAAATAGAGGCGCCCATGCGCCTGCACCACCCATCCCATGTCCCCGGGGCGATGGCCGCGGAGCGTCACCAGTTCAGCATCTCCGGAATTTCGGTGCAGCACCTTTTCGGCGATCTGCAGCGCATTCACCAGCCGCGCCTGCTCGGGTGCGGCCAGCTTGCCGAGCATCCCGGCGACTTCCTCCCGCGAGCGCGCGTCGAGCTGCTGGTAAGCGCGACGGCCCTTGGCCGTGAGCGAGAGGTGCACGCGGCGCCCGTCCTCCTTCGACGCCTCGCCTTGCACCAGGCCCTGGTGGCGCAGGCTCTGGAGCAGGCGGCTCAGGTAGCCGAGGTCGAGGTCAAGGTCGGCCCCGAGCTCGCTCGCCGTGGTGTCGCCGCGGTGGCCGAGCTCGTACAGCACGCGCGCCTGCGGCAGCGGAAACGGGCTGCCGAGGTAGCCCGGCTGCAGCACCCCGATGCGCCGGGTATAGAAGCGGTTGAACCTGCGCACGGCGGAAATGCTTGACTTTGGCAAGTAATGCATAATCGCAGCATGAACCTCTTCGACCTGAAGGGCAAGACCGCGCTCGTCACCGGCGGCAACGGCGGCATCGGCCTGGGCATGGCGAAGGGTCTCGCGCAGGCCGGCGCGCGGATAGCCATCGCAGGCCGCGACAAATCGAAGAACAAGGAGGCCCTCGAGAGCTTTCCTGACGGCATTGCCGTCGAAGCCGACCTGAGGGAGGAGAAGGCGTGCCGCGCGATGGTGGACGAAGCGGCGAAGCGGCTCGGGCGCCTCGACATTCTCGTCAACAACGCCGGCACCAACATCCGCAAGCCGCCCGAGGAGTACAGCATCGAGGAGTGGAGGCTCGTACTCGACACGAACCTCACGAGCGCCTTTGTCGCCGCGCAGGCCGCCTACCCGCACATGACGCGCGCCGGCGGCGGCAAGATCGTGAACATCGGCTCGATGATGTCGATCTTCGGCGCCTCGTTCGTCGCGCCCTACGGGGCGAGCAAGGGCGGCATCGTGCAGCTCACGCGTGCGCTCGCCTGCGCCTGGGCGAAGGACAATATCCAGGTGAACGCGGTGCTGCCGGGCTGGATCGACACCGCGCTCACGCGGCGCGCGCGGGCCGACATCAAGGGCCTGCACGAGCGCGTGCTCGGGCGCACGCCGGCAGGCCGCTGGGGCCAGCCCGAGGACCTCTCAGGGATCGCCGTCTTCCTCTGCAGCCGGGCTTCCGACTTCGTCACCGGCACCGCGATCCCGATCGACGGCGGCTACTCTTCGCAGGGCTAGAAGCTCGTCTCGACGAAGGTATAGATGTAGTTCGAGCCGCCGTCCACGCTGTTGAAGAGCCGCGAGGAGCCAAAGATACCCGAGCGGTGCGACACGCCCAGACCGACGAAGGTTTCGCGTAGTTCCCGCACACCGAAGAGGTTGCCGACGCTGAGATCGATGGTCGGGTCGAGGTAGAGAAGCAGCTTGGAGGTGTCGCGGCCGCGCACCGCCTGGTCGCGCTGCTCCATGAAGGAAATGCGGCTCGCGTAGGAGATGCCGGCGCCGAATCCGATGCGCGGGCGCAGCCGGTCGTTGAACCACGGACCGAAGTTGTAGGTTGGCTTGAAGTAGCCGTTGACCTCCCAGAAGTCGTCCTGCAGGCCGCGCTCGAGGTGCTTCACGAAGCCGATGAAGCCGGCGATGTCGAGCGGCCAGCCGTTGAGGCGGCGCACCAGCACCTGGCCGAAGTCGAACTTGACGATGCTCGTATCGTCCTGCGTATTCGTGGTCGTGCACTGCAGGGGAAGAATCTCGATCAGGTCGCAGTCGCTCGACTGTCCGTAGCCGAGCCGCACGATGAGCGGCCGGCGGTCGAGCTCGCTCGCCTGCTCGGGCGTGAAGCCGTACATCAGTCCGAGCATGAAATAAGGCTGCGTTCCGTCCTCGACCACCGGGCTGTCGCTCACACCGCTCGACCAGCGCGTGATTCCGGCGCCTGCGAGCACCTGCCAGTGGGTGGCGAGGCGGTAGGCGGCGAGCACGCCGAGCTCAACGTTCACCCCGGAACCCGGCTCGTACGCCGGCCGCTCGGCCGTAGCCTCCTGCGGCCGCACGCCGTAGTAGTAGTTGTTCAGGTCGGCGTCGCGCCAGGCAAGCGTGACGTACGGGCGCCAGCGAAGTCGGCCGGTCCACCAACGCTCGTAGCGGTAGCCGAGGCGAATCTCCGTCCCTTCGGACTCCTCGCTCACGTTATGCATGGCTTCGCCGTAAAGAAAGCCGGCGCCGAGCCGCAGCCGCAGCGCCACGCCGAGATCGTCGCCCGAAGAGCGCTTGTCCATGCCGGCCATGCTGTCGGGCACGTGGTCGCTCGCGAAGCCCTCCAGGCGCCGGCGCAGGAAAAGCTCGTAACGCGTCTGAGGGTTCTCTAGCTTGAGGCCGATCCGATCCGATTGCAGGTAGAAGTAGCGGCTGTCGTACCTGAACTGTGGCAGGAGGTCGGAATCGTGGCTCGAGCCGCGGTAAGGCGTGGGCGGTGCGAATGTCCACGTGAAGCCCACGCCTGCCTCGCCGGGCGCGAGCACGCCGTCCAGCGGGTCGCTGGTTGCAAGGACTGCTGAGGAAAAAAGGACGGCTAATGCAGCCGAAAATCGAGCAAAGGCCCTTTGGGCACGATTTGTGTCGGGTTGATCTGCTTCATGCTGCGGTAGTAGTGCGCCTTGATCTCGGCAAAGTCCACCGTCTTTGCCACGTGCGGCAGGGCGTATACCCGGCGCGTGTAGCGCCAAAGGTTCGGGTAGTCGATGAGGCGGCGCAGGTTGCACTTGAAGTGCGAGTAGTAGACCGCGTCGAAGCGCACCAGCGTGGTAAAAAGCCGCACATCGGCCTCGGTGAAAGACCTGCCGCAAAGCCACTTTCGCCGTTTCATGCGCTTCTCCAGCCAGTCGAGCGTGCCGAAGAGCTGCGTCAGCGCTTCTTCGTACTTGTCCTGCGCGGTGGCGAACCCCGCGCGGTAGACCCCGTTGTTGACCGTGCGGTAGATGCGTTCGTTGAGCCAATCGATTTCCCTTCTTAGTTTTTCTGGATAGAGATCGGCGAGCTTGCGACGCGCCAACGCGTCGAAGTCGCGGTTCAGCATGCGGATGATCTCGGAGGATTCGTTGTTGACGATGCGCTGCTCTCTTTCGTCCCAGAGCACTGGCACGGTCGCGCGCCCCGTGTAGTCGGGCTTCGCGCGGGAGTAAAGCTGGTGCAGGTACTGTATTCCGCCGTCGGAGAACTCCCACCCGTTCTCGGCCATATACGGGGCTGCGTAGAACACCGGGATCGCCTTTTCGAGCCCCTTCAGCGCGCGCACGATCAGCGTGCGGTGAGCCCAAGGGCAACTCTTCGCGACGTAGAGGCGGTAGCGGCCGGGCCTGAGTTTTCCCTTCGGCTCGAGCACCCGGTCGCGGAACGCGCTTTCCGGCCGGACGAACGCTCCGCCGCTCGCCCTGGTGTCGCGCGGAATGTCGTTCCACACGCCCTCTACCAGCATGCCCATGGGCGCGAGTATAGTGCGCACGGCAAGAACGCTTTTTCTCGAGGAGGAGACGAATGCGCTTTTTCGCAAGATTCGTTTTGCTTGGTGTAATTCCGTGCGCCGCCCTGGCGCAGGGCTGGAAGCCGACGAAGGACGTCGAGTTCGTCGTGCCCTTCGGGCTCGGCGGCGGTGCCGATCTGATGGCGCGCGTGATTCACAAGGTCATCGCCGACGAGAAGCTGCTCCCGGTGCCGATCGCGGTCGTGAACAAGCCCGGAGGAGGCGGCGCCGCCGGCATCGGCTACGTGGCGGCGAGCCGCAAAGCCGACCCGCACACGCTGATCCTGATCAACGGCAGCACCCAGATCACGCCGATCCTCAACCCGCAGGCGAAGACGCTGACCGAGGTCACGCCGGTGATGAACATGATGCTCGACGACTTCCTGCTCTTCGTGCGCGCGGACGCGCCGTGGAAGAGCGCCGCGGACTTCGTGAAGGACGCAAAATCGAAGCCGGCGAAAAGCGTCGCGTTCTCGACCGGCGGCACTACCGACGTGATGGCGGTCACCGTGCTTTCCAAGGCGACGGGGGTGGAGTACAACACCGTCGGCTTCAACAGCGGGGGAGAGGCGCTCACGGCGCTCCTCGGTGGGCACGTGCAGGCCTCGATGGGCAACCCGCTCGAGTTCATGGGCCAGATGCAGGGCGGCAAGGTCCGCGCGCTCGGCGTGGTGCGCGACCAGCGCTTCCCGGCTTTGAAGAACGTGCCAACCTTCCAGGAGCAGGGCATCAAGACCCCCAACTTCCAGATGTGGCGCGGTGTCGCCATCCCGAAAGACGCGCCCGACGCGGCGCGCGTCTACTGGGAGGGGATCATGACGAAGGTCAACGACTCCGCAGCGATGAAGAAGTACTACGCGGACAACGTCGCACAAGCGGCGTCGATCCCGGGAAAGCAGTTCAACGAATTCCTCGCGCGTCAGGAAAAGCTGTACCGGGAGCTGCTCGGCAAATAGATGCGTCTTAGCGTCGACAAGGGCGAGCTCGTGCTCGCCCTTGTCTTTGCGGCGCTCGCGGTGCTGTGGATCGCCAAGGGCGCGACCATGCCGCTCTGGCAGGGGTTCGCGCCAGACTCGGGCTTCCTTCCGCTCAGCTACGGCGTGCTGCTGTTCGTTCTGGCAGCCGCCGTCCTCCTCCAGCTTCTTGGGGCAAGGCATGCACGGCCGGGTGAGGCGATCCGCAAGCCGCTCGTTATTCTCGGCGCGCTCGTCGCCACGGTCGCCGCGCTGCCCTTCGCCGGGTTCTCGATCTCGGTGTTCGCGCTCCTGCTCTTTCTCTATGCGGCGGTAGAGCGGCTGCCGATGCTTCCCAGCGTGGTGGTGTCGGGAGCGACCACCGCAGTGCTGTATCTCATCTTCAAAACGTGGCTGGGAGTTCCATTGCCATGATGAGAATTCGGTTCAAAGCGCGATGAACGAGCTCGCGCAGCTCGCGAGCGGTTTCGCCGCCGCGCTCACCTTCAAGCACCTGACGATGTGCTTCCTCGGGGTGCTGATGGGGCAGATGGTCGGTGTGCTGCCGGGGATCGGGCCGTCGGCGGCGATCGCGCTGCTCCTGCCGCTCACCTTCGGTGCCGATCCCACGTCGGCGATCATCCTCTTTGCCGGCATTTATTACGGCTCGCAGTACGGGGGCACGCTCACCTCGGTGCTGGTCAGCGTGCCCGGCGAGTCGAGCACGGTCATGACCAGCATCGACGGCTATCAGCTCGCGCTCCAGGGCCGCGCCGGGCCGGCGCTCGGCATCGCGGCGATCGGCTCGTTCATCGCCGGCACGCTCGGCACGGTGGGGCTCATGCTGCTCGCGCCCGCGCTCGCGACGGCAGCGCTCGCTTTCGGACCGCCCGAGTACTTTGCCCTGGTCGTGCTCGGCCTCACCGCGCTCGCTGCCGTGGGATCTTCGCTGCTGAAGGGCCTCGTCACCGGGGTCGCCGGGCTCCTTCTCGGCACGATCGGCATCGATCCCCAGAATGGCATCGCGCGCTTCGATTTCGGCCAAAGCTGGCTCCTCGACGGCGTCGAGTTCATCGTCCTCACCGTCGCGCTCTTCGGCGTTGGAGAAGTGGTGGCGAGTTCGGTGCTCGGCGTGACGCGGCCAGTGGCGGACGTGAAGAGCGCGCTGCCAACCCGCGCCGACTGGCGCCGCTGCCGGCTTCCGATCCTGCGCGGCACGGGTGTGGGCTTTGCGATCGGCGTGCTGCCCGCGGCCGGCGCAACCATTGCCTCCTTCATCGCCTACATCGTGGAGAAGAAGCTAGCGAAAGACCCGTCGCGCTTCGGCAAGGGCGCGATCGAGGGGGTCGCCGCGCCCGAGGCGGCGAACAACGCCGCAGCCGCGGGCGCCATGGTGCCGATGCTCTCGCTCGGCGTGCCGGGCTCGGGCACGACGGCGATCATTCTCGGCGCGCTCATCATGTTCGGCATCCGCCCCGGGCCCGAGCTCTTCGCCAAGAACGCCGACCTCGTATGGGCGGTGATCGCGAGCATGTACATCGGCAACGTGATCCTCCTCATCCTCAACCTGCCGCTCGCGGGCCTCTTTGCGCGGCTCCTCAAGGTGCCCTACCGCTGGCTCTATCCGCCCATCCTCGCGCTCTGCATCGCCGGGGTGTACTCGCAGGCGAACAGCGTCGAGGACTGCTGGCTGCTCGCCGCCTTCGGTGCGCTAGGGTGGCTCATGAAGCGCTACGACTGGCCGGCGGCGCCGATGGTGCTCGGCCTCGTGCTCGGACCGCTGTTCGAGACCGCGCTAAGGCAGTCGCTCACCTTGTCGCACGGCAGCGGCGCCATCTTTCTCACGCGGCCGATTTCGGCGACGCTGCTCGCCTTGGCGTTTCTGGCAGTCACCGCGCCTTTGCTGTTCAAAAGGAAATCCGCTTCATGAAAGACAGGATCGGGGTCGACATCAATCAGAAGCTGGCGCTTGAGCCCGCGGTCGGGTGGGCGGTGGAGCACAAGGTACCTTATATCGATCTGTGCCTCGACCAGACCCCCGAGCTCCTGCAGAAGGACTCTCCCCGGCTGAAAAAAGCGAGGGCCAAGCTCGAAAAGGCGGAAATCCGGCTGGGGCTCCATACCCTCTCCGCGGTGAACATTGCCGAGACCTCGCCCTTCGTCGCCGAGGCGGCCGACGAGTACCTGGAGGCTTATATCGACGCCGCAAAACGGCTCGGTGCCGGCTGGATCGTGGTGCACGGCGGCTACCATTTCGGCTCCGATAAGCGCGTGCGCATGGAAGCCGCGGTAGCGCGGATCGGGCGGGCCTGCAAAAAGGCGGAACGCAACCGGGTCAAGCTTCTGCTCGAGAACCTGAACCCGGAGCCCGACGAGGCGGAGGTCCATTACCTCGCCAATGATCTCGAGGAATGCCGCTACTACTTCGAGCGGCTCGACTCGCCGGCGCTCGGCTGGAGCTTCACCGTAAACCACGCCCACATCCGCCCGAACCGCATCGAAGCGTTCATGGCCGGCCTGGACATGCGCCGCTGCGGCGAGGTGCGCCTCGCCGACTGTCGCGGCACGCACGAGGAGCACTTGCGGCCAGGCGAAGGCACGATCGACTTCCCCGCCATGTTCGCCGCCATCGAGGGGAGCGGGTATCGCGGCCACTACATGCAGGCCTTCGGCACCTTGGACGACATGCTGGAAGGACGCGCGCTGCTCGCACAGTTGGCAAAGGAGGGTCCCAAGTGAAGCGCATTGGATGGCTGTTTGCCTTGATTGCTTGCTCCGGCTTCGCGGTTGAGCCGGAACAAATCCAGCGACGGAAGGTGCCTCCGCTGCCCTCGGCGCAAGGCGACGAGCGCGGCATGGCGAACCAGATCGGCCCCGCCACCTACCAGCGCTGCGCCTGGCACATGCAGCAGCCCGGCGCGAAGGCGTACGAGCTCTCGCACGTGCGCTCGAACACGATGCCGCTCTCGCCCTTCGCGGGGCCTTACGCCGTGAAGCCCAAGGCGACCGCCGGCATTCCCGGGACCGCCCACGCGTTCAATTCCGAGCAGTTCAATGAGAATGCGGAACCCGCTCAGCAGGGCACGCAGATGGACGCGCTCGGTCACTTTGGCGCCTTCAAGCAGCCGTGGGACGGGAAGTCCGAATTCCCCGCCGACCGGGCCGGCTACTACGGTGGGTTCACACAGAACGACGTCAAGCCGACGCCGGACTCGCCGCTGCTCAAGCTCGGCATCGAGAAGGCGCCGCCGATCGTCACGAGTGCGGTGCTGTTCGATGCAAAGGCCTACAAGAAGAAAGCCATGGAAGCGGGCGAGCTCGTGACCGCGCAGGACCTCGAAGGGATGCTGAAGGCACAAGGGCTTGGAAAGCGCGGCGTGCTGCCAGGGGACGTGGTTTACGTGCGTACCGGGTGGGGCGACCACTGGCGAGATCCCGACACCGAGAAGTTCTACTACACCAAGGCGCCGGGGCTCTCGTTCGACGCGGCGCAATGGCTCGCCGCGCGGCGCATCGTCGTGATCGCGCTCGACACGCCTTTCGTCGACACGGTGGCGGAGGGCCAGCTCCAGGGCAAGGCCGGGCCGGCGCCCGGCACCCCGCCCGGCCTGCCGTTCGCGGTCCACCACCACATGCTCGCGCAGGCCGGAATCCACCTGGTCGAGAACGCCAAGCTCGACGAGCTGGCGGCCGAGCGAATCTGGACTTCGTGCACCATGATCCTGCCGCTGCGCGACCGGGGAGCGGCGGGCTCAGCCGTGCGCCCGATCGCTATTGGTGCACCTTCTAAAGCAGCTGCACAAAAATGAGAATCATCCCGATCACGGAGACGGCCCATACCGCGGTGCGGAGCCAGGGAATGCCGGCGAGATAGACCAGGGCATAAGCGAGCCTCGCCCAGAAGAAGAGCTGCGCCCCCAGCAGCGTCGTGGAATTGGTCTTGTTCGTCACCACGGCGATCAGCACCAGCGCGGCGAAAAGCACCAGGTTCTCGAGCATGTTGTGGTGCGCGCGTTGCGCCCGCCCTGCCCAGCCTGTGAACGGAGGCAGTCCCTCACGGTTGCCGGCGAGCGCCGGCAGGCCAACCTGCAACGTTGCGCCGCCTACCGCGACCAGCATCTGCACGAAAGTGAGCGCGACCGCCCACAACAGCCACACGAGCTCGGGTTTCATCGCAACACCTCCCTGAAGGAGAAGCTTAGCGCTGCCAAGAGGCCCGGCGGAACTTCTTGCGGCGCGACACGACCGAGAGCTGCCGGCCGGCGAACTCGTGCACTTTCTCCCGGATCGCGGCGCGCAAATCGGCCGGCAGCGCAGCGGCGGCATCCTCGAATAGCGCAACCACATCCCGCGATGCGGGACCGTCGTGGAAGAAACCGCGCTGCTTGTCCCACACCAGTGCGCGCTCGCTCGCGTCGCCGCCGTAGCACAGCTGAAACAGCGTCACCTCGCCGTTCGCCTGCCAGACAAAGAGGTCGAAATACTCGTCGTGAAACCAGCGCCGCTTGGCTGGCGGGTCGTCGGCGACGCCTAGGATTTCTTTGAGCATGTTCTCGTCAACTTTTTGACCGCGGCAGCGTTGCTAAATTCTGTCACCGAATCCTTACCCGCGGTAGCAACAGCCTTCCCGCGCCGCAGTGTATCCGCGCCCCCGTGTCGGGAAACTTCCCGTCGCGGCGCTCATTCTATTACGTCAACCGAATTTTCGTAGACCCGTTGGACGGTGCGTTACTTGCTCTCCGGGATGGCAGGGCGGCACTTATTCGTGTCTGATCGCTCTGGAAAGTGAACCGGCGCACGCGCGCGCTGCACACAATCTTGCTTGCTCTAAGATGTTGAGAGGATCAGTATGTACGAAGAGGTGACCGTGATGCGATCTGGCAGCGGAAACAGCGGACGTCACGAGGACGTCCTCAAGTCCCTGGCGCAGTTCAGCAAGGAACACCGCGCGGCGCGGTGGTCCGGGACGTTCGCGAGCTTCCTCGAGAGCGTATTTCCCGCCGACGCGCGTGCGATCGCGCGCTCAAGCCACCAGTACATCTGGGACATGATGCGCGCCGAGGGCTACGAAGACGCGAACGGCCGCCTGCGCTGCCAGCTCTTCGAGGACGAGCTCTACGGCATCAGCGACACCATCGAGCGCGTGGTCGACTATTTCAAGGCGGCCGCAGCCGGGTCCGAAGTCGGCAGGCGGCTGCTGCTGCTGCTCGGGCCGCCCTCCGGCGGCAAGTCGAGCATGGTGATCCTGCTCAAGCGCGGCCTCGAGGAGTACAGCCACACCGACGCCGGCGCGCTCTACGGCATCCACGGCTGTCCGGTGCACGAGTCGCCGCTTCACCTCGTGCCGCACACGCTGCGCGGGCAGTTCCGGTCGACCTACGGGGTCGATGTCACGGGCGAGCTTTGTCCATACTGCGCCACGCGCCTGCAGCACGAATTCGCCGGCGACTTCATGCAGGTCCCGGTGCAACGCATCTTCATCTCGGAGGCCGGCCGCGCCGGCGTAGGCACCTACGCGCCGCACGACCCGAGCACCGCCGACATCGCCGACCTCGTCGGGTCCGTGGATCTTTCGAAGGTGGCGGAGTTCGGCGATGAGGGCGACCCGCGTGCCTGGTCCTGGTCGGGCGCGGTGTTTGCCGCGAGCCGGGGCCTGCTCGAGATGATCGAGATCCTGAAGGTGAAGCGCGAGTTCCTGTATCTGCTGCTCACGCTCACTCAGGAAAAGAACGTCAAGGTGTCCCGCTTCCCGCTGATCCACCTCGACGAGACCATTCTCGCGCACACCAACCTCGCCGAATTCCGCAAGTTCCTGCAGGAGCCGGAGAACGAGGCGCTGCTCGACCGGATGGTGATCATCCAGGTGCCCTATACCCTGTCCTACAAGGAGGAGGCGAGGATCTACCGCAAGCTCACCTCGTCGACCCAGGCGTTCCGCGAGGTGCATCTGGACCCGCATGCTCTGCACGTTGCCGCCGTATTCGCGGTCCTCACGCGCCTGGCCGAGGGCGAGGAGCGCGAGGCCGACAACCTGAAGAAGGTGCGCCTGTACGCAGGCGAGGACGTCGAAGGGGTGTCGCAATCGCAGTCCGAGATCGAGAAGCTTCGCGCCAAGAATCCAGACGAGGGCCTTGCGGGCGTATCACCCCGCTTCGTCATCAATGCGCTTTCGAACGCGATCATCCAGTCGCAGGCAAAAAGCCTGACCGCCATGAACGTGCTGATCGCGCTCAAGGACGCGATCGACTCGGATGTGCGCATCGACGGCAAGAAGAAGCGCAAGTGGATCGACTTCCTGGTGACCGTGCGCAAGGACTTCTACAACCGCTGGGTCAAGGAGGACGTGCACAAGGCGCTGTTCGTGTCCTTCGAGGACGAGGCGCAGCAGCTGCTCGAGAAGTACCTGGACGAGGTCGAGGCCACCCTCGACAACCGCAGCATCAAGGACCCGATCACGAACGAAGAGCGCAAGCCCGACGAGCGCTTCCTGCGCTCGGTGGAGGAGAAGATCAAGATTTCCGAGTCGGGCAAGCTCTCGTTCCGCCAGGAGGTGGTGCGCAAGGCCATGGGGGCCTACAAGCGCGGCGAGAAGTTCACGCTCGACAATCACGCCCCGCTGCACGACGCGGTAGAGCAGTATCTGTTCGAGCAGCGCCGGGACGTGCTGCGGCTGGTCTCGTCGGCGTCGCGCCCCGACGAGGAGACGCGGCAGAAGATCTCGGTGGTCGAGAAGCGCCTGGTCGACGAGTACGGCTACGACTCGCACAGCGCCCGCGAGGCGCTGA
>DATFEI010000294.1:0-2183 GCA_035251315.1 Burkholderiales bacterium | reverse complement strand
GCTAAACAGGGTGGTCGCTTACCGGTCACATCAGGTTCGTCCGGCACGCGTAACCGGAGCAGAAGCCACGGCACGCGCGGGACGATCACAACAGTGACACTGGATCCGCAACCTAAGGAAGCTATCGGTTCGGAAAAATTGGGCCCTGTCGCGCACCGCAGGGAACCAACTCTTTTTTAGAACAACTTCTCCTGCTTTGCAATCGCCGCGTCGATCTGCGATTCGATGGCGACGAGGCGGCGCTTGGCTTGGCCGAGGTCGAAGCCGGCGCCGACTTTCAGGCTAAGCAATTCGTGCGCCACGTTGAGCGCGGCCATGACGGCGATCCGCTCGGCGCCCATCACTTTGCCGGCCTTGCGAATCTCGTTCATCTTGGCGTCCACGTACGCGACGGCCTGCATCAGCGCTTCGCGCTCGTGATCCTCGCAAGCCACGCGGTAGCTCCGACCGAGGAGGTTGACTTCGATCGTCTTTGGCTCGGGCACGGATTCAGCCCGGCAGTCGCGCGAGCAGGCCCTCGAGGCGGGCCTTGGCGCCATTGATCTTCTCGTGCAGGCGCTTGGCGTCGTTGCGGGCCGCGGCAAGCTGCTGCCGCAGCTCGACGTTCTCCGCGCGTAGCCGCTCGCAGAGCGATACGAACTGCGCGATCTTGGCCTCCAGGGAACTGAACTCCGTCTCCACGCAAGCCGGACTATGTTGCAAAAATCAAGCCGCGTCAACTAATAAGGCCGCATTCTGCATGTACTTCATGACCTTGACGCACGCGCATCTTCAAGCACGCGGCAGACGTGCTCGGCGCCATCGAGAAGCCGCGGTGTATGGCGCTGGATGAGGTCTGCGGGCACCACGAAGAGGCGGATGCCGGGCAGCCAGTTCGGCGGCTGCGCATCGGGGCGGCTCGTCAGGATCACCTGCGGGGTTGCGCGAAGCACCGCCTCGGCGTCCACCTCCGGCGCGATGAGCGGCAGAGCCGCGAACACGTTTTCGCCGCCGCAGAGCGCGATCACCTTGCTGATCACGTGATCGCCGTTCACGGTGAGGAGCGGCCGGTCCCACACCTGGTAGAACACGCGCACCTTCGGGCGTGCGGCGTAGCGCTTCTCGAGCTGGGCTTTGCGCGCGCGAAAGGCCTGAGCCGCGCGCTCGGCTTGCGCGCTCGTGCCGGCGAGCACGCCGAGCCGCTGGAGCGTGGTGGCGATATCCTCGAGCTCGCGCGGCTCGGAGCGGAACACCGGTAGGCCGAGCTCTCCCAGCCGATTGATCGCCCGCACGCTGCCCGCGTTGGGCCAAGCCACGATGAGATCGGGCTTCAACGCGAGCACCGCTTCGAGGCTGATGTGCGCGTCGCTTCCGACGCGCGGCAGCTCGCGCGCCGGAGGCGGGAAGTCGCTGTATTCCACCGCCCCGACCATGCGCGCCCCGGCGCCGGCGGCGTAGACAAGCTCGGTCAGATGCGGCGCCAGGCTGACGATGCGCGCGGCTGGGCCCGGGAGGCGGACTACGTTCCCATAGTCGTCTTTCACTGACCCGTCCGCTGTTGCCTTGAAGACAACAAGGGCCAAGAAAAGCCCAATCCACCTCATCAAGCTATGATATCGGCACGCTCCCGGGTGCTCGGGAAAGAGGTGAAAAGCCTCTACTGCCCCCGCAACGGTAAGCGAGAGAAACGCTCTTGAAGTGCCACTGCGCGCGAGCGCGGGAAGGCGAGAGTGTACTAGGGCACGGGAGATGAATCTCCCGTTCCCAATTCTCGCGAGTCCGGAGACCGGCCTGGAAGCGCCCCTCAACCATTCAGGCGTCGGGGAAGACGCCAGGGAGGTTTCCATGCGGTCCGCAATAGCAGGTCTCGTTTTCTGCACGAGCTGTTTCGCGCAAGAAGCGGTGGTCATCACCGCACCACGCTTTCCGGAAGAAATACGCCGACTGCCGGCGAGCGTGACGGTCATTACCGAGGAAGACATCAAGCAAAGCGCCGCCCGCACGCTGCCCGAGCTCCTGTCGAGCGAGGTCGGGATCACGATGAAGGACTTTTACGGCAACAACGCTGCCTACACGTCGATCGACCTGCGCGGCTTTGGCGTCACTGGCCCGCAGAACACGCTGATCCTGCTCGACGGGCGTCGGTTGAACGACTTCGACCTCTCGGGCGTGCAATGGCCCGCCATCCCGCTTGCTTCGATCGA
>DATFEI010000100.1:0-19476 GCA_035251315.1 Burkholderiales bacterium | reverse complement strand
GCCGCCGCGGCCAACGACCCCTGCTTCGGCTGCGGCTTGTCCCTGACGCTACGCGATGTGCGGGTGCTGCGCGATGCGCTGCTCGACGTTGAGGACTGGGATGCTGCTTGCCATCGATAAGCGGGAGCGCGCGCTGCAGAGCCTGGCTGACGGTTCGGGGCCCGACTTGATTGGCCAAGGGCCAGACTATCCTGCGGACGAGAACGCGCGGGTGCGATTCCTCGACGCATAGAAGGAGGACCATCCATGCCTCAACCGATCGTTTACGTCGATGTCTCCGCGATCCGGAACGGGAAGCTGGCAGAACTCGAGGCGGCGATGAAATCCCTGGCCGCGTTCGTGGAGCGCAACGTACCCCAACTCATCTCCTACGGCTTCTATCTCGACCCGCAGCGACGACAGATGACCGTGGTTGCGGTTCATCGCGACTCCGCGTCGCTGGAGTTTCACATGGATGTAGGTGCCGCCGAGTTCCGGAAATTCGCAGATCTGATCGAGCTATTGAAGATTGAAGTCTACGGACGCGTAAGCGAAGCCGTGCTTGAGCGGCTGCATCGGAAGGCACGGGCCCTCGGCACAGGAACCGTGACGGTGCATGAGTTCTATGCGGGCTTCACTCGATGAAGACTACGCTCTATTAGCTCAGACGCTTTCATCTCCCCCAAGACTCTGATCGAAGGAGGGGAAAATGCGGAAGCCGGATTGGCTAGCGATGGCTATCTTCGCATTCGTCGCGATTGCCGCAGAAGCACAGACTTATCCCGTCAAGCCGGTCCACTTCATAGTGCCGTTCGCGCCGGGCAGTGCGCCGGACATTGTTGCCCGTATGGTGGGCGAGCAGCTCGGCGCTGTGTGGCGCCAGCAAGTTGTTGTGGAGAACAAGCCGGGCGCTGTCGGCAACATCGGTACCGCGCACGTCGCCAAAGCCACGCCGGATGGTTACACCGTGTTAGTCACCGCAAGCGTCATCGCGGTCAACGCCACGCTGTGGCCCAACCCGGGCTACGATCTTCAGAAGGACCTCGTCGGCGTAATCAACGTCGCCACTACGCCTTTGGTGGTTATCGCGGGCGCAAAGTTCGGCGCGACGACGCTGCGCGAGGCAATCGATAAGGCGAAGGCCAGCGGGCTCACCTATGCCTCGCCAGGCGCGGGTACGGCGCCATTCCTGTCGGCGGACTATCTCTTCAGGATTCTCGCCCAGGGAAACGTCACGCACGTGCCCTACAAGGGTGGCAGCTCGTCGATCGCGGCGGCGCTTGCCGGCGACGTTGATGTCTTGTGTATCGCGATACCACCACCCCTGCCCTTGATCAAAGCAGGCAGGCTGCGAGCGCTCGCTGTCACGAGCGCAACGCGCTTCGCGATGCTTCCGCAGGTACCAACGGTAGCGGAGTCGGGATTCCCGGATTTCGAGCATCACACCTGGATCGGCGTTTTCGCGCCGACAGCGACGCCGGCACACATCGTATTGCGTCTCAATGCCGACACCGAGAAGCTGCTCTCGCACCCGGGTTTCCGCGGACGGTTGACCGCCCTCGGTTACGAGCCGGTGGGTGGGTCACCGGAAAGCTTTGCCCTCTACGTGAAAAGCGAGATCGTCCGATGGGCGGACGTCGTCAGGAAGACCGGTGCCAAGCCGGAATGAGTGGCGACTGAGGCTCAAGATGGCTGAAATCCAGCAGGCTGATCCGCGCAGCCGGCGGTTCGCACTTATGTGCATCGCGGTTGCCGCAGTTCTCGGCAGCGGGGCCTTGGTCCTGCTCGAAAGCCATCGTCAGTCGCTCTTATCGTGGTTCCAGGGGAGCTCGTCTCACGTACAGGCCAGTATCATCGTCGCCGCGCCCGTTCTACTCCTCGCGCGCTATTCCTGATGGCTGCATGGGTTTGGAACTTCGGTGTCCGGGTGCTCCGCGGGAACCGTCATCCGCCCGAGGGGGTTAAGGTCATCCGCGACACACTGGTCAGCCGCGGAGCTGCTGCGCGGCTGTACGGTCGACTCTACCAGGCGCTCGCCGCGCTGCTTGTGATTGCGGGCCTCTCGGTTCTGGCCCTTTTCTGGATGGTATGGCGGGCTCCGTAAGATCATGGCCGCAGAACCCTTGGTCGCCGGCTGAGCGCACCAAAGTATGTATTGCCAGCAGCCCGCGCCGGTGCGTCATGGCTGCAGACCGGTAGACTGGATTGAGAGCAAAATTCGATCCGGAGGCAATCATGTCGAACGTCGCAGAGGCCATCGCCACATTGACGAAGGTGTTAAGCGAACAGCCTGAAAAGGCGCAGACGAAGAATGTACCTGCCAGGGCGGTGCTCCACGAAGGTCTGAAGTTTCAAGTGAGCGGACCTCGTGGAGAAAAAGTGCTCACGGATATGCCTCCCGCAATGGGCGGCGCGGGTTCGGGCGCCAACCCCGGCTGGTTGCTGAGAGCGGGGTTGGCTTCCTGCAACGCGACTGTCATCGCGATGAGGGCAGCCCAGTTGGGTCTGCAGCTCAAGTCCCTGGAGGTCACCGTCGAGAGCGAGTCCGACAATCGCGGATTGCTGGGCTTGGATGACAGCGTGTCTGCCGGACTGCGCAACCTACGCACGAAGGTGAAAATAGGCGCGGAAGCCGCGACGCCGGCGCAACTACGAGAAATCGTGGCATGGGCTGAAGCGCATTCGCCAGTCGGCTGCACGATCCGCCAAGCGCCCGATGTGACAACCGAAGTGGAAGTCGTTTGATGCGTGAGATACGACGACGCTCCGTCGCGACATGCATCGCGCCCTGGCTGAAACCGTAGCGCTGTTCGAGGCCGGCCTTGCGCGATGCGCTCGCCCGGAGGATCGGTCCCTGGTTTCCGATTACCTCAGCGCGCTCGCTCCGATACTTGCCGCGGCGACCCTAGGGGAAAACGTGGTAGCGCGCCTGGACAGTGTCGAGCGACTTTTCGGAAATACGTGGCTGATCGATGATGCGCCGTTCCGGCCGGCACTGGAGAAGTGGCGTGAGTTTCGCTCCGAATACGAGCCCTGGGTGTTCTCCGGCATGACTGTAAACGAACGGCTCTGCGCTCTGGGACTGATGGACGAATACGACCACGCAATCCGGTCGCGCGATCGCGCTAGACTGCGCAGCATCCTTGAAAGAGTGAGGGTTGACGCAGCGTCAATCGATCGAATCCTGGATTCCTCTCTTGGCGACGCCTGAGATCGCGTTTCCGCAAACAGCGCGAACGTTCGGCGTCACGGGTTCATGGGACCAGTAGCCGCAGCCGGCTATTTGCTGCTGACTTCCGCTTTCCTCGACGCGGTCATTGTGGGGGGTTCGCGGGCGCGCAGGGGGCGTCCACATGCTGCTTTCGCGGCCGCGATCGATGTCGTCCTCATCCTGTTTCTCCTATTTCTCAGCCGTCGGCGCAAGCCCGTTGGGCAATGATGCCTAGAGGAGATGATCTACCGGCCGCAAATCGTGCCCTCGTGTCGCTGGTACCCGTCGCCTTGGCCTGCTGGGCCGTGGCCGCAGCAGCGTTGGACAGAGACGGAGCCATTGAAGCGGCGAAACAAGAGGTGAAGGGCAAATGCACGCCGCAAACACCATGCAAGTTCACGGCGACGGTGGAAAGGGGACAGTGGCAGGTTCGTGTGGAATTCACGAAGCGCAGCTCGCCTGAGGAAAAGCCGCTCCCGTATCCTGGCGGGCACGCGATATTCATCATCAACCAGACCGGCAAGGTGGTCGGCCGGATCCAGGGCAAATAGGCATCAAGTGCGCATCGAAACAGCCATCCTCGTCGCTCTAGCGATCGCCGTCGCCGTGTGGCTCGTCGTGCGCTGGAGATCGCCGCGGCCGGAGTTCCCGCCGCTCCCAACCTCGCCGGACGACCCGCTGTTGAAAGAGGCGCTGGCCAGGGCGAAGGCTTCGCTGGGCGAGTTCATGTCTCTGGTGCGCGGCCCGAAGGAAAGCGCTTTGGTCAAGCTGTACTTCGTCAGCAATTCGAACCAGGTCGAGCACCTCTGGGCCGAGGTGCTGGAGGTCATCGACGATCGTCAGCTCGGCGTTCGCCTGGTTACGCCGCCTGTGACTCACTCCGGGCATCTCGACCGCTTGTACCGCTGTAATCTTGATGACATCGAGGACTGGCAGGTGCGCGACGCTCGGGGCAAAGTTCACGGCGGGTTCAGCCAGCGAGCGATGTTCGCCGTCGCGCGACGCGATGGAGTAAAGCTGCCGAAGAAATTGCTGCAGCTCGAGAAGGAGTACGACGACGAAGCGCCCAAGACATGAAGATCTGCGTAACGCGTGACAGCGTTGGCGCTGCCGACGACGTTAACTATCACGTCCTTGCCGCTGCATATGCCGAGCTCGCCACGGCGCTCGTAGTCGGCGGACTGACCCCCGTCCGGCTTCTGAGGCGCGACGGGGCCACGTCGTCCGAACGGTAGCGCTCGAGCGTGCTGCGTGTATATGTGGTGTTCCCCGAGCGACCAAAGCGCTAACAACCGTTAGCGCTTATGTCGCATGTTTTCACGCGCGTTGCTTGCGTTTCTCGCATGCCCGGGCATCGTCGCCATTGCCATTCCGGTCACCTGGCTCGCGGTAACGTCCCATACGCGGCTCGCCCAGCCGCTGGGCCTCGCGCCGCTTGCGATCGGCTTCGTCGCGCTGCTATGGTGCGTGCGCGACTTCTACGTCTCGGGCAAGGGTACGCTCGCTCCTTGGGCGCCGCCGCGCAAGCTGGTGGTGGTCGGTCTTTATCGCTACACGCGAAATCCGATGTACGTTGCCGTGACGCTTGTCCTCTTCGGCTGGGCGTGGGCGTTCGGCTCGGTCGGGTTGCTCCTCTACGCGCCGGTCGTCGCTATAGCGTTTCATCTCAGAGTCGTGCTCGGCGAAGAGCCATGGCTCGCTCGCGCGTTCGGCAGCGACTGGCAGCAATATGCAGGGCGGGTGCCGCGCTGGTTCTGGTAGCGCTGCCCGCAGATCAGCCCAACCGAGCTGGACCGCGTGCGGCAGGGGTAACGTCTCCGAGGAGTAAATCTCGACCCAGCCTGCATTACGTCGCCCCGGTATTCAGAGTTGCCGACTTATCCCGCTCGCTCGAGTACTATCGAGCCCGGCTCGGCTTCGAGGTCGACTGTAACTACGAGGGATTCTATGCGGGCGTTCTGCGAGAAGGCTGCCGCGTGCACCTGAAGTGGAAGTGCTCGCCGCCGCTGCACCGAGACCAGGCGGTGTTCGAGGCAGCGGAGCACCTCGACGCGTGCTTCGGCGTCGAAGACAGCGCGAGGCGCCTGAGCGGGCTTTGATGGAGAAGGCGGGCATTCTCAAGCGCGAGATCAAGGCGTTGGCGTTCGACCAGTACGGCACCATCGTCGACATGCAGAAGGGCCTCACCGAAGCGGTGACGTCCTTCCTGAAGCAGAAGGGCTGGGACGGCGAGCCGGCGAGCTTCGTCACCTGGTGGCGCCGCACGCACTTCGAGAACTCGATGATCGACGCGCTTTGCGATCGCGGCCATACGCCCTACCGGCAGATCGGGCATCGCGCGGTTTCCTACGTCATGGACCGCTGCTGCATCGCGTATACGCAGGACGAGGTACGGTGGCTGGTAAGCGAAATCGAGAAGCTCAAGCCCTTTCCCGACGTCGTCGCGGCGCTCGAGAGGCTGCGGGCGGCGGGATACAGGCTCGCGATTCTTTCGAACGGCGACCGCGACATGCTGAAGGCCGCCGGCCCGCACATCGGCTTCAGGTTCGATCATGTGATCTCGGTTCAGGAAGCGGGCTATTTCAAGCCGCATTGGAAGACCTACGCTAAGGCGGAGGAGATCATCTGCGAGGATCGCTCGAGCATCCTCTTTGTCGCCAACCACGCCTTTGACTGCATCGGTGCGAAGTCCTACGGCATGCGCACGGCATTCATCGACCGGCGCAAGCGCCCGTTCGGAGAAACGCCGCACCAGCCCGATCTCGTCGTGGCCGATTTTGCCGAGCTGGCCGCGACGCTCGCGTGAAGCTCTACATCACTCCCGGCTCGCCTTACGCGCGCATGGCGCGGATCGTTGTCCTGGAAAAGGGACTGGAGCACCGCGTCGAGACGATTGTCGCCAAGACACGCACTGCGGACAGTCCCTACTACGGCGTCAATCCCTCGGGGCGGGTGCCCTATCTCCTGTGTGACGACGGTGTCGGGTTGGAGGAATCGGCTCTGATCTGCGCGTACCTCGATCATCTGGACGGGAAGCCGGCGCTCCACCTGCCGCGCGATGGCGATTCGTGGGAGGCGCTCCGACTCGAAGCGCTTGCGAGGAGCATGCTCGACGGCCTTTCGGTCTGGGGACGCGAGACCCTGCGGCCGCAGAACGAGCGTTCGCCGGGCGTGATCCGCCATGAAACCGATCGGGCGCGACGCATGAGCGACGTTTGGGAGCGTGAAATCGGCCATCCCCTGATGCGCGGGGCGCTCAACATGATCCAGATCACGCTCGCATGCGCTCTCGGCCTCGAGGCGCGCAATCCTGCGTTTCGTTGGCGATCCGGACGGCCGAAGCTCTCGGAATGGTTTGACCGGATCGCCGAGCGGCCATCGTTCACGGCGACCGTGCCTCCCGGCGTGTAGGCTCTGCGGCGAAGGGAGGTGTCGTATGCGCAGGATCGCCGGATCGCTGCTGTTGTTGCTCGTTACGCTGTGGGGATGCACCAACACGGTCCTCGTGCCGGTGCCGCCGCGCATGGAGCTGAAGGAGTACGGGACGCTCGGCGTCGCGGAGTTCTCGTCCAATTACATCCCGGCCGTCAACGCGCGGGCGACGCGCGAGTTTCAGGCGCGCATCCATTCGGCACAGCCGGGGACGCGGCTCGTGGAGCTGGGCAACCGCGAAGTCTTGCTGGCCACGGTCGGAAGCCGCCAGCTCGACCCCGAAGCACTGAAAAAGATCGGCGCCAAGTACGGCGTGGACGCCATCTTCCTTGGCGAGATCGCGTACTCCGAGCCGAAGACCAACATCAATATCAACAACATGTCCAAGCTCGAGGGCAGCGCGCGCACCGAAGTCCGGGGCGACATCTCGGCGAAGCTGGTGGAAACCCGGTCCGGCGCAGCCGTGTGGAGCAGCTCGGCCTGGGCGACCAGGCAGGTCGGGCGCGTCGAGGTCTCCGGCTACCAGGGTGTGAGCACGACAATGCGCAATTCGGATGCCCGCGACGACATGGTGTCGACGCTCGTCTTGCACCTCACGGAGGACTTCCGGCCAGGCACGGTGCGCCAGAAGGTGAAATAGCGCGAAAAGGGGTCAGGACCCTTTTTCCGGCGAGCTGTGCGCAGCCACTCGAAAAAGGGTCCTGACCCTTTTTCTCTGGCCATAATTGCGTTCATGCTCTCAGGGGCGCGATGATCATCCACGGTGGCTGCCACTGCAGGAACATCCGCTTCTCGCTCACCTGGGAGCCCGATCCGGTCGAGATCCCGGCACGCGCCTGCACCTGCTCGTTCTGCACCAAGCACGGCGGGGTGTGGACGTCCAACCCGCGGGGCAAGCTGGAAGTGGCTATCGAGGACCAAGAGCGCGTAAGCAACTACGCGTTCGGCACGCGAACCGCCGAATTCCTCATCTGCTCGCGCTGCGGCATAGTGCCGGTGGTTACCTGCCGGATTGATGGGCAGCTCTACGCCGTGGTCAGCGTGAACTCATTCGAAGGCATCGCCGAATCGCTCCTGCGCCGCGCGCCGGCAAGCTTCGATCGCGAGGATACGGAGACCCGACTCGCACGGCGCAAGCGCAACTGGATTCCCGACGTCACGTTCCGATGAAGCTCGACTATGTCCATGGCTACGACCGGCGCGCGAACGTGCGTCTGCAAGATCAGGCCGATGCGCTCGTGGATCTGCTGCATTCGGACACCGCATACCCGGACGGAGCCACGGTGCTCGAGGCAGGCTGCGGCGTTGGCGCACAGACCGTGACGCTCGCGCGCCGCAGCCCGGGCGCGCGCATCGTCTCGGTGGACATCGCGGCCGCATCGCTCGCCGCGGCCAAGGCCAAGGTCGAGGCGGCGGGCCTGGCCAACGTGCGCTTCCAGCAGGCCGACATCTTCGCCCTGCCCTTCGCGCGCGCTTCGTTCGACCACGTGTTTGTCTGCTTCGTGCTCGAGCACCTGTCCCGGCCGCTCGAAGCGCTCGAGCGGCTGAAAGTCCTGCTGAAGCCCGGTGGAACGATGACCGTCATCGAGGGCGACCACGGCTCGACCTACTTCCACCCTGAGAGCGATGCCGCGCACGAGGCGATCCGCTGCCAGGTCGAGCTCCAGCGCGCCGCCGGCGGCAACGCCAACATCGGCCGCGAGCTCTACCCGTTGATGCTGCGGGCGGAGCTCCGCCACGTGCGCGTCTCGCCCCGCATGGTGTACGTCGACTCGAGCCGTCCGCACCTCGTCGACGGGTTCACGCGCAAAACCTTCACCGCGATGATCGAGGGCGTGCGCGAGAACGCGATCAGGTCCGGCATGATCGCCCCTGAGCGCTTCGACGAAGGGATCCGCGCGCTCTACCGGACCGCCGAAGCGGACGGCGTTTTCTGCTACACGTTTTTCAAAGGGGTAGGCGAGCTATGATCCAGGCCGTGAAGGACGACCGTCCGCTGTACGAAGTCGAGCGCCGCGCCGAGCACGCCGCGCGCCCCGGCTTTCGCATCACTGAGCTGCAGATCTCGAAGACCCAGAAAGTGCCCTGGCACTATCACAGCAACGTGCAGGACACCTTCTACGTGCTCGAAGGCGAGCTCAGGATCTTCCTGCAGGACCCCAAGGAGGAAGTGCGCTTGAAGCCGGGACAGACCTATACCGCGCGCGCACAGCGCCCGCATCTTGTCACGAACGGCGGCGAGAAATCGGCGACGTTCCTCGTTCTCCAGGGCATCGGCGAATACGATTTCGTGCCGCTCGTGGAGTCGCGGCAATGAACGAGGCGAGAAAAGAGCTCGCTCCGAGCGGCAAGCTGCGCGTTGGCCTGAATTACGGCAACTTCCTCCTCGTCCTCAAGGACGCGCCCGACGGCGCGCCGCGTGGCATCGCGCCCGACCTCGGCCGCGAGCTCGGCAGGCGGGTCGGCGTTGCGGTGGAGTTCGTGAAGTTCGCGCAGGCCGGCCAGCTCGCCGACGCCGTGCGCGACGGAAGCTGCGACGTCGGCTTTCTCGGCGCCGAGCCGCAGCGCGCGGCCGAGATCGCGTTCACCGAGGCGTATCTCGAGATCCCGGTCACGTTCCTCGTCCCCGCCGGGTCCCCGATCCGCAACATCGCCGAGGTCGACAGCGAAGGCGTGCGCGTCGCGGTTTCGGCGCGCAGCGCCTATGACCTCTATCTCAGCCGCACGCTGAAGCACGCCAAGCTCGTACGCGCCGAGGGCATTGATGGCTCATATGAACTCTTCGTCCGGCAGCGTCTTGAGGTTCTCGCCGGTCTAAAACCCCGGCTGGTTTCCGATGCCGAGAAGCTGCCGGGCTCGCGCGTGCTCGAAGGTCAGGTGACCGGCGTGCAGCAGGCCGTAGGGGTCTCTCGGAATCGCGAGAACGCGGCGCAGTTCACGCGGGAGTTTGTCGACGAGATCAAGCGATCAGGGCTAGTCGCGAAGATAATCGAAAAGTACGGCGTGAAAGGAGTGACGGTCGCCCCATGAATCCCGACCTCAAGGTGTACTGGCGGCCCGGCTGCTCGAGCTGCGTCAAGGTAAAGGAGTACCTCGCACGTGAGGGCGTGCCGTTCGAGTCGATCGACGTGTCGGCGCGGCCCGAGGCGATGCGCGAGCTCCTCGCCTTCGGCGTGAAGACCGTGCCGGTCGTGGTGCGCGGCGGCGAGTTCGTGTTCGCGCAGGCGCTCGAGGACGTTTCGCGCTTCATCGGCAGGGATTTTCTGCAAAATCGTCTTTCTCCTCACGAGCTGGTGGGCAAATGGCTCGTTGTGCTACGCGCGGCGCAGCGGCACGCGCGCCAGCTGCCCGCCTCGAGGCTCGGCGAGCGCGCGGTCGAGAGCCGCGACCGCAGCATCCGCGACCTCGCGTATCACATCTACCAGGTGCCGGACGCCTTCCTCCAGGCGGTCGAGGACGGCGTCGGTGATCTCACTTCCATCTACAACGCGCCCCCGCCGGCCGACGTGGTCTCGACGGAAAGCATCCGCGAATACGGAAAGCGGGTCGAGCACCGTCTCGAGCGCTGGTGGAGCGGCCTTTCCGACAAGTCCTGCCGCCAGACCGTGAACACCTATTACGGCGCGCGCCCGCTGCACGAGCTGCTCGAACGCTGCACCTGGCATTCGGCGCAGCACGCGCGCCAGATCATCGCCGTGCTCGAGCGCCTCGGTATCGAGCCCGACGGGCCGCTCACCGAGGCCGACTACGCCGGCTTACCCATGCCGAAAGGGATGTGGCAATAGACAAGGAGAAGGCAAGGCAGGCGCTGGACAAGGTGTTCCGCGACATGGCGGGCGCCATGACCGCGGGCATGGTCTACGTCGGCGTGAAGACCGGCCTCTGGCGCGCAATAGCGGGCAAAGGGCCCCTGACTGCCGCCGATGTCGTAAAGCTCTCACGATTGAACCCCCGCTATGTCGAAGAATGGCTGAAGGGGATGGTGGCCGCCGGCTATCTCGACTACGATCCGGCGCGCGAGACCTACGCGCTCCCCGAGGAGCACGCCTACTTCCTCGCTTCCGACGATACGGACCACTTCGTCGGCGGCCTGTTCGCCATGGTGCCGCCGCTCATGCGCGTTGCCCCGGACGTGGTGCGCGCCTTCGCCGAAGGCGGCGGGGTGCCTTTCGAGAAGTTCGGCCCGGAGTGCGTCGAGGCGCTCGAGCTCATCAACGGCGGCCAGTACGACAGCCGCTTCGCGGAGTACTGGATGACGTCGGTGCCGCGGGCCGCCGAGCGCCTGCGCGCGGGCGGCCGCGCGCTCGACGTCGGCTGCGGCTCGGGCCGCGTGTGCATCGCGCTCGCCAGGGCATTCCCCAAGGCCGAGATCATAGGCATCGACCCCGACGCCGAATCCATCCGTCGCGCGACGGCTGCCGCACCCGGGATCAAGTTCCACGCAAAAACAACTGCCGACATTGAAAGAGGTTCGGGTTTCGACTTCATCACGTTGTGCGACGCGCTGCACGACCTCGCCGAGCCGGTGAAGACGCTCGAGGAAATCCGCGCGCTGCTCAAGCCCGACGGGACGCTCTTCATCGTCGAGCCGAAGGCCGCCGACCGGCTCGAGGACAACCGCAATCCGGTGGCGGCGACGTTCTACGGCTTCAGCGTGTTCCATTGCATGACGCAGTCGCTCGCGCGCGGCGGGCCGGGACTCGGCACTTGCCTCGGCCCGGCGGCGACCGAGGCGCTGGTGCGCCGCTCGGGCTACACGCGCTTCCAGCGGCTCGATATCAAGAGCCTGACCAACCTGTTCTACTCCGCGCAGCCGTGATCCTCAGGCTCCTCATCGTCTGGCTGATCAACGCCGTCGCGTTGATCGCGGTGGCCTACCTCATGCCGTCGATCAGCGTCTCGAGCTTCGGCGCCGCGCTGGTGGCGGCGCTCGTCCTCGGCCTCGTGAACGCGGTAGTGCGCCCGGTGCTCGTGCTGCTCACGCTTCCCGTGACGATCCTGACGCTCGGGCTTTTCATCTTCGTGCTGAACGGGCTGCTCTTCTGGATGGTGGGAAGCTGGCTCGAGGGGTTCAACGTCGGCGGGTTCTGGGCCGGCGTGTTCGGCGCCATCGTCTTCAGCCTCGTGTCGTGGGCGCTGTCGGCGCTCGTCCTGCGCGACTGAGCTTCGATAGAGTCATCATCATGCCGTACCTCGGGTACGGCACGCGCGAGCGGCTCCTCGTGTGCGGCCGGGTGCTCGAGGACGAGGGCTTCACGCCAGCCGCGGACGCCGACAGCCGCTGGCGCAACCTCGTGCGCTTCTGGAAGCGGCTTGAATCCGACGAGGTGCCGGGGGTGCGGCTGCGCGCGCGCTTTTTCGGCCGCGAGAGCGAGGGCATCACCGACCGCGAGGGCTACTTCAGGCTCTTCATCGCACCGCGCGGGCGCCTCGGTCCCGGGGTATGGCAGGAAGTAGAGCTCGAGTTGCAGGGAGAAGAAGTTGTGCGAGCTACTGCGCGGGTGCTCGTTCCTTCCAGGCGCGCACGCTTCGGCGTGATCAGCGACATCGACGACACCATCGTCGCCAGCCATGTCGGCAACAAGGTGAGGATGATCCTGACCGCCGTGCTGTCCAACGCGCGCACGCGCAAGCCCTTCCCGGGCGTGGCGGCCTTCTACCGCGCGCTGCACGCGGGCGTGAACCCGTTCTTCTACATCTCGAAGAGCCCGTGGAATCTGTACGCGCCGCTGCTCGAGTACCTGGAGATCCAGGAGCTTCCGCTCGGCCCCCTGCTCCTGCGCGACTTCGGCGTGCGTCCGGAGAAGGAGCACAAGCGCAAGGCGATCGAGGACATCCTCGCCACCTATCCGAAGCTCAAGTTCATCCTCATCGGCGACAGTGGCGAGGAGGATCCCGAGATCTACAGCGCGGTGGTGCACCGCCACCCGGACCGCATACGGGCCGTCTACATAAGGTCAGTGAACCGGAAAAGAATTTCTCAAATCGAAAAACTTGCGCAGGAAGTGTCGAAAACCGGCTGCCAGCTGATCCTCGCGCCGGAAGCCGAGCCGGCCGCTGCGCACGCCGCGGCCGAGGGGCTGATTCAGGCTTCCGAGCTGCGCGCGGTGCGTGCCGACAGCGACTCGGACAAGAGCTCCTCGAAGCCCGCGGTGTCGAGCGGCGGGCTGAAGTAGTGCCCCTGCCATTCCTCGCAGCCGAGCCCGAGCAGGCACTCGAGCTGCGGCGCGGTTTCCACGCCTTCGGCGGCGACCGAGATCCCGAGCGTGGCGGCGAGCGCGGTGATCGCGCGCACGATCGCCTCGTCGGCGGACTGCGCACCGATCGCGCTCAGGAAGGAGCGGTCGATCTTCAGCTTGTCGATCGGGAGGCTGCGCAGATACGCTAGGCTCGAGTAGCCGGTGCCGAAGTCGTCGATCGCGAAGCGCACCCCGAGCTTGCCGATGGCTTCCAGCGTGGCCACGTTCTCGGCGACGCCCGACATGATCACGCGCTCGGTGACTTCGAGCTCCACCGTCTCGCCGTTGATGCCGTTGGCGAGGAGCGCGTGTTCGAGCCTCTGCAGGTACTCGTTTCCCTGCGCAAGGCCGGGCGCGGAGACGTTGACCGCGTACCACAGGCGCCGCCCGTAGCGCCGCTGCCAGGCTCCGGCTTGCGACAGCGCGCGCTCTAGCGCCCACTCGTCGATCGCGCGGATCAGCCCGCATTCCTCGGCGAGCGGCACGAAGTGCTCGGGCCCGAGCAGCCCCCGCTCGGGGTGCTGCCAACGCACCAGCGCCTCAGCCCCCACCACCCGCCCGCGCCAGTGCGTGGGGCTTGCGCGCCGCTCGGGCGGCCAGCCGCGCACCACCGGCTGCCAGTGCAGCGCAAGCTCGCCGCGCGTGAGCGCCGAGCGCAGCTCATTCTCCAGGCGCAGCCGCTCGGCGGCACGCGCGTTCAGCGCCGGCGCGAACATGCGCCAGGTCCCTTTGCCGGTCTCCTTCGCGTGGTTCAGAGCCGCGTCGGCGTTCTTCAGCAGCTCGACGAAGTCGCGCCCGTCATTCGGGTAGATGCTAATGCCGATCGACGCGGCGACATTGAGCGTCTTGCCTTGCACGGTGAAGGGACGCGCGAGCACGCCGAGGATACGCTGCGCCGCCGCCGCGGCTTCCGCAGCCGGGTCCCCCTTCGAGCGGATCGCTTGCACGAGCACGAAGTGATCGCCGCCCAGGCGCGCGAGAGTATCCTCGCCGTGCACCACGTTCGCCAGGCGCTCGGCCACGGAGCGCAGCAACGCATCGCCCGCGCGGTGCCCCAGGGAGTCGTTCACCAGCGTGAAGCGGTCGAGGTCGATGCAGAGCAACGCGAACTGTGAGCGGCTGCGCGCCGCGGTCAGGATCGCCTGACTTGCCCGGTCCGCGAGCAGCGTGGGATTCGGCAGGCCGGTGAGCGCGTCGCGCGTAGTGAGCTGCTCGATGCGCGCCTCCGCATGCTTGCGCGCGGTGACGTCGGCGCCGGTGCCGCGCCAGCCGGTAAGGCGGCCCTCGGCGTCGCGCACCGGCACCCCGCTCACCGAGAGCCAGATTACGCCGCCCGATTTCGTGATCATCCGGTGCAGCAGATCGCGGAACGGCTGGCCTTCGGCTGCGCGACCGGCGAACCACTCGTCGACCGCCTTCGGCTCGCCGAGCGGCATGAAATCGGCGGGCTTCCTCCCGAGGAGCTCGGCGCGCGCATAGCCGAGCACCGCTTCGACCCGCTCGGAGAGATAGGTGTAGCGCCACTGCGCGTCGGTCTCCCAGACGTACTCGCCCGAAGCCTCGACCACGTCGCGGAAGTGCTGCTCGCGCTCGGCGAGCGCCGCCTCGGCGCGTTTGCGCTCGTCGATGTCGGCGACCGTGCCGGAAACCTGCTTCGCGCGGCCGCTGGCGGCATGCACGGTGACGCGCCCGCGCGCGTGCAGCCACTTCCAATCGCCTCTGCGCGTGCGGATACGGAACTCGGTGTCGAACACCGGCGCCTCGCCCTTCAGCGTGCGCACCAGCGCGTCGGTGTAGCCGACCCGGTCGTCGGGATGCATCATCGCGATGAGCTCGGCTCCCAAGGTGCTCGCGGGCGAGCGCGTATGGCCGAGGAAGCGCACCCAGCCGTCGCCGGCGGAGAGCTCATTGCGCTCGGCGTCGTAGTGAAACTCGGCGAGGTTGCCACCGTCGAGCGCAAGCTCGAGGCGCTCCTTGGCGCGAAAGAGCGCCCGCTCGGCGCTCCTCTGCTCGGTCACGTCGCGCCCCACCCCGCGGTAGCCGAGGAAGTTGTCTTCGGCGTCGTAGCGCGACTGCCCGGAGATGATGTGAACCTGTCGCGCGCCGCGCTCGTCCATGCGGGAGATCTCGAGATCGAAGAACGATTGGCGCGCCTCCAGGCT
This sequence comes from Burkholderiales bacterium, assembly GCA_035251315.1. Lineage (GTDB taxonomy): Bacteria > Pseudomonadota > Gammaproteobacteria > Burkholderiales > SG8-39 > SCGC-AG-212-J23. The sequence goes on along the minus strand of DATFEI010000100.1, from coordinate 4,453 downwards.
CTCGAGATGCGCTTCCAGCGCACGCGCCTCGACCTCGACGCCGGGGATCTCCCAGATACGCTTGCCGTAGGTGGGCGTGTGGCCGAAGAACGTCGCCACCGGCGCCCCGCCGGAGAGCCACACGATGCGGTGCTCGGAGTCGGTCTCCCAGAACCAGTCGGCCGAGAGCTCGGTCAGGCCGCGGAAGCGCGCCGAGTCGTTCCGCGCTTGCGCCAGTTCGTTCTCGCGCTTGCGGGCGAGGTATTGCATGGCGAGATAGACCGCGACCCCCGAGACCGCCGCGAGCAGCAGCAGGTCGATCATGCGCGTGCCGCCGGATCGCGCACCGGAGGCGCGACCTTGAGCACCTCGTCCATCGTGGTCCGGCCGGCGCCGACCTTCATCGCGCCCGAGATGCGCAGCGGCTTCATTCCCTCCTTGAACGCCTGCTCGCGCAGCGTCGCGAGATCGGCGTTTTCCGAAACAAGGTTCTTGAGCGAAGTCGTATACAGGAGCGTTTCGTAGATCCCCAGCCGACCCATGTACCCGGTCATGCGGCACTCCAGGCAGCCGACCGGCTTGTAGAGCCGCGCCGGATGCCGGGACCTCCACGGCGCCACGAGCGCGTCCCAGGCCTCCTTGTCCTCCGCGCGATGCGGCTCAAACGACTGCTTGCAGTGCGGGCAAAGCGTGCGCACGAGGCGCTGCGCCATAACACCGTTCAGCGTCGCGTTCAGGAGGTACGCAGGCACACCGAGCTCCAGCAGCCGCGCGATCGCGCTCGGCGCGTCGTTCGTGTGCAGGGTGGAGAGCACGAGATGCCCGGTGAGCGCGGCCTGCACGGCCATCTCGGCGGTCTCGAGGTCGCGGATCTCGCCCACCATGATGATGTCCGGGTCCTGGCGCATCAGCGCGCGCACGCCCTGGGCGAAGCCCAAGTCGATCGCGCTCACCACCTGCATCTGGTTGAAGGCGGGCTCGATCATCTCGATCGGGTCCTCGATCGTGCACACGTTGACCTCGCTCGTGGCGAGGCTCTTCAGCGTCGAGTAGAGCGTCGTGGTCTTGCCCGAGCCGGTCGGCCCGGTGACGAGCACGATGCCGTTCGGCCGGTCGGTCATCTCCTTCCAGCGGCGCTCGTCCTCCGGCGAGAAGCCGAGCTCGGAGAAGTCGCGCACCAGCACCTCGGGGTCGAAGATGCGCATCACGATCTTCTCGCCGAACGCGGTCGGCAGCGTCGAGATGCGCAGCTCGACGTCCTGCTCGCCCGAGCGCGTCTTGATGCGCCCGTCCTGCGGACGGCGCTTCTCGACCACGTCCATGCGCGCGAGGATCTTGATGCGGCTCGTCATCGCCGCAAGCACCGGGGCCGGGATCTGGTACACCTGGTGCAGCACGCCGTCGATCCTGAAGCGCACGATGCCCAACTCGCGCCGCGGCTCGATATGGATGTCGCTTGCGCGCTGCTCGAACGCGTACTGCCACAGCCAGTCCACCACGCGCACCACGTGCGCGTCGTTGGCATCGAGCTGTCTATCGGTCCTGCCAAGCTCGACCAGTTGCTCGAAGTTGGACAAGCCCGGGATCGAGATCGTCTTGCTCGCGCCTTTGATCGACTTGGCGAGGTTGTAGAACTCGACCTGGTAGCGCTCGATGTCGAGCGGATTCGCGATTACGCGCTTGATCTCGCGCCTGATGATGCGCGCGAGCTCGGGCTCCCAGTCGCGCACGGCCGGCTCGGCGGTAGCGATCACCGCCTCCGTCGCCGTGAGCGCGACCGGCAGGATGCGGAAACGCGTCGCGTACGCCGAGGACATGATCTCGGTGACGCCGGCGAAGTCGATCTTAAGCGGATCGATGTGCAGGTATTCCATGCCCACGCGCTTCGCCAGCCACTCGCTCAGCACGCCGAGCGTTAGCGCTGTGGAGCCTTTCTTCCATTTCTGCTGCGCGACGACTACCAGCGGATGCGTCGTGCCGCGGTAGTAGCGCCGCTCCTTCCTGAGCTGCTCCGCGGCCTCGGCTTCCACCATCGCGTCCTCCACCAGCCAGTCGAGCACTTGCGCGAGTGTCAGCCGCCCGTCCTGCCTTTGACCCCCTTCCAGCGTCTTAACTGCTTGTTGCATAGCCGAAAGACTATACCGCAAAGCCCAAAGCCGCTCGGCCGGCACGTTCGTTGCGAGGGCTCGCGTGGCATGCAGGTCAAGTTGATCGATGAGCAGGATCGCGTCTATGCCCTGGTTTTCGGGACGGGCGAGGACCCGATGGCGGGGCTCGCGCACTTCGCCGCGGAGCACAAGCTGAGCGCCTCGAGCTTTACGGCGATCGGCGCGTTCAGCGAAGCGATGCTCGGCTACTTCGACTGGGAGAAGAAGGACTACGAGCGCATCCCGGTGCGCGAGCAGACCGAGGTCCTCGCTCTCGTCGGCGATGTCACGCTCGACGACGCAGGCGGCAGAAAAGTGCACGCGCACGTGGTACTCGGCAAGCGCGGCGGCGCCGCGTGCGGCGGCCACCTGCTTGCTGCGAAGGTGCGCCCTACCCTGGAGGTCATCCTCACCGAGTCGCCGGGCTACCTCAGGCGCCGGCACGACCCCGCGAGCGGGCTCGCGCTTATCCGCATCCGCGACTAGCGTCGCGAAAGATACGCCGCCAGGAACATACGCCACCAGGAATTGGCGCCGCGAATCCTTGTCCCACCACCCATGCGCGTGGCGACTTCGGTTCTCGGATGCATCGCGCTTGCGGCTGCGCTGCTCGGCCCGCTGCATGACGCGGCCGAGCGCAGTTTGGCCGCGCACATGGTGCAACACATGTTGCTGATAGGCGTCGCGGCTCCGCTACTGTCTCTATCGCTGCCTGTACTAACGTTTCCGCCCGCAGCTGCATTCCTGCTGCACGGCGGCGCGATCTGGCTTGCGCATGCGCCCGCGGTCATCGCCTGGATGGCGGCAAGTCACGCTACGCACATGCTGGCGCACGTTGCGCTCTTCGGCACGGGTCTTCTTTTCTGGTGGGCGCTCTTGCGGCGCAGCGGTGAGGCAGCGCTGTGGGTACTGGCGACGATGATCCATACCGGCATCCTCGGCGTGCTTCTGACTTTCGCCCCACGCGCGCTCTACATCGGCTATTCGCTCGCCGACCAGCAGCTTGCCGGGCTGGTCATGTGGGTGCCGGGAGGCTTCATCTACCTCGCCGCCGGCCTCGCGTTTGCCCGCCGCTGGATGGCTTCGCATGCAGTCCGCACTTGACCCTGCCGGCCCGGCGGCCGCGCTCATCGCCGAGATCGCATGGGTGCTCTTCGCGGGCGGCGCGATCATCTTCTGCGCCGTGATGGCGCTCGCCGGGTTCGCGGTCTTTTCCCGCAAACGCGAGAAACTTTCCTCCCGCGCGCTGATCCTCGGCGGCGGCATCGCGTTTCCGGTCGTCGTGCTGAGCGCTCTCCTTGTCTACAGCCTCGCCAGGATGAACACGCTCGAGGCTACGGCCGAGCCGGCGTTGCGCATCGAAGTGATTGGCGAACAGTGGTGGTGGCGCGTGCGCTACCCGGAATTCGAGACCGCCAACGAGATCCGCATTCCGGTCGGGAAGGCCGTCGAGCTCGAGCTCAAATCCGCCGACGTGATCCACAGCTTCTGGGTGCCGGCGCTCGCCGGAAAGCTCGACATGGTACCCGGCCGCACCAACCGCCTGCGCGTGCAGGCCGACCGGACGGGCGAGTTCCGGGGCCAGTGCGCCGAGTACTGCGGCGGCCCGCACGCGTTCATGGCGTTCTTCGTCGTGGCGCTTTCTGCCGAGGATTTCGAGAAGTGGGCCGCGAAGCAGCGCGAACCCGCTTCCAGGGCGAGCGATTCCTTCAACAAGAACTGCGGCGCGTGCCACACGATACGAGGAACATCTGCCGCAGGCGTGCGCGGGCCGGACCTCACCCACGTGGGCAGCCGGCGCACGATCGGCGCGGCGCTCCTGCCCATGAACCGCGGCGCGCTAGCCGGCTGGATCGCCTCGAGCCAGCATCTCAAGCCCGGCAACCTCATGCCGTCTTTCGCCATGCTGCCGGGCGAGGAGCTCGCGGCGCTCGCCGAGTACCTCGAAGGGCTGAAGTAAGCCGGTGTTCGAGGCGCTACCCCTCGCTGCCAACTTCGGGGCCTTCGCCGCAGCCGCGGCGGCCGTCTGGTTCGCCGGGACGCGCATCGCGCGCTACGCCGACGCGATCGCGGAGAGCACCGGCATCGGGCGCGAGCTCCTAGGTATCGTGCTTCTGGGCGGGGTGACCTCGCTCCCCGAGCTCGCGGTCGCCTCGACCGCTTCGCTCGCCGGCCACCCGGGGCTTTCGGTGAACGATCTCCTCGGCAGCGCGGCGATCAACGTGCTCATCCTCGCGCTCGCTGACGCGGCGCTCGGCCGCGACGCGCTCAGCTCGGTGCTCGCCTCGCCCGGCGTGCTGCTGCAGGGCGTGCTCGGGATCATCGCG
>DATFEI010000289.1:0-12967 GCA_035251315.1 Burkholderiales bacterium | reverse complement strand
CGTGGAATGCGACTCCATCAGCACGCGCAGGCCGCGCTTCTCGGCGATGCTGATCCAGGGCTCCATCAGGCTGGCCGCGGCCACTTCGCCCTTCGCCACGGCTTCCAAGCGTTCCCTCATGGTGCCCGCGAATATGGTCTTAATCTGCTCGCGCTTGAGGAATCCCTCGAGCAGCTTGAGGGTGGTGAAATGCGAGCCGTTATAAGGGCTGACCGCGACCGCCCGGTTCTTGAGCTGCTCGGGCTCAAAGATGCGAGATTTCGGCGTGGTCACGATGGCGAAGGAAGACATCGCCGAGCCGAGCGCCACGATCTTCGCCGGCCGGTGCCCTGCGACCGCAGTCGACTCGACCGCGCGCTTCATCACGCCCCACTCGCACATGCGGAACTGGTCGCAGGCGCCCTGGTCGTAGAGCGCCTCCATGGTGCGCTCGAAAACGTTGGCGCGCAGCGCCTGGTGGTCCGAGTCCCTCTGGCCAGAGCCCGGCGTCTTCACGATCTCGACGTCGAGCCCCTGGTCGCGGAAGAAGCCTTCGTCGCGCGCGACCAGCAGCGGCAGGTCGTGGATCGCGTTCATCATCGATGCCTTGACTTTTTTCATGACCGCTCCTGCGTCCAGAGCCCCATTATGCGCCGATCTTCGAGAGCACGTCCGCCTTGAGAAAGCGCTCGATGAACAGCATGAACACCACCGAGGGCACGAGCAGGACGAGCGCCGTGATGGCCGCGATCTGATAGTTCCCGGCGATGCTGGCGGTAAACATGAGCAGCGGCAGCGTGATCACGTCGGGCACGCCGACAAAGAAAGTGCCGGTGAATTCGTCCAGCGACTCGAGGAAGACGAAGATCGCGCTCGCCATGATGCCGGGCGCGGCGAGGGGCAGGCTGACGGTGAGGAAGGTGCGCAGCGCCGAGCCGCCGAGGTTGCGCGCGGCGAGCTCGAGATCTCGGTCGACCGCGGCGAACGCCGCAGCGCTGATCCACACCGCGAACACCAGACCGTGCACCGTGTGCACCAGGATCACGCCCAGCATCGTGCCGTTCAGCTTGAAGTCGTAGAAGATGCGCGCGACGTTGATGTACACCGCAAGGCTCGGGAACGCCTGCGGCATCAGGAAAGCGAGCAGGATGGCGGTGCGCCAGGGCAACTTCAGGCGCGCGAGCGCATACCCGGCAGGAATCGCGAGTGTCAGGCACGCCCCCACTGTCGCGAGCGCAATCCAGATGCTCGTCATGAGCGAGACGAGCGCGTCGCCGCGCGGCTTGAATACCTGCTGCCAGAACTTCGTGCCGTAGGCGAGGGGGAGTTTGTGCGGGTAGTACCACTGCTCGGCCGCGGCCCATAGCACCAGGTTGGCGAGCGGGCCGAGCACGACAAAGGCGAGCAGGCCGAGCGCGATTCCCCTTCCAACCCAGATCATGTTTGTCGAACCGCCCGTTTCAGGTAGATCCAGGCGCAGGCCGCCGTCATCAGGTAAGAAACAAAGCCGAGCGCGTTGGCGGTGCCGTAATCGCCGTAGTTGTTGATGCGGAACGCCATGTCGACGGTCATCATGGTCGGCGACTCGCCGCTGATCATGAGCGGCACCGAAAGCACGCTCATCATGGTGACGAAGGAGAGAATCAAACCCACGACGAGCGTCGGCATGACCTGGGGTACGAGGATCTCGACGAGAATCCGCAGGCGCGAAGCGCCCAGGTTTCGCGCCGCCTCGATGGTGGAGCGGTCCAGCGAGGCCATTGCGCCCGACACGAGAAGCGCGACAAACGGCGTCTGCTTCCAGACGAAGGTGATCACGATCCCTCGCCAGTCGAGGAAGCCCGTGGTCTGGTCGACGTCCAGGATCCCGAGCGCCACGAAGGTGTTGTTCATCAGCCCGTTCTTGGCGAGGAACGAGCGCATGCATTGCGCCGCGACCACGAACGGAATGAAGAGCGGCCAGCGGTAGAGCCAGCGCAGCAGCGCCACCGCGCGCGGGTTCTCGCCCAGCACGAGGTAGCCCCCGATGGCAATCGAGGCAAGCGCTATGAGCAGCGTTGACAGCCCGATGATCACCAGCGTGAAGCCGATATCGACGCTGTAGAACTCGAATGCCTTGACGAAATTGCCGAGCGTGAAGCCGCCGCCCTTGTCCTCGAACGCCGTGACGAGCGAGTAGCCGAGGGGATAAGCAAAGAGCGCCAGCACCATCAAAAGTGCGGGCGCCACCAGCAGCGGCCCAAGCCGGCCGCTATCGCGCATGCCGCTTAGTTCAGGACTTTCTTCTCGTAGGTCTCGAGGATATCGTCGAAGTACTGCTTGATCGGGAAGGTCTTGCCTTTCGCCGCCAGCTCCTGCGGCGTGACGTCGACGAAGAGCTTGTTCCAGGTCTTGTCATCGAGCTTGGCTTTCACGTGCTGCGCGTCGATTCCCGGGTACCAGTTGAACTTCTTGACGATGCCCTCGGCTTGTATGTCCGGGCTGGTCGCCATCTCGACGAACTTCTTCGCTGCGGCCATGTTCGCCGCTTTGGCGGGGATCACGTAGTACATCGGCTGCCCGGGCATGCCGGGGCCGATGAGCTGCAGGCGCATGCTCGGGGGAAGCTTGCCGTCGGCCATCCAGGTATAAAACATGTCGACCCAGACCGGACCCATCGCGATCTCGCCGCGGTTCAGCATGTCCAGGGTGCCGGCGTTGCCGGGCGTGATAACGACGCTGCGGTTGAACTCCTTCAGCTTCCCGAGCGCGCCGTCCCATTTCGCTTTGGTCGAAGGGTCGTAGGGCCCTTTCATGAGCCGCTCGGCGTCGGGCGTGTTGGCATAAACCCAGCCGACGACGAAAGCGACGCCCGACATCCCGCCCTTGATGCCGTTGTAGCCGAACTTCCTCGGGTTGGCTTTCGCCCAGGCCGCGAGCTCGTCGTAGCTCTTCGGCGGGGATTTCACGAGCGCCGGGTTCCAGGCGATCGCGGTCTGGCTTTGGAACATCGGGATGACGTAGCCGGCGACATTGGTGCCGAGCGCGTTCTTGGACGCCTCCGACGTGACGAGCCTGCCGGTTGCGACGTCGCGGACGTACGGCGCGAGCAGTCCCTCGCGCACAAGGTCGCCAGCCATCTTCTGGTGGATGACCGCGACGTCCACGTCCCAGGCGGCGTTGCTCTTCTGCGCCTGGAGCTTCTCCGCAATTTTCTGTGAGCCGGCGTCGCCCGGCCCGGTGCCGACCGCCTTGACCGTCGCGTTCGGGTTGGATTGCTCGAAGCGCGGCGCGAGAAAATCCTTCACGTAGTCGACCATGTTCTGATCGCCTGCGGTTACCACGTTGAGCGTCGTCTTCTGCGCCAATGCGGGCGCGGCGGCGAGCGCCGTCGCGAATACTGCGAGAACGAAACTGCGTTTCATGCTTCCCTCCTCGAAAAGAAGTGCAGCGAAGACACCGGCAGACCGATCCCGACGGTTTCACCGACCGCAAGGCGCCGGTGGTCGTCCACCATGAACTGATTTTGCCCTACCGCGACCGCGTAGCGGTAGAACCCTCCGGGGTACGAAGCCTGAGTGATGCGGCCTCGCAGCATCAGCCGGTCGGCGGCGCGCTCGTCCACCGGACCGAGGCGCGCCGACTCGCTGCGGAAATGCGCGAGCACCGGGCCGGCGAGCCCACATCCGGGTACGCGCACGCCGTCGTTATGCGCCCCCGCCTGGATCTCGACTCCATCGCCCGCGGGGCGCGCCTCAAGCACAAGGACGTTGCCCGCCCCCATGAAGGCGGCGACGAAGGGCGAGTTCGGCCGGTTGTACACCTCCTCCGGCGAGCCGAGCTGCGCGATCCGGCCTGCATCGAGGATGGCGATCCGGTCGGCCATCACCATCGCTTCCTCGCGGTCGTGTGTGACGTGGATGGTCGTGATGCCGAGCTTCGCCTGCAGCGCCTTGATCTCGTGGCGCACGTCCTCGCGGATGCGCGCGTCCAGGTTGGAGAGGGGCTCATCGAGCAATAGCAGCTCGGGGCTGATGGCGAGCGCGCGACCGAGCGCGACGCGCTGGCGCTGCCCGCCGGAGAGCTGAGTGACATTGCGTTCGCCGAACCCCTCGAGCTTGAGCATCGCGAGGATCTCGGCGACCCTCTTCGCGATCTCATGCTTGGCCACGCGCCGCAGCTTAAGACCGTAGCCGAGATTCTGCGCCGTGGTCATGTGCGGCCATAGGGCGTACGACTGGAACACCATCGCCATGCCGCGCTTGTCGGGCGGCGCGTGCGTGATGTCGCGCCCGCCTACGGCGATGCGCCCGCCGCTCGCGGGCACGAATCCCGATACCGCACGTAGCAGCGTCGTCTTGCCGCAGCCCGACGGGCCGAGGAGGGCGACGAACTCTCCGGCGGCGACCGCGAGGCTCACCTTGTGAAGAACAGGCGTTGCGCCGTAGGCAACCTCCAGCGCGGCGATCTCCAGGCTCGCGGTGGCCATGCGCGGCGATTATTTCACGAACCCCATGAGCATCTGCGCATAGGCTGGAGCGGTCGGTTCGTGCATGAAGTACACGTAGGTCTCGCGCCAGCCGGTGGCCGTCAGCGTTCGCGCCCATTGCGCGAGATCTTCGTTCGAATATGCGTCAAGCCGGAGACGGACGTAGCCCCAGGGCGCGGTTTCCACCAGCGGGGGAGGCGCTTTGTCCTCGCGCTCGGAGAGGCAGAGAGCCGCGCCTGCCTTTTTCAGGGCCTCGTAGACGTCGTCGGCGAACCAGCTGTCATTGCGGAACTCGAAGGCAGCCCCATGCCCTTCGGGGAGCAGGGCAAGAAACTCGGTGAGTCGTCCAAGGTCCTTCTTGAGGAAGGGCGGCAGCTGGTAGAGCACCGGCCCGCGCTTGGCCGCCAGGACGGCGAGGTTGCGATAGAGGAAGTTGACCGAGTCGGCCGCGCTGTCGCCCTTTAGCCGCGAGATGTGCGTGATGCGGCGCGAGGCCTTGATGGCGAACTTGAAGGATTCGGGAGTCGAGCGTGCCCACTTCTCCAGGACCGCGGTCTTCGGCATCTGATAGAAGGTGTTGTTGATCTCCACCGTCGGCAGCCGGTGCGAATAGAACGGCAGCATTTCCTCGGGCTTGATCTTTTCCGGGTAGAAGGTTCCTTTCCACTCCTTGAACGAATAGCCGCTCGCGCCGGCAAGCAGTTTCTTAGAATGAAGCATGGCTAAGGGCAAGCTTAGCGACAAAGAGAGACTAAGAGACTATTCGGCCAAGCGGGCTTTTGGTGTCACGCCCGAACCCGTCGCCGCGGTGCCAGCGGCGCGCCGCGGGCCGCTGCTTTTTGTCATCCAGCAGCATTCGGCGCGGCGCATGCACTACGACTTTCGCCTCGAGTGCGACGGCGTGCTCAAGTCCTGGGCGGTGCCAAAGGGACCCTCGCTCGATCCGGCCGAAAAGCGCCTGGCGGTGCCGACCGAGGACCACCCCTTCGACTACGCCTCTTTCGAGGGCGTAATCCCGCCGGGCCAATACGGCGCGGGGGAGGTGATCGTATGGGACTGCGGCGTCTATTCGCCCGACGAGGTCGAGCCATGGGTCGACGACCGCGCGGAGGCGGAGAGGCAGGTGCGGGAAGGTCTGCACAACGGAAAGCTTAGCGTGCTGCTGCGCGGGGAAAAGGTGAAGGGCTCGTTCGCGTTGGTGCGCACTTCTCGCGGCAAGGACTGGCTGCTCATCAAGCACAAGGATCGTTTCGTCTCAAGGGACGACATCACCGCGCGCAGCCGCTCGGTGCTGTCGGGCATCGCGGTCGACGAAATGAAGGCGATGCCGGTGCAGCGCATTGCCGCGGCAAACCTCGTTCCGGCCGGGAAGGAGGAGCCGATGCCGGAGGATCTCGAGCCGATGCGCGCGGAGCTCGCGGACGCGCCGTTCAACAAGGCGGACTGGATGTGGGAGCCGAAGCTCGACGGCTACCGTCTTCTGGCCTTCATAAAGAAGATGCAGGTGAGCCTGCGCTCGCGGCGCGGCCTGGAGCTCGCAAGGCAGTTTCCAGGCCTTGCAGCGGAGCTCGCCAAGCAGGGCCCGAGCATGATCCTGGACGGCGAGATTGTCGCCTTCGACCCAAACGGCAAGCCCTCCTTCAACGCGCTGCAGAACCGCTTTCAGCTGAAGACCGAACGCGACATCGCCGCGGCCGAGAAGAGCACCCCGGTGGTGTTCTACGCGTTTGATCTGCTTCATTTCGCCGGCGTAGACCTGCGCAAGGCCGTCTACCTCGACCGGCGGCGCTATCTAGCGCAATGCCTGCTTCCTTCCTCGCTGGTCCAGCTCGTGCACGCCTCGGACGACGGGGTGGAGCTCTATGCGGCCGCGCTCGCGAGCGGCTTTGAGGGCGTGATCGGCAAGCGCAAGCAGAGCCGCTATGAGTCCGGCAGGCGCTCCGCGTCATGGCTCAAGGTCAAGTCGACGCGCAGCGCAGACTTCGTGGTGGGCGGCTACACGAAAGGCAAGGGAGGGCGTGCGCCGCTCGGCGCGCTGCTCGTCGGCTACTGGGATGGAAAGAATCTTCGGTACGCATCGCACGTCGGGTCCGGATTCGACGATCGCTCCCTGCCCCTTGTACGCGCGCGGCTCGAGGCGCTGGAGCGCAGGGCTTGCCCGTTCGCCGACAAGCCCGAGATGAACGCGCCAACCACCTGGGTCGAGCCGAAAGCGGTGGTTGAGGTGAAGTTCCAGGGCTGGACCGACGACGGCTCGCTGCGCGCGCCGGTTTTCCTGCGGCTGCGCGACGACATCGATGCGCGCAGCGTCCGGCGCGATGCACAGGGCACCATTGAACCCAAATCCTCTTCCGCGCCTGAAATCGACGACGTGCTGCGTCAGCTTGAGCACATCAAGGCGAACGGTGCGATCTCGATCGGGCCCCACACGATCAAGCTCAGCAGCCTGGATCGAGTGTACTGGCCGGCCGACGCGGCGCTCAAGCAGCCGGCGCTGACCAAGCGCGATCTCCTGCGCTATCTCGCCCAAGTGTCCCCCTTCATGCTGCCCCACCTGGCCGATCGACCGCTTACGATGATCCGCATGCCGGACGGGATCCGGGGCCAGCGCTTCTACCAGAAGCACTGGGCGCAGGAACGTCCGCCGTTCGTCGACACGATCACGGTGTTCTCGGAGCACAAGGACGAAAGCCACGACTACCTGCTCTGCAACAACCTCCCTACGCTGCTCTGGCTCGCGCAGTCGGGGACACTGGAATTCCACGTATGGCATTCGCGCGCGCGGCGCGGGTCCGATTCGCCGGTGACGTCCACTGACTATTCCTCGTCCCTCGGGGCGCTGGAGAGCTCGATCCTGAACTACCCCGATTACGTGGTGTTCGATATCGACCCGTACATCTATTCAGGCAAGGAGGCGCCGGGCGAAGAGCCGGAGCTGAATACCGTCGCGTTCCAGAAGGGGAAGGAAGTGGCATTCAAGCTGCGTGAGCTGCTCAACACCATGTCGCTCGAGCCGATCGTGAAGACCTCCGGAAAGACCGGGCTGCACGTGTTCCTGCCGATCCGGCGCACCATCGATTTCGACATCGCGCGCGAGGTTTCCGAGCAGGTCGGGCGGCACCTGATGCGGCTCGCCCCCAAGGATGTGACGCTGGAGTGGAGTGTGCCCAAGCGCACCGGGAAAATCTTCATGGATTACAACATGAACGTGCGCGGCAAGACGCTGAACGTCGCCTACTCGCCGCGCGGCGCGGTGGGTGCACCGGTTTCCATGCCGCTCACGTGGGACGAGCTCGCCGGCGCACACCCCCTCGACTTCCGGATCACCAACGCGGCCGGGTTTGTTGCGCCCTCGGGGGACCGCTGGCGCGACGTGCTGCAGAAGAAGCAGAGCCTCGAGGCCACCCTGGAACGCGCCAAGGCATAATGCGGTATGCTGCGAAGCCTTCGCTTGAAGTAGACCAGTTAAGTTATTGAGTCAGAGGCCAAATATGGCAGTCAGATCGATCGCGTCCCTCACCATTTCGTTCGGCATGGTGTCGATCCCGGTGAAGCTTTATTCCGCCACCGAGGCGAGCCGGGCCATGTCTTTCAACCTCCTGCACAAGAGCTGCGGCTCCCGGCTCAGACAGCAGTACTTCTGCGTCAAGGAGGACGTCCAGGTCGGCCGGGAAGACATGGCCAAGGGATACGAGTTCGCGAAAGATCAGTACGTAATGTTTACTGCGGAGGAGCTGAAGGCGCTGGAAGAGGCGGGAACGCACACTGCCGAGATCACCGAGTTCGTTCCGGCGAAAACGATCGATCCCGTGTACTTCGACAAGGCCTACTACCTCGGGCCGGACAAGGGGGGCGCGAAACCATACGCGCTGCTTGCACGGGCGCTCAAGGAAACCGGGCGCTGTGCGCTTGGCCGCTGGGCGGCGCGCGGCAAGCAGTACATCGTGATGATCCGTCCCATGGAGGATGGCCTGGTTGAAGGACTTGTGATGCAGCAGCTCCTCTACGCCGGAGAAGTGCGCTCCATCAAGGATATCGACATCCCGAAAACCGAGGTGCGGGACGCGGAGCTCAAGCTTGCGGGGCAGCTGATCGAGCAGCAGACGTCCGAAAAATTCGACCCGAGCACCTACACCGACGAGGTGCGCGCGCGCATCGAGGCTGCAGTGCAGAGGAAGGTCGAGGGCAAGGAAATCACCATGGCCGAGGCACCGCAGGAAGGGGCCCAGGTCATCGACCTCATGGAAGCGCTGCGGGCAAGCCTGGAGAAGAAGCCCGCGAAGAAAGCGCAAACAACCAAAGCGGCACCCCGAAAAGCCGCAAAGAAGTAGCGTGCAACGCTTCGGGGTGCGGGAGGTCGAGAAGCTCCTGCGCCTGCCGCGCAGAACCATTCATGGCCTTGTCCGAGCGGGTTTCGTCTCGCCTGAGCGCGGTCCGAGGCAGGCCTACCTCTTCTCCTTCCAGGATTTGATCGTCCTGCGCACCGCGCAGGCGCTCGCCACGGCGAAGGTTCCGGCGCGGCGCATCGTGGCCTCTTTGCGCGAGCTGCGCCGCCATCTGCCCGATTCAATGCCGCTCTCGGGGCTCAGCATCGGCGCGGTCGGCGAGCGCGTGGTGGTGAAGGAGGGCGCAAAGCGCTGGCAGGCTGAGTCCGGCCAGTACCTCCTCGCCTTCGAGGGAGATCCGCTGGCCGGCGAGCTGAAGGTCATTGACAAGCACACCTCCCTCGAAGACGCCATCGACCGCGGCTACCTGCTGCACGAGTCCGGCAAGCTCAAGGAAGCGGAGGCAGCGTACCGCGAGGCGCTGGACGCCTGGGGACACGATCCGCTGCTGCTCTACAACCTCGGAGTGCTGCTCGAGGATCTCGAGCGCAAGGCGGAGGCGGCGGAGGCGTACCGTGCTGCCTTGCAGGGCGACCCGGCCATGGCCGATTGCCACTACAACCTGGCACTTCTCTGCGAGCAGCTGCGCCGGCCACAGGAGGCGATCCGCCACATGGCGCAATACCGCAGGCTCGTAGCGGAAAAGTAACGCACAATTTCACACTGCGCCGGCAGTGTTCGAGACTTATTGCGCGAAGCGCCCAAGGTAGTCACCCTCACGTCGCGATCCTGATCTACGCTCTCTCAAATTCTGAGGGAAGGAGAACGCGATGACGACCCCGTTCTGGATGCTTTGGCCCGACAATCCCGCGCTCTCGATCTTGGTGGTGATCGTGCTGGCGATGGTGTTCCTCTACGCCGCGCGCGCTTCGGTGCACGAGCTGCTCCGGGCGCTCGGTGTACTGATCGGAGGCCCGCTGCGCCTCGCAGCGCGCTGGCTGGTGGACATCGGGGAAGAGATGAAGCAGCGCAACAAGGCCGTGCTGCTCGCGCACGGGCGACAGGAAGCCGGGCAGCGAATCGAGCGCGAGTTCGAGCGTCTCGGCGCGATGGTCAGGCGCGAGCTGCAGGGCTATCCCACGCTGCAGAGAAAGCTGCTTGACGAGATTACCCGCATCGAAGAGGACTACCGCAAGTGCGGCGAAGTGCCTCCGCCGCCCCCGGACTGGGTCGAGGCGGTCACTGCGATGGCCAACGTGAAGACCGGCGGCGGCGAGATCGTGCAAAAGATCCTGGAGGAGATCAAGAGCTCCATTACCAAGATCCACGACCGCGCGATCGGCGACTACCGCCGCTCGTACGAGTCGCGCCACAAGATTCTCGAGGGCTTCATGCCGTTCTGGCGCTCGGTCGACCGCACGCTCACCGAGGTGAACAAGAAGCTCGCGGACCTGACCGAAAGCGCGACCGCGGTCGACGCCCTGATGACCAAGTACGAAAGCATCAATGCCAAGACCGAGAAAGCCGAACACGCACTGACGGTCTCCGCGTTCACGCAGTTCGCCATCGCGTTTCTCGTCATGGCGGTGGCCGCTGGCGGCGCCTTCATCAACTTCAAGCTGATCGCGCTGCCCATGTCGGAGATGGTGGGCGCAGGCGACTATCTGACGAGCAGCATGCGAACCTCCGAGGTGGCCGCCCTGGTGATCATCTTCGTTGAGGCGTCGATGGGGCTTTTCCTGATGGAGGCGCTGCGCATCACGCATCTCTTCCCGCGCATCGCAACGCTCAACGACCGCATGCGGCGGCGGATGATGTGGATCGCGCTGGTGCTGCTGGTGACGCTGGCGGGTGTGGAAGCGGCGCTCGCCCTGATGCGCGACATGCTGATAGCCGACAAGCAAGCGCTGATCCAGTCGCTCGCCACCGTGCAGCAGGCGCACGTGGCCGACGGATGGGTGAGCCGGATTCCGACCGCAGGCCAGATGCTGCTCGGCTTCATCTTGCCGTTCGCGCTCGCGTTCATCGCCATTCCGCTCGAGTCGCTGATCCATTCCTCGCGCACCGTCGGCGGCGTGCTGCTTGCGGCGCTGGTATCGACGCTCGCGCTGCTGCTCCGGGTGCTCGGCAACATCTCTCGGCGCATGTCCCGGGTGCTAATCACGCTGTACGACGTGGTAATCGTGCTGCCGCTGATGGTCGAGCAGATGGCAAAGAACGGCATGTCGCTGCGCCGCAACGCGGTGGAGGCGGACGATTCCGCGCATCCGCATCATGTGCGAGCGAGGGGTGGCCGATGATGAAGCGACTCTTGCTGATCGGCGCCGCATGCCTCGCGGCCGGGCTTGCCGGCTGCGGTGATCCGCGCAGCCACGCCCAGGCGGTGTACGTGCTGATCGACACCTCGGGAACCTACGCGCAGGAAGCGGCCAAGGCCCAGCTCATCATCAACTACCTGCTCGGCACGCTGCAACCGGGCGACTCGCTTGCCGTGGCGCGCGTGGAGAGCCGCAGCTTCAGCGAGAAGGACGTCATCGCGAAAGCAACCTTCGACCAGCGGCCCTCGCAAGCGAACGCCCAGAAGCGCGCGTTCCGCGAAGCGACCAACAACTTCCTGCGCAACGTGAAGTCGAGCCGCTATACCGACATCAGCGGGGGATTGCTGCAGGGCGCCGAATTCCTCAATGAGACCGGCGCCGGCACGAAGACCCTCGTGGTGTTCTCCGACATGCAGGAAGAGCTCGATAAGGTCACCGTGCGAAACATCCCGATGAATTTGAAGAGGATCCGGGTCATCGCGGTCAACGTAGTCAAGCTGAACACGGACAACATTGATCCGAGGCGCTATTTCGGCCGGCTGGAGGCATGGGAGCGCCGCGTGGTCGCCGCCGGCGCCTCCGAGTGGCGGTTGATCAACGACCTCGAACGGCTCGACACCATCTTTTCCAGAAGCTAGCCGCCCGGCGGGGCGGTTTGTTTCGAACCGCGATTCCTCCTTCGGGGCGGGTCATCTAATATCCGCACCTGACTACTAGGAGGAGGAGGACATGACGCATCCCAATCCGACGCGCCGGCGCATCGTCGCCGGCGCCGGCGCCGCGCTGGCGCTCGGCTCCGTCAACGCGCGGGCGCAGGCCTATCCATCCAAGAACATTCGCGTGGTGATCCCCACGGGGCAGGGCGGCGGTGCCGAACGGCTCGCCCGAGCCTTCGACGCCTTCTGGGGCCCGATGCTGAAGACGAATTTCGAATACAGCTTCTTTCCGGGCGCGGCCGGGCAAGTGGGCTACGAGGTATTCGTCAACAAGCGCGAAAAGGACGGCTACAACTTGCTGTTCGGCAACATGGGCCCGGAAATGATCATGTACGCGCTGCAAAAGCCGGCGTACCGATTCCCCGAGGACTATCAGTATTTCTGCCGCACCGACATCGATGACAGCGTGGTGTTCGTGCTGCGCACGAGCAAGTTTCAGCGAGCGGAGGACCTTGTCGCGGAAGCGAAGAAGCGCGTTGTTAACGTGGCGGTCAGCCGCCTGCCGCACCCGGCGTCGATCGGCATGCTCGCCCTCGGCGCGGCTGTCGGGGCGAAGTTCAACCTCGTTCCGTACGGCGGCGGCAACCCGACCATGGTGGCGGTGCTGAACGGCGAAGCCGACTGCGGCGCGCTGCCGATCGCAGGGGTTGTAGCCCAACGCGATAAGATGAAGGTGCTGGGCGTCTTCAACGACGAGAACCCACTCGCCAGCCAGAGCGACAATGCCCCGCCAATCAATGCCGTGTTCGGCACCAAGGTCCCCGAGCTCTCCTCGTCGCGCTCCTGGGCGATCCACACCGAGGTGATCGAGAAGTACCCCGAGCGCTTCGCGCTGCTCGAGAAGACCTCGCGGCAGGTCGTCGAGAGCCCCGAATTCAAGAGCGCATTCGCCAAGACCGGGGCGCCGGTCGAGGCCATCAAGTACGGTAACCGCGAGGTCTGCACACGCTACGCCAAGGGGATGGTCGAGCTCGCGAACGAGTACCGTTCGCTCCTCACCGCGAAAGGAAAAGGCAAGGCGAAGGGCTGAGCGTGCCGCCGAAGGCGCCGCTCGGCGCCGACCTCGTCATCCCGCTCCTCGCCCTCGGCTTCGCGATCTACTTTTTCTGGTCGATCGCCGACCTCGCCTGGGAGGCGAAGGCGAACGGCGTCGTCATCGGC
>DATFEI010000288.1:0-4925 GCA_035251315.1 Burkholderiales bacterium | reverse complement strand
GCCGCGTCGGACGCCGAGCTGAACGCTGCCGTGCAGGCGGTCCTCGCGACGAAGTAAACGCTTGAGCTTCAGGGTCGCATTTCTCGCGCTCGTCGCGTCGGCGGCGTTCGTCGTGCCTCAGGAGAGCGCTGCACAGGCGCGCAGCGGCAAGGACGTCGTCGAGTCCACCTGTATTACGTGCCACGGCAGCGGCGCCAAGGGCGCGCCCAAGATCGGCGACCGCAAGGCCTGGAGCCAGCGCGCCAGTCAGGGCCTGTCGAGCCTTACGCTGAGCGCGATCAAGGGGATCCGCAACATGCCGGCGCACGGCGGCAATACGGGTCTCACCGACCTCGAGCTCGCCCGCGGCGTCGCCTACATGGTGAACGCCTCGGGCGGCAAGTGGACCGAGCCCGCGAGCGCCGCCGAGCTCAAGGCCGAGCGCAGCGGCGCGCAGGTGGTGAAGGCCCAGTGCCACAAGTGTCACCAGGAGGGCAAGGGCGGGGCTCCGAAAATCGGCGATCGCGAAGCGTGGAGCAAGCGCCTGAACCAGGGCATCGACCGGGCGGTGAGCTCGGCGATTCACGGCCACGGCGGCATGCCGCCGCGCGGCGACAAAGCCGACCTGACCGACGCCGAGGTGCGCGCCGCGATCCTCTACATGTTCAATCCGAAGGCGCCGGCCAAGGTGGAAGCGAAAAAGTAAGGT
The DNA here is from genome assembly GCA_035251315.1 of Burkholderiales bacterium. Taxonomy (GTDB): domain Bacteria; phylum Pseudomonadota; class Gammaproteobacteria; order Burkholderiales; family SG8-39; genus SCGC-AG-212-J23. Next base: position 4,237 of record DATFEI010000288.1, on the reverse strand, counting down.
AGGGCGTTTCCCTACTTTGCCGGCTGCGCAGCGTAGGCCGCGGACAGGCTCTCGATGATGCTGTCGCTGTAGGGCAGGCTCATCTTGTGCATCATGGAGCTCTCGCGCCGATCGTCGCGGTAGGCGCGCAGCGCCATGATGAGATAGTCGCGATCCTGGCCTTTGATCTTCGGCACCACCATTCCCGGGACATCGGCTTCCGTCCCATGGCAGCGCTCGCATTTGTCGGTGAGATCCTTGACCAGCGTCTGTCCTTTTTCCAGCGCTCTTGATTTCTGCACGGAGTAGAAGGCGGCGATGTCCTGGATTTCCTTGTCGCTCAACCCGGTGATGTAAAGCCGCATGCTCTCGCGCTTGCGGGTCGTGCGGTAGGCTTTGATGGCGTCCACCAGATAGCGGGCGTCCTGGCCGGCCAAGCTGGGCGTCGCGGTGTCGTAGCTCACGCCGCTCGGTCCGTGACATCCCCCGCACACCGCGCTTAGAGGCTCGCCGGCCGCTGGGTCGCCCACATGCGGGGTGGCGCGCGGCACGGGAGTCTGGGATGCGAAATACAGGGCGAGCCTTTCCATGTCCAGCCGCGATAGACCGGGCAGCAGGGCGTGCATCGGCGCCGCTTTCCGATCCTTTGCCAGGTACTCCTGGATCGCGATGACGAGGTATTGAGGTTGCTGGCCGGCCAGGCTGGGCGTTCCGGGCGTGCTGGCGTTGCCATCCTCCCCGTGACACTTGGTGCAAGCGGCGGCGAGCGCCTTGCCCTGCTCATAAGGGTTGGCCGGTGCGGCTGGCTGCGTCGCGCCCGTTTGTACCGGCGGCAGACTCGCGTAGTACGCGGCCAGGTTGAGCGCGTCGGCGTCGCTCATATGCTTCGCGATTTCCCTGAGGGCGGCGTGCATGCGCCTGCCTTCCTTGTAGGCCTTCAGCGCGGCGAGCAGGTAGCGCTCGTGCTGCGCCGCGAGGTTCGGAATGCCCGGCGCCGCGCCCTTGCCGTCCAGACCGTGGCATCCCTTGCATTCGCGCTCGGCAAAGGCCTTTCCCGCGGCGACATCGACCGGCGTGGCCTTCTCCGCTGCGGTTTTGGCGGGCGGCTGCCCCTGGTCCGTGCAGCCGACCAGCGCCGCCGACAAGATGATTCCCAGCATGAGACGTTTCATTGGATCCTCGAGCGCGATTGGTCAGCCGACATCGGTTGTCTCGCCTTCCTGCCTCTGCAGGATCACCGAAGGCGGGTGGGAGAACCACATCTGGTACATGGAGACGACCCACATGAAGGCGAACGACAGGCCCATCAGGGCGCCGCCCGCGATCACCACCCAAGCGAACGGGTGGTACAGCTTGGTGAAGTACCAGGAGCCGATGTCCATCGTGAGCGCGGCGAAGGGGAAGGCGACGACGGTGCATTTGAACCATACCGGCCGCACGTAAGCGTGGCTGAAGATGGTTCCCAGGATGAAGAAGACGAACGTCAGGCCGAAGAAGTGGATATGCGAGACGCGCACCAGCGTAAACAGCGCCGTGCCGGTGTCCCGCTCGATGACCTTCTGCACGTTGTCGTAGCCGCTCAGGTTCGGCAGATGCGGGTTGCTGCCGTCGTGGCAGGCCAGGCAGCGCCGGTCGAACGTCGTCTTGATCTCCTTTTCGTAGCGCGCGCGTTCGCCGCCCTCCTGGGCCCAGGAGACGAGAGTCGTCAGCTCCTCGCGCGGGAGCATTCCGGCCATGGATCCACGCAGCGCCGCTTCGAGGCGCGAGCCCTTGCCGCTGCCACTGTAGGCGATGACCACATCCTCGTAGGACAAAGTGCGCGGATTGCCGTCCTTGCCGGAGTAGGAGTGGAACAGGTAGATCATCGCGAACAGGTACGCCGTCCCGAGGATCAGCAAGGTGGCCGTGTACAGGACGCGCAGGCTGTACGGCAGCTCCGAGAAATGGCGATAAAGCCGGTGCAGCGGCACATCGTTCACATTCGGTTCCTTTGTCACTTGGTGCCCTTCTTCCTCTTTTCTGCAGGCGGCACCACGATGTACGTCACCGCGCGCGCATTCTGGCGCGCATAGTGAGCCGAAAGCGCCTTCACGTCCGCCTCGCTCATCAATGCGGACATGGCGGCCATGGCCGTGCTCTTGCGCGCGCCGGTGCGATAGGCATTCAGCATCTGCTCGAGCCAGTCGGCGCGCTGCGCCGCAAGGCGCGGCATCAGCGGGTCGGTGCTGTTGCCGTTGACGCCATGACAGCGATCGCAGCGCTCCGTCCATTCCGTCAGCGTGAGAGGCCGGCGCACGTTCAGCGGTTGCGGCTGCTGGGCGGCGTAATAGGCCGCGATGTCCTTTATCACCTGCTCGTCGAGCCCGGCTACGGGCCCTTTCATCGACTCGTCCTTGCGCGCGCCGCTCTTATAGGACTGGGTGGCGGCCGCGAGGTACTCCGCGTCCTGGCCGGCAAGGCTCGGCGTGGCCGGATTGCCGCTCACCCCCAGCTCGCCATGGCACGCACCGCACGCGGCGGCGGCCTTCTTGCCTGCCGCCGGGTTGCCGGCCGCAGGGGTTTGCGCGCGAGCGGGTTTCTGCAGGGCATAGTAGAGGGCCATGTTGCTCACATCCGATTCGCTCGCTCCCGCAGCGATCGCTTTCATCATGTCGTGTGCGCGCTGGCCGCTCTTGTAGGCCTGCATTGCGCCCACGAAGTACTTCGGATCGAGCCCGACCAGGCTCGGCGTGCCGGGCATGCTGCTGACGCCGCTCTCGCCGTGGCAGCCGGCGCACGCCGCCGCCGCGCCCTTGCCAGCCTGCACCGGGTCGAGCCTGGCCGGGGCGGTCTTGGCGGGAGGCGTCGCCGGCCGCGGCGGATCGAGACTCGCGTAGTAGGCGGCCACCTTGAGCAGCGCATCATCGCTCAAGTACCTGACGATGCCGGTCATGCCGCTTTGAACGCGGGCGCTCTGGCGGTAGGCCTGCAGCTGCAGGTCGAGATAGGCGGCGCGCTGGCCGGCAAGGTGAGGGATGACGTCCTTGGTCGAGCTGATGCCGTTCGCGCCGTGACAGCGGGCGCACGAGGCTTCGGCAATGCGCTTGCCTTCCGCGACTTCGACCGGGGTGGCGTACACGGCGCGAAGCTCGTCGTCGCCGGGGTTAACCTGCGCGGCCGCGCCAGGCGAATACGCCGCGATCGCCGCGGCGCCGGCGAGCATGCCTGCGATCAGAATCTTCATTGTGCGGTCTCGTGCTTCCACGGTGGAAAGAGCCGGGTGACGCCCACCAGGACGATGAGCGGCGCAACGACGAGCCACAGCGCGCTGATCAGCCCTTCCTTGCCGAACACCTGCAGAGGATAGCTGAGAAGCCCCCTGCCGGTCTTGGAGAGCTCCTGCCCGCCGATCACTACGTTCCAGCGCATCATGAACACCGACAGCAGCACGAGGCACGCGCTCAGCGTGACGCCGACGATCAGCGCTCTTCCCGTGGTGCCGCGCCAGATCATGTAAGAGAGCAATATTAGGGGGAAGATCGACCCGACGCCGAATTGCAGGACGAAGTAGGGAACGAGCAGGGGACCCGTTACGTACGCCATGATCATCTCGATGCCCTCGCGCGCCTTGTAGACGATATTGGCGAACTCGAGCCCCTCCAGGAGGAAGGCGACCATGATGAAGGCCCACACCGTATAAGCGAGTCCCTTGATGCATCTCAAGTCGATCGGCGTCTTGCGAAGCTTCGACGAGACCACGTAGAGCACGATCAGCAGCGCCACCCCGGAAATGATCGCCGAGAACAGGAACACGAGCGGCATCAGGTCGGAAGACCACCATTCGCGCGACTTGAGCGAGCCGAAAACGAAGCCGACGTAGCCGTGCAGCCCGTGCGCGCCGGGTATGCCTGCGATCGCGAGCCAGAAGATCCATTTGCGGTCGTGGCGCAGCGCGGGCTCGGACACGTCGTACGAGCCGAGCGTGAGCGCACGGTAGAAGGTACCGGTCAATCCCTTCCTCTTCTGCGCCTGTTCCACGACGTAGGGCCGGAAGGCGAACCAGGTCTCGAGCAGGAGCAGCACGATGTAGAAGCTCGCGAAATAGCCGAACATGGCCATGGCCGAGGTCCAGTGCGGGGTGAGCAGGTTGTTGAAGGCGCGCTCCGGATGCCCCAGGTGCAGCAGCAGCGGCAAGGGCACGAACAGCATGAAGCACAGCGAGGTCAGCAGCGCGAGGTGCGCGACCGGCTTCAGGCGCTCGAAGCCGAACACCTGGTAC
>DATFEI010000260.1:0-11721 GCA_035251315.1 Burkholderiales bacterium | reverse complement strand
GATCCCCACCGGGATCGCAAGCTCGTTGCAGTCGTAGTCGGAGCGGTGGATCGCAGTGTCGAGTCCGTCGATCTTCGCGCCGATGCGCAAGTGAGCCGCCGGCACGCGCTCGGCGAACCAGGCAAAGTCTTCGCTGCCCATCGACGGCTCGGGCAGCTCCAGCACGTTTTCCGCACCGAGCGCCTCACGGGCGCTGGCGAGCACTTTCTCGAGTACCTCGGCATCGTTGCGCAGCGCGGGGGCCATACGGTTCCAGGCGAGCGTGTAGTCCACCCGCATGCCGGTCTTGATCCCTTCCAGCATGCGCCGCACCGCCGCCTCGATTCGCTCCGACAGACCCGGCTCCAAAGTCCGCACGATGCCTTTCAGCTCAGCCGTGCCGGCAATGACGTTGCGCGCCCGGCCGGCGTGGAACTCGCCGACGGTGACAACTGCCGGCGAAACCGGCTTGACCTCGCGGCTCACCACCGTTTGGAGCTGCGAGACGAAATGCGCGCCCGCGGCGAGCGCGTCGACCGCGAGGTGCGGATGCGCGCCGTGGCCGTCGCGACCCTTGAGCGTGATATCGAAAGCGTCGGCCGCGGAGGTGACGGCGCCGGTGTTGTAGCCGACCCTGCCGGCCTGCACCGCCGGCCAGTTGTGATAGCCGATGATGAGGTCGAGATCCGGCTCCTGGAGCACGCCGTCGGCAATCATCGCGCGCGCGCCGGAAAGCGTCTCCTCCGCCGGCTGGAAGATGAACTTGATCCGTCCCTGCAGCCGGTCCTTCATTTCCGCGAGCGCGGCCGCCACGCCGAGAGCGATCACGGTATGCACGTCGTGACCGCAGGCATGCATCCTGCCCGGCAGCCTGGATGCGAACGGCAAGCCGGTCTGCTCGTGGATCGGCAGCGCGTCCATGTCGGCCCGGACGCCGATCGTGCGGCCGGGCCGGGCGCCTTCCAGCACCGCAACGACCCCGGTCTTGCCGACACCAGTCTTCACCGGCAAACCCAGTTTCTCAAGAAACCCCTTGACCACTTTCGCGGTTTCGTGCTCTTCGAAGGCGAGCTCGGGGTGCTGATGCAGCTTCTTGCGCAGCTCCACCAGCCCGGGCGAAACGCGTGCCGCGGTCGCATCGATGCGCGCCTTGAGGTCCGCGTGCTTCATGGTTGCTCCAATTCTGCCTGCTTCTCCAGCCACTCCGCCTCCATCTGCTCGATCTCCCTCGCCACGTAGGCCTGATCCTCGAGTAGCGCCTTCAGCTCGGCGCCATCCTGGTAGAGCGCCGGATCGCCGAGCTTTTTCTCTATCTCAACCTTGCGGGCGCCTAGTCGGGCCATCAGCTCCTCCAGGCGCTTGATGCGCGCCTCGATCGGCTTGCGGTTGAGGGCTTTGGGTTTCGGTTTGGCAGGAATGCTCTTGGGGGGCTTAGGAGTAACGTCCTTCTTCAGCAGCCAGTCGCGGTAGTCGTCGAGGTCGCCGTCGAACTCGCGCACCATGCCGTCGGCGACGATGAGCAGCTTCTCGGTGGCGGCGCGGAGCAGGTGGCGGTCGTGCGACACGAGCACCAGCGTGCCTTCGAACTGCGCGAGCGCCACGCTCAGCGCCTCGCGTGTTTCGAGATCGAGGTGGTTGGTCGGCTCGTCGAGCAACAGCAGGTTCGGCCGCTGCCAGACGATCAGCGCGAGCGCGAGCCGCGCCTTCTCCCCCCCGGAGAAGTTTTCCAACGGGCCGGCCGCCATGTCGCCGGGGAAATTGAAGCTGCCGAGGTAATCGCGCAGCTCCTGTTCCCGGACTTTGCTTTCCGAAATTCTCTTCAAATGCCAGAGCGGCGACTCGTCGTCGCGCAGCATCTCGACCTGGTGCTGCGCAAAGTAGCCGATCTCGAGGCCCTTGTTGAAGGTGGCAGTTCCAGATAGCACCTGCAACACCCCCGCGATGGTCTTCACCAGCGTGGACTTGCCGGCGCCGTTGACGCCAAGAAGGCCGATACGCTCTCCCGATCGGAGTGAAAGCTTGACGTCTCTCAGTACTACTTTCTCCGAGTAACCAGCCTGAACGGATTCCAAAACCAACAAAGGGTCGGGCGAGCGCTCCGGGTCGCGGAACTCGAAGGAGAACGGCGCCGAGACGTGCAGCGGCGCGAGCTGCTCCATCTTGGCGAGCATCTTCATACGGCTTTGCGCCTGGCGTGCCTTGGTCGCCTTCGCGCGGAAGCGGTCGATGAAGGACTGCAGATGGGCCCGCTCGCGAGCCTGTTTTGCAATGAGATTTTGAGTAAGAACCAACGACTGCGCGCGCTGCTCCTCGAAGCTCGAGTAGTCGCCGGTATAGCGGCGGAGCTTGCGCTGGTCGATGTGCACGATCGCCGTCACCACTGCATCGAGGAAGTCGCGGTCGTGCGAGATCACCATCAGCGTTCCCGGGTAGCGCCGCAGCCAGTCCTCGAGCCAGACGATGGCGTCGAGGTCGAGGTGGTTGGTCGGCTCATCCAGCAGCAACAGCTCCGAGGGTGTCATCAGCGCCTGCGCGAGGTTCAGCCGCATGCGCCAGCCGCCGGAAAAGCTCGACACCGGTTGATAGAGATCCTGTTGGGAAAAGCCCAAACCCGAAAGCAGCGCTTCGGCGCGCGGCCGAGCGGTGTACGCGTCGGCATCCGCCAGGGCCGCATGAAGCTCGCCGATGCGGGTGCCATCGTGGGTGGACGCAGCTTCTCGTTCGAGATTGCGGAGATTCACGTCTCCGTCGATGACGTACTCGACCGCCGGGCGCTCGAGCGCCGGGGTCTCCTGGGCGACGTGCGCGATGCGCCAGTGGCGCGGCAGGTCGGCATCGCCCTTGTCGCCGTGCAGCTCGCCGCGCAGCAGCGCGAACAGGCTCGATTTGCCCGAGCCGTTGGCGCCGACCAGGCCGATGCGCTCGCCCGCGTGAACGGTGAGCTCGGCTCCTTCGAGAAGCGGCTTTGCGCCGCGCGCGAGGCTGAGTTGCGAAAGGCGGATCACCCTAGAAGATTAGCCGGACCAGCCAGAGCGACAAGATCGGAAACGAGACGAGGAGCACGATTCGCACCGCGTCGGCGGCAAGGAACAGGAACACGCCCTTGTAGGTCTCGCCCATGGGCACGTCGGGCGCGAGGCTGTTCACGACATACACGTTCAGCCCCACCGGCGGCGCGATCAAGCCGATCTCCACCACCGAGAGCACCAGGATCCCGAACCAGAGCGCCTTCTCGGTCTCGCGCAGCCCGTACAGGTCGAGCTCGAGCACGAGCGGGAACAGGATCGGCACCGTGAGGATGATCATCGAGAGCTCGTCCATCACGGCGCTGAGCGCGATATAGAAGAGCAGGATCGCCGCGATCACCGCCACCGGCGCGAGGTCGAGCGCGCCGACCGCCTCCGCCAGGCGCGCCGGCATCTGCGAGAGCGCGAGCGCCGTGTTGAGCATGTCGGCGCCGAGCAGGATCATGAAGACGAAGCCCGCGGTCTCCGCGCTGCCGAGGAACGAGCGCTTGAGCGCTTCGATGCCCATCTCCCCCTTGAAGAGCGCGGTGAGGAAGGTGCTCGCCGCACCGATCGCCGCGCCCTCGGTGGGCGTGAAGAAGCCGCCGTAGATGCCGCCGAACACGATGACGAAGATGAGGACGATCGGCCACACGTCCTTCGCCGCCGCGACGAGCTCCTGCGCGCCGTGGCGCGGCTGCGCCGGGCCGTGCTCGGGCTTCAGGCGCACGTAGAGCGTGATCGCCGCAACGTACAGGGCGGCGGCGAGCAGGCCGGGGATCATCGCGGCAGCGAACAGCTTGGCGATGTTCTGCTCGACGAGGATCGCGTATACCACGAGCACGACCGACGGCGGCACGAGGATCCCAAGCGTCCCGCCGGCCGCCATGGTCGCCGTAGAGAGCCTGCCCGAGTAGCCGTGGCGGCGCATCTCGGGCAGCGCGACCTGAGTCACGGTGGCGCACGTCGCCACCGAGGAGCCGCACACCGTGCCGAACGCCGCGCAGGCGAGCACTGAGGCCATCGCAATGCCGCCGCGCAGGTGGCCGATGAGCGCGTTGGCGAAGGCAAAGAGCGCGCGCGAGAGCCCGCCCTGGGTCGCGAACTGGCCCATGAGCAGGAACAGCGGGATGACCGAGAGGTCGTAGTTCGAGAGCCGCGCATACACGATGCCCTTGAGGAGGTTCAGGAACGGCCCCTGCCCCGCCACGCTGAGGTAGCCGAGCGCGCCGGGGACGAACATCGCGATCGCGATCGGCACGCGCAACGCCATCAGCGCCAGCATCGCACCGAGCATGGCGAAGCCGAGCGCCAGACCGCTCACTTCATCGCTTCCCTAAGGGATTGCCATGCCGTGAAAAAGCCGGCGATCGCCGTGAGCGCGAGCGAGGGCACGATCGCGGCGTAGCCGATCCACTGCGGGTAGCCGCTGATCATGGCGCGCTCGCCGGAGTCGTACACCGTGATCGCCCCGTACATGGCGCGCCAGGCAATGAGCGCCATGACCACCGCGAGGAGGAGCGCGCCGATGGCGTCGAGCGCGGCCTGCGCGCTCGGCGGCAGGCGCGCGGTGAAGAAGTCGACGATGATGTTGCCGCGGCGCATCTGGCACCACGGCAGGAACGCCGCGACGCCGATCGCGCAGCCGAGCTGCACGAACTCGAAGTCGCCGGGCAGCGGCTGGCCGAGGAGCGTGCGCGAGGCGATGCTCGTCGCCGACATGCCGATCATGACGACGAACACCGCGCCCCCGGCGAAGGCGAACGCCTTCGCCAGAGCCTCGAGGGTCCTGCCCACGGGCGGTGACGCGGCCTAGTTCTTCGAGTACTTCGCCACCATCCTCTGAGCGTCGGCGTACGCCGCCTTGGCGTCGAAGCCAGGCTTCGACAGCTCGGCGAGGAACTTGTCGATCTCCGGCTGCACCGCTTTTCGGATCTTCTCCACCTCGCCGGCCGGGATCTGCATGAACTTGTTGCCCGCCTTCTGCGCCATGCCCATGCCCGGCTTCTCGACCTCTTCCCAAGTCTCGCCGGCCCACTTGGCGATGTGGCGCCCGGCGTTGTCGTCGATCGCCTTCTTCAGGTCCGGCGCGAGCGCGTCGTAGCGCTTCTTATTCATGAGCACGGCGAATACCGAGGTGCCGACGCGCGGCTGCGCGCCCGTGAGAGTGATGTGGTTGTGCACGAGCTCGTGGATCTTAAACGCCGGCATGATCTCGTAGGGCAGCAGCACGCCGTCGATCACGCCTTTGGTGAGCATGGTCTGGATCTCGGTCACCGGCGAGCCGACGGGGGTGGCGCCGACGCCACGCAGGAACACGCCGCCGCCGCGGTTCGCGGTGCGGATCTTCAGCCCTTTGAAGTCGCCGAGCGACATGATCGGCTTATTCGCGCTGATCACCGCACCGTCGTGCGTGTAGAGCAGGACGACCTTGTAGGCGGCGTATTCTTCCTTCAGGTACTTGTCGAAGTAGTCCTGCAGCGCCTGCGCGGTGGCGGCGGCGTGGGTGTGCAGGAACGGCACCTCGAACACCTCGGTGCGCGGGAAGCGGTCGGCGGTGTAGCCCGGCAGCGTGAACGTCAGGTCCACGACGCCGTCGCGCACCTGATCGACAAGCTGCGGTGGCGTGCCGCCGAGCTGCATCGTGGGATAGAGGTCGATCTTGATCTTGCCCCCCGAAGCCTTGGTCACCTTCTCGGCCCACGGCATCATGAAGCGCGAGCTGGGCGGTGCCTTGGGCGGCACGAAGTGGTGCATCTTGAGCGTTTCCTGCGCCGCGGCCGGGATGGCGAGCGTTGCCAGAACCGCGACCCCGAAGAACCTTTTCATGGTGTATTCCTCCTCTCCTTCCAGTTTACTAGAACACCGACTTGACGAGCTGGTCGGGCAGCCAGGTGGCGAGGCCCGGGAAGAAGATGACGAGCAGCAGCACCGTGAGGTCGCCGAGGAAGAACGGAATCGTCCCCTTAAGCACCTGCGTCAGGGGAATCTTGGAGACGCCGCTCACGGCGAAGAGATTCAGGCCCACCGGCGGCGTGACCACGCCCATCTCGACGTTGAGGGTGAGGATGATGCCGAGATGCACCGGGTCGATCTTGAGCGCGTAGGCGACCGGGAACACCACCGGCACGGTGAGCAACACCATCGCTACGCCGTCGACCATCATGCCGAGCAGAAGCAGCACGCCCATGAAAGCGAAGATGAAGCCGAGCGGCGTGAGGCCCCAGCTCACAATGGTCTCGGTGACCTTCTGCGGCCAGTACAGGTTGGCGAGCAGGAACTGGAACACCCCCACGCTGCCGATGAGGAACAGGATCACCGCGGTGAGGTTGAGCGAGCGCGCCGCAGTCGGCAGGATTTCCCGGACAAATCCCATCCTTCCGGTCATCAGCCCGTAGATCAGCGCGTAGCCGCAGGCCGCGGCGGCGGCCTCGGTGGGAGTGAAGAGCCCGCCGTACAGGCCGCCGAGGATCACGACCGGCATGCCGAGCGCGGGCGCGGCGCGGAGGAACTCGCGCCACACCCGCCGGCCTTCGAAGCGACCGCTGCGCGGCAGCTTGAGGTAGAGGGCGATCAGGATCACGCTAATGATGTTGCCGCCCGCGAGCAGCAGGCCGGGGATGATGCCGGCGAAGAACAGGCTGACGATCGAGGTCTCGGTGACGATGCCGTAGATGAGCAAAATGATGCTCGGGGGGATGAGCATCGCGATGCCGCCCGCGGTCGCCACCAGCCCGCCCGAGAGCCAGTCGGGGTAGCCGCGCTTCTTCATCTCCGGGATCGCGATCACGCTCATCGCCGCGGCCATCGCCACGCTTGAGCCCGAAATAGCGCCGAACAGCACGCACGCCACGATGGTGGCGACGCCGAAGCCGCCGGGCATCCAGCCGACCAGCGAGTCGGCGAAGCGGAAGAGCTGCGACACCAGCCCGGTGCGCTCCATCAGGAAGCCCGCGAAGATGAAAAGCGGGATCGCCATCAGCGAGTAGCGGCCGATGAAGCTGAAGAACTGGCGGAAGATGACGTTCGGCTCGAGCAGCGGGTCGACCAGGATGTAGGCCGCGGCCGCGGCCGACAGGCCGATGCCGATCGCCACGCTGAGGAGCAGCAGGGCGAGCAGGACGAGGCCGACCAGGGCCATCAGTCGACTTTCACGTCCGCTGCTCCATGGCCTTCGGCGGGCTCGTGCAAAACCTCGTATCCCCGCAGCTTCTGCACCGTGCGGTAGACCTGGAACAGCATCGTCACCGCCATGAACAGAAAGCCGAGGACCAGCGCGGCGAGGAACGGCCACATCGGAAAGCCGAGGCTCTCGGTGCGGGTCTCGTACTTGAGGGCGTCCTCGACCTCGGGAATTCCCCACCACACCACGGCGAGCAGGAAGAAGAACGAGAACACCAGCGCGACCAGCCTGACGACGTCGGCGGCGCGACGCGCGCGCGGCCCGAGGACCGCCAGTACTTCAGGCACCACCGTCACGCTGAGGTGCGAGTCGTGGCGCTGGGCGATGCTGAAGTAGAGGAAGACCCCGCTAAGAGTAAAGAACGTGACCGCGTCCTGCTGCCACTCGTAGGAAAAGCCGAAGACGTATCGCCGCACCACCTCGGCCAGCGCGAGCAGCGTGCAGCCGAGGAGCAGCAGCGCCGCGACGTGCGCCAGGAACCTGTCCTGGAACGCACGCCAGGCGGCGTAGGCCTTCTCCACCTATCAGCGGATCACGATCTTAGAGGCGTGCTTCGAGCAGTCGATCTTCTCGATCCAGGACGAGCCCGGCGGGTTCTGCCGCGACAGCTGCTCGCCTTCCTGCTTGAAGGTGTCGACCCACTTGTTGGCCTCGGGCGGGGTCTTGCTCTTCACCCAGCGCGCCGGGCCGTCGCCGAGCGCGGCGGTGAGCTCGCTCACTTCCTGCGGCGTCATCCAGTAGACGCCGGGCTTGGACGGGTCCTTGGTGCCGTACTTCTCGTAGGTCATCTTGTCGACGCACCAGTTGAGCTCCTTCTGCACCTGGATCGTCTCGGCGATCAGCTTCTCGAGCGCGGCCTGGGTGGGCTTCGAGAGCTTGTCCCACCAGCGCCGGCTCGCGCTCACCATGTAGTAGTCGCCGGTGAACACGCCCGCCCCGCCGGTCGTGTAGTAGGGCGCCTGCTGCTTGACCGACAGCCAGCCGCCGATGCTCGTCATCAAACCGTCGATGACGCCCGACTCGAGCGCGTTCGGGACCTCACCGAATCCCATGACCACCGGGTTCGCCTTCCACGACTCGAGCACCGGATTCTCTGCCGGGCCCATCGAGCGCACCTTGCGGCCGATGAAGTCCTCGGGCTTGACGTAGCGCTTCTTGGCGCCGACGCCCATGCCGAAGCTCATGTGGCCGGCACCGAATACCTTGATCGCCTGGCGGTTCTGGAGCCGGTCGACCAGTATCTGGTAGGTCTTGGTCTTCTCCAGGTTGTCGACCGCGCCGACGGTGGTCAGGATGCCGGGCCCGACAACTGCCATCAGCCACGGCTCCACTGGCGCCGCCTTGCCCATCTGCATCCAGGTCATCTCCAGATTGCCTTGGCGCATCGCTTCGAAGGCTTCGGGAATCGTGTAGAGGGCGCCGGCGTAATAAAGGCGCGCCTCGCTGCCGGGAATGACCTGCGGCAGGCGGTCGGCGAAGTGCTTCATCGCCAGTCCCGCGGGGTGCGGCGGCGGCGGGAAGTCTGCCGCGAAGCGCAGCACGACGCGCTTCGGCGCCTCCTGAGCGAGCGCGGCCGGGCCGGGTGCGATTGCGGCGACTGCTGCTGCGAGCAAAGCGAATTGGAATCGTTTCATGGACATCCTCCTCCCGCCAGACCGTAGCCTACGGCGGCGTGCAGCGTCAACCATCAATGGTCCGCTGCTGCACTGCCGCAGGCCTACAATAGGGCAATGTCATCGGCTATCGTCCGCGCGTTTGCCGGAATGGCGTTGCCACTGTCGTTCGCTGCAAACGCCCAGCAGATCGCGGTCGAAAGCACCGAGGTACGCATTTCGGACCTGGGGCCGGCGGTGCTGCTGCGCGTCGGCAACCGGGCGATCCCGGTGTTCGTCGATCCGATCGTCGCGCAATCCATCCAGGGTGCGTTGGGTGGGCAGAAGCCTGTCCGGCCGCTGTCGCACGACCTTATGCACAGCGTGCTCACCGGTTTTGGCGGGCGGGTATCGCAGGTCGTGATCACGCTCCACGAGGGCATTTATTACGGCGCGCTCACGGTGGTGATGGACGGGAAAACCAAGGTGTTCGACAGCCGCTCCTCCGACGCCATTGCTCTCGCCATCCACGCGCGGGCGCCGATCCTCGTGAGCCGCGAGCTCCTCGACCAGGTCGGGGTCGCGCTCGAAGCGAGGAAATAGCCCGTGCTCATCGACTTTTTCCTCAAGCTCAAGAGCCACAAGCTGCCGGTCTCGATCAAGGAGTACCTGACGCTGCTCGAAGCGATGGCCAAGGACGTCATCAGCCCGTCGATCGACGAGTTCTACTATCTGTCGCGCGCAGCGCTGGTGAAGGATGAGGCAAACTTCGACAAGTTCGACCGCGCGTTCTCCGAATTCTGGCAGGGGGTCGAGACCATTCCGGGCATCGAGGCGCAGATCCCGCTCGAGTGGCTGCTGAAGCAGGTGGAGCTGCACCTCACCGACGAGGAAAAGAAGCAGATCGAGGCCCTGGGCGGCTGGGAAAAGCTCATGGAGACGCTGAGGAAGCGGCTCGAGGAGCAAAAAGGCCGTCACCAGGGCGGCGCCAAGTGGATCGGCACCGGCGGCACCTCGCCCTTCGGCGCCTATGGCTACAACCCGGAGGGCGTGCGCATCGGCCAGGAGCGCTCGCGCAACCGCAGCGCGGTCAAGGTCTGGGACCAGCGCGAGTACCGCAATCTGGACGATTCGGTCGAGCTGGGAACGCGGAACATCAAGGTCGCTCTACGGCGTTTACGAAAATTTGCCAGGGAAGGCGCCCCGGATGAATTCGACCTCGCGACCACCATCGATGAAACGGCTAAGAAAACCTATCTCGACATCCACATGCGGCCCGAGCGCCGCAACGCCATCAAGGTACTGATGCTGATGGACATCGGCGGCACCATGGACGACCACATCAAGCTCGCCGAGGAGCTTTTCAGCGCGGCGAAGACCGAATTCAAGCACCTGGACTTCTACTACTTCCACAACTGCCTGTACGACTTCGTGTGGAAGGATAACCGCCGGCGCCACTCCGAGCGCACTCGAACCTGGGACCTGCTGCACAAGTACGGCCACGACTACAAGGTGATCTTCGTCGGCGACGCCACCATGAGCCCGTACGAGATCCTGCAGCCGGGCGGCTCGATCGAGTACTTCAACGAGGAGCCGGGCGCGGTATGGATCAAGCGCGTGACGCAGATCTACCCGAAGTGCGTCTGGCTCAATCCCGAGCCCGACGAAATCTGGTCCTACCGCCAGTCGATCGGCATCATCAAGGAGCTCATGAACGGACGCATGTTCCCGACCACGCTCAACGGACTTGAGCGCGCGATGAAGCTGCTGGCGAAGTAGCTCCTAGACTTAGCGCTAGTTGATCGCGCAGGATCCCGGGCCGCCGGGATGGCCGCAGGTGCCGCAGGCTGCGGGCTGCGGCTCCGCGCCCCCCTTGGCGGCGAACACCGAAAGCTTCTTCTCCAGGTCCACGCTCGCGCATTGCGCGCAGGCGGGCCGCTCTCCGTTGCGCACGAGGGTCTCGAACTCGTGGCCGCAGGCGCGGCAGGCGTATTCGAAAATCGGCATGGCGCGATTCTACCTGCGCTAGAGTCTCAAGCTTCACAATGAGGGGTTCGAACATGAAGCTTTACATGCATCCCGTGTCCATGACGAGCCGTCCGGTGCGCCTGTTCATCAAGGAGAACGCCATCCCCTGCGAGGAGCAGGTGGTCGACCTGTTGACCGGCGAGCACTACAAGGAGCCGTTCGTCCAGGTGAATCCAAGCCGCCAGGTGCCGGTGCTCGAGGACGGCGATTTCCGGCTCACCGAGAGCTCGGCGATCCTGAAATACCTGGCCGACAAGGTGAACTCGCCGGCATACCCCAAGGACCTGAAGCAGCGCGCCCGGGTAAACGAGATGATGGACTGGCTGAACACCCAGTTCTACCGCGAGTACGGCTACCACCTCGTCTACCCGCAGATCTTCCCGCATCACCGCCGGCCGACCGACGAGGGTCACAAGGCGACCATCGAGTGGGGCAAGAAGCACAGCCAGGACTGGCTGAAGATCCTGAACGACCACTGGATCGGCAACAACCAGTACCTGTGCGGCAACCAGATTACGATCGCCGACTACCTCGGCATCGGCTTCGTCACCCTGGGCGAGATCATCCGCTGCGATTTCTCGAAGTATCCGAACGTGCAGCGCTGGATCGCCAACATGAAGAAGCTAAAAAGCTGGCCGGCCGTCAACGAGGTGTTCTACGGCTTCGCCGCCTCGGTGAAGGACAAGGAGTTCGTCGCGCTCTAGTTCTGCGGCCGGTACTCGACCACACCGCCGATCGAGGACAGATCCTCGTCGCGGCCGCGCAGCTCCACCACGTTGAGGTCCGGGTCGCGCACGAACACCGAGACGTGGCCGTCGGCGCCGAAGGACACCGGCCCCTGGGTGATGCGGATGCCGTTCGCGCGCAGCGCCTCGATCGCCGCCTTGATCGAGGCGACGCGCAGCGCGACGTGGGTGTAGCCCGGGTATTTCTC
>DATFEI010000228.1:0-7652 GCA_035251315.1 Burkholderiales bacterium | reverse complement strand
GGAAAGCTCGCCGGGCGTGTGGCCGGCGCGGTCGGCGAGCCCCACGCGCGACAGCGCGGCGCGGCCGAGCTCGTCGGCTTCGGCTCGCGACTTGCCGGCCACCTTGCGCAGCGCCAGCGTGACGTTGCCGAGCGCCGTCATATGCGGATAGAGGTTGAATGACTGGAATACCATGCCGATGCGCTGGCGTGCATGGTTGATGTCGGTGCGCGGATTAAGCAGGTCGACGCCGTCGACGACCACGCTGCCCGAGGAGGGCTCCTCGAGCCGGTTGAGGCAGCGCAGCAGCGTGGACTTCCCCGAGCCCGACGGCCCGATCACGAACACAAGCTCCCGCTCGGCCACCACGAGATCGACGCCCTTCAGGACATGCAGGGCGCCGTAGTGCTTGTGGATACCGCGCGCCTCGACGACCGCCTTACCCGGCATTCCCGGGGATCAGCATTTCAGCTCGCGCGGCGTCGGGTCGTAGCCGGGCATGCCCGGCACGCCATAGCCAGGTGTGATCACGCGCTCGAGCGAATCGGGCCCCGGCACTTTGCCGAACCATTTCTCCGAGAGCTTGGCGATCGTTCCATCCTTCTTCATGCAGTTGATCACGTCCTGCATCTGGTTGCGCAGCGCCACGCTGTCCTTGCGGAACGGCGCCGCCCAGTGCGCCCGCGTGTCCTTGAGCTCAAGGTCGGCGACGAAATTCGGGTTCTTGCTCGCCGCGTAGACGATGGTGGTGTTGCCGCCGAGGGTCGCGTAGGCGCGCCCGGAGAGCACGGCCTGCGTCGCGTCCGGCTGGGTGTCATAGGCCTGCACGGTGAAGCCGTGCTGCTCGCCCATCTTCTTGCTCAGCGTCTCGTAGGGCGTGCCCTTGTTGACCGAGACCACCTTGCCCTTGAGATCGGACCAGTCCTTGATCGGCTGGGAGCCCTTCCGGATGCCGAACTGGTACGCGGTCCACAGATACCCTGCGGTGAAGATCATGCTTTCGGCCCGCTCCTTGGTCACCGTGGTCGGCGCGGCGATGAAGTCGTAGCGGCCCGCGAGCAGGCCCGGGATCAGGGTCGAGAAGCTCACGCTGTCAATCACGATCTCGCGGTTCATGCGCCTGGCGACCTCCGTGAAGAGGTCGATCTGGAAGCCCTCGGTGCCGCCACCGAGCTTCGGCATGGCATGCGGCGCAAAAGTGCCGTCGACCCCAGTGCGAAGCGGCGGCTGCTTGGATTGGGCGAACGCGGACCCTGCGAACACGAGCGCAGCGGTCACGATCAAGGCAACGCGGCGATGCAGCATCAGGAAACCTCCCCCGGAAATGGATAGGGCGATTGTGCGGTAAAAGCGCTGTTTCGCCCAGTATCATCTGCGGACTCATGGCCGCACGCATCCTCGTCATCAATCCGAACTCGACCGAAGCCGTGACGCGCGGCATCGATCAGGCGGTCGAGCCGCTGCGCATGCCCGGTGGGCCGGCCATCGACTGCGTGACGCTCAAGGAAGGGCCGCCGGGCATCGAGACGCAGCAGCACGTGGACAGCGTGGTGTCGCCGCTACTCAACCTAGTGCGCGAAAAGGAGGGCGAGTACGCGGCGTTCGTCATCGCCTGCTACAGCGATCCGGGGCTGCATTCGGTGCGCGAAGCGACGAAGAAGCCGGTGCTCGGCATCTCGGAATGCGGGATTCTCACGGCACTGACGCTTGGGCACCGGTTCGGGGTCATCGCGATACTCAAGCAATCCATTCCACGGCACCTGCGCTATGTCGGCGCCCTCGGCGTCACCGAGCGCCTCGCCGGGGAGCTTCCGGTGGACCTCGGGGTCACGGAGCTCTCGGATGAAGGCAAGACCTTCGGCCGCATGGTGGAGGTCGGGAAAGCGTTGCGCGAGCGGCACGGCGCGGACGTGGTCGTGATGGGCTGCGCCGGGATGGCGCGCTATCGCCAGCCGCTGCAGGACGAAATCGGCATTCCGGTGGTGGAACCCACGCAGGCCGCGGTCGCCATGGCCATTGGCCGCGTGCGTCTCGCCTGGAGTTAAGGCAACTCGCCGGGCAGATCGAAGCGCTCGCGGGTGGTGCAGTAGCGGTTGGCGAATAGGCGGCCGACCGGGCGGTAGCGCTCCTCCGAGATGCGCTTGGTCACCGGGTCGATGACGCCCTCGCGCGCATGGACGAGCAGGATCTCGCCCACCACCATTTCGCGCTCAGCGCCGAACTCGATGCGACGCTCGACGCGGCACTCGAGCGAAGCCGCCGCCTCGCCGATCCGCGGATGCTTCACCAGCCTCGCTGGCACCGCTGTCAAGCCGAATCTTCCAAACTCGCTTTCGGCTTCCGGGATCTCGGTGCTCGACAGATGCATCGCGTTGGCCGTGCCTTCGTCCGCCAGGTTGACCACGAATTCTCCGGTGCGCCGGATGTTCTTGAGGGTGTGCTTGATCTCGCGATCGGAGCGCCAGTTGAAGCTGAGGATGCACAGCGGCGGCTCTTCCGAGATCACGTTGAAGAAGGAGAACGGCGCACAATTAGCCACGCCGTTTGAGCTCCAGGTGGAGACCCACGCGATGGGCCGCGGGATCACGAGACCAATGAGCAGCTTGTAGCGCTCGTGAACAGGCAGTTGCGCGAGCTCGAGGTCCACGCGGCGGTGATCAATCGTTCGCCGGCGTCACTTCCGCCCCCACCCGCTCGACGATCAGCCGGTAGTGCTCCGGGCGCCGGTGCGCGGCGAAGTTGAACATCGTCTTCTTGAGATTCGCCGCGAGGTCGATGTCGCAGTTGTGGCAGATGACCTCGTCCTCCTCTGACTGGCTCTTGGCGGCAATCTCCCCTGTAGGTGCCACGATCAGCGAGTGGCCGAACATGCGGAAGCCGTCCTCGTGGCCAGCCTTGGCGGTTTCGACCAGCCAGGTGGCGTTCTGGAACGCCATCGACTGCGCCATGATCAGGTGGTGATGCACGCGCAGCGCCGGCGGCTCGGGGTAGTGCAGGTTCTCGCTCGGCGTATTGAAGCCGAGCGCGACGATCTCGGCGCCCTGCAGCGCGAGCACGCGGAACGCCTCGGGCCAGCGCCGGTCGTTGCAGATCAGCATGCCGGTGATGGCGCCGAGGTAGCGCCAGACGCGAAAACCCAGATCGCCTACCTCGAAGTATTTCTTCTCCAGATGCTGGAACGCCGCCTTGGGCTTGTGGTCGGCGTGCCCCGGCAGATGGATCTTGCGGTATTTGCCGACGATCGAGCCGTCGGGCCCTACGAGGATCGCCGTATTGAAGCGCCGCCCCTCAGGCGTGAGCTCGGCATAGCCAATGTAGAAACCGATTCCAAGCCTCTTCGCTTCGTCGAACAGCGGCTGTGTTTCCTTCGAGGGCATGCTCTTCTCGAAGTAGCGCGCGTCGACCTCGGCCTGGTTCTCCATCCACCAGCGCGGAAAGAAGGTGGTAAGCGCCAGCTCGGGGAACACGACGAACTTCGCCCCCATGGCGTGTGCGTCCTGCAGCAGCTTCTTCAATCTCGACACGGCAGCGGCGCGGGAGTCCGCCTTGTGGAGCGGTCCGAGCTGGGCGGCGGCAATCTTGAGGTGTCTGGCCATGGCCTTATCCGATGAGTTGTCTCAATTTCCGTGCGGGACCGTCGATCGTAGCGGCAACGGCTACCGGGCCCGGCACGCCGCGCGTGAGGTAGCGCCCCGATCCGCGCGCCACCTTCAATTCGCCCCCCTCGACGACGACGCGTCCGCGGCTCAGCACGATTTGCGGCCAGCCCTTGTAGACATGGCGCTCGTAGGGCGTGTAGCCGACCGCGTCGTGCATCATCGAATAGTCGATGCGTTTCTCGACTTCGGGATCCCAGACGGCGATGTCGGCGTCGGATCCGATCGCGATCGTGCCCTTGCGCGGGTATAGGCCGTACATACGCGCGTGGTTGGTGGCGCCGAACGCGACGAACTGGTTGATGGTCAGGCGCTTCTTCAGCACGCCTTCGGAAAAGAGGATCGGCAGGCGCATCTCGATGCCGGGAACGCCGTTGGCCATTTCTTTGAAGGTGGTTTGCTCGCCGCGCGGAATCTTGGCCGTCTCGTCGAACTTGTACGGCGCGTGGTCGGAGGAATAGACCTGGAACGTGCCGTTGCCGAGGCCGGCCCAGATCGCCTCCTGCGCCGCCTTGTCGCGCAGCGGCGGGCTGCAGCACCATTTCGCCCCTTCGACGCCGGGGCGATCCATGTCCTCGGCGGTAAGCACGAGATACTGCGGACAGGTCTCCGCATAGATCCTCGCGCCCAGGGTCTGCGCGGCACGAATCGTGTTCGTCGCCTCCGGGCTGGAGACATGAACGATCAGCACCGGGGCGCCCAGCAGGCGCGACAGCATGATGATGCGGTGCGTCGCCTCGGCCTCTGCGAGCGGGCTATGCGCGACGCCGTGGAACTTCGGCGCGCCGTGCCCGCGCTCGATCAGGTGCTTCGCGATCCAGCGGATCATGTCGTCGTTCTCGGCATGCACCATCACGAGCGCCCCCTCGCGCTCCGCGACGCTGAGTACCTCGAGGAGCTGATAGTCCTCCAGCCGCCACTTCGGATAGGTCATGTAGACCTTGAACGAGGTGATGCCGCCCTTGATCGCAGCCGGAAGCTCTTCCTTCAGGACCTTTTCCGTCGGGTCGCCGATGATCAGGTGGAAGCCATAGTCGATCACGGCTTTGCTGCGAGCGCGTTCATGGTAGTCGGCTACGGTCGTCGTAACCGACGTGCCGCGGTGCTGCGCCGCGAACGGGATGATGGTGGTCGTGCCACCGAACGCCGCGGACACCGTGCCGCTGTAGAAATCGTCGGCGGACATGATCCCCATGCCGGACAGCTGCTCGATATGGCAATGGCTGTCGATGCCGCCGGGAAGCACGTAACGGCCCTCGGCGTCGATGTCTCGCCGCCCCGCGGGAAGACGCTCCGCCATGGCGACGATCTTCTCTCCGCTGACGCCGATGTCGCAGCGCGTCGTCTCGGTGGCGGTCGCCACGGTGCCGTTGCGGATCGTGAGGTCGAGCTTGTCCATTGGAACGCCGGTGAGTGGCCAGAGCGCAGGATAATGCCAGCCGCTGCTTCCAGGGGCGACCGGTCCGGACCGTTCCACTTTCCGAAGGATCGACAGGAAGCTAGTTCGCGAGCGCGCGCCGAGCCCACTCGGCCGCGGCAAGCGCGCGGCGGTCTTCGTCGCAAGCGGCGACGAATTGAACGCCAAGCGGCAAGCCGGATGCGCCCCGCCCCGCCGGGAGCGTTACGCAAGGCACACCGAGCAACGTCCATGTGCGGTTGACGAGCGAGCTGCCGGTGCTCCCCATCCCGGCTGGCGCCTCGCCCGGCGCGCTCGGCGTGAGCAGCACGTCGCAATTGGCGAAGCAGCCGGCAAGGAGCTGTCGGCAGCACCGCTCGGCGACACCGACGTGTACGGCGCCCAGCAGCACGCGCCGCTCCTCGACGTCGAGATCCCAGGTTAGCGTCTTCCTCCGAGGAGCCGGGCGGCGATGAAAAGCTGCAACAGCAGCGAAAACGCGAGGGCGGCGGAGTAGCCCCGCGGATCCCAACCGCCCGAGCCGGTACGCGGCCAGAAATCGAGCACCCAGCCGATAGCGGTTTGCAGCACGAACGCGGCTCCGAGCGTGAGCGTGTTGACCGCAGTCGCTACGCGCGCAGTTTGCTCGGGCGGAAACATCTGGCCGACCGACACGTAACCCGGCGCCGCGCCGGCGACGCAGAAGGCGAAGAGCATCCACAGGCCGCCCACGGCCAGCGGCGCCGCGGGCTGCAGTGCGAGCCCGATCTGTGCGCTCACCTGCCCTGCAGTGCAGGCGATCGTAACGAGCATGGGCGGGTAGCCGCGAGCCTTCGCACGGCTGCTCGCTGCGCCGACGAGCAGCGCGCTGAGCATCATGGTCGTCGTGTAGACGAGGAGCGTGTTGGCGCTTCCCTGGCTGTCATACCCGGCGACGTCGCGCAGCCACGGTCCCGCCCAAAGGCCGAGGTAAGCGAAGTTGAGGGCCGACAACATCGCGACCGCGGGCGCGAAGCGCCAGAAAGCCCGCGAGCCAAGGATCGAAGCCATTACGCCCATCTCGGCCCTCAGGCCTCCCATGCTGCCGCCGCGCTTGTCGGGCACGTAGACGTAGATCCATAACGCGGTCGCGGCGGAGAAGGCGCAAAGCACCCACAGGACGCCGCGCCAGCCGAGTGTCGGTAGCGCAGCCGCCACCGGAGCGGTGGCGAGCACGCTGCCCAGTGCACCAATCGCGACCGCGATCCCGGTCACAAGGGCAACCTTAGCCGGCGCGAACCACTGAGCGTTCGCTTTGATGACCGCCATCAGTCCGGCCGAGACGCCGACGCCGACGATCACGCGTGCGACGACAAGGGTAGCGAGGCTCTCGGCGAGCGCGAAAAGCGCGAATCCCGCGGCGGTAATCAAGCTCAACGCCGCCTGCACGTTGCGCGGCCCGACGCGGTCGAGCGCCATGCCGCCCGGCAGCTGCGCAGCCGCGTAGGCGGCGAGCATGCAGGCGGCGAGCAGCCCGAGCTCGCTCGCCGAGAGCGCGAACTCCACCGCCAGCACCGGCCCGATGATCGCCATCACCGTGCGCGCCGCCTGGTTAATGAGCCCGAGCACCGCGAGCGGCAGCGTGACACAGACGAAGAGGCGCCCCGGCGCCGTCACACCCTTAGAATGCAAATCCAACTCTCATGAAGGCCGCGCCCGAGCGTATCGTCGTGCCGCCGCCGCGTCCCGGCCTCGACATGGCCGCGGGCTACGGCTGGGTGCAAAGCACGGCGATCCGGGCGGGCGACTTCGTTTTCGTCTCCGGCATCGTGGCGATCGATCCCGAGAGCGGCGAGCGGCTGAACGGCACGCTGACCAGCGAAGCGCACCGCGCCTTCCGGAATCTCAAGCTCGTGCTCGAAGCGGCGGGTTCCTCGCTCGAGCGGCTGGTCCAGGTGCGCGCGATGATCTACGACCGCATCGAGTACGACGCGCTGAACCGCGTCTACCGCCAGTATGTGCCGCAAGGGCCGCCGGCGCGCACTGTCTGGAGCGTGCGCATCATCGACGCGTTCAAAGTCCAGCTCGACGCCGTCGCCCTGGTCTGATCGAGGAGCAAGCCCATGGCTGTCGCCCGCGAAATCATTGTCCCGAAGAACGAGCAGCTCAACGTCTCGCGCAACTTCAACCTGCCCCACAGCCCGGGCGTGCGCGCCGGCGACTTCATCTTCCTCTCCGGCATGCTCTCGACCGACCCGCAGACCGGCGAGCGCAGTCCCGGCACGATGGCGCACGAGACGCGACAGACGCTCACGAACATGCGCCACCTGCTCGAATCGGCCGGCTCCTCTCTCGAGCGCGTGGTGAAGATCAACGTGCTGCTCTACGACATGCTCGAGTTCGAAAACATGAACGCGGTCTACAAGCAGTTCTTTCCCGTCAATCCACCGGCGCGGACCACCTGCGGCGTGCAGCTCTCCGCCGGGATGAAGATCGAGATCGAGTGCATCGCGCTGGCGGGATAGAAAAAATATGCTGTCGTCCCCGCGCAGGCGGGGACCCCGTTTGTTTTTCAGATACATGGGTTCCCGCCGTCGCGGGAACGACCAATGTAGCTATGCGGCCTCATGGCTGCGCTCGAT
>DATFEI010000278.1:0-5610 GCA_035251315.1 Burkholderiales bacterium | reverse complement strand
CCGATCGCGAGCGCGATGACCCAGGCGGCGAGCGCCGTGACCAGCGTCCAGCCCAGGCCGACGATCAGGTAGTGGAGGTAGGTCCCGGTGCCGCCCGGCTCCGTTTCAAGCAGGACCTTCCAATGCCAGTTGTAGCCCACGCCTACTTATAGGCGTTCGGGTCTCCGGAATCGGTCGGATTGGCCACGACCTTCTTGAACTGCGCGCTCATCGGCACGTTCAAGGTGATGTTCTTCGGCGGGATCGGCTTCAGGAACCACTTGTCGTAGATCTTGTTGATCTCGCCCGACTTGTACACGGCGTTGATCGCGCCGTTGACCACCTTCTTGAACGCGGCGTCGTCCTTGCGCAGCATGATGCCGTAGGGCTCGACCGACAGCGCCTCGGCCGAGATCACGTAGTCCTTCGGGCTGCGCGACTGGGCGACCAGGCCGAAGAGCAGGATGTCGTCCATCACGAAGGCGACCGCGCGGCCGGTCTCGACCATCTGGAACGCCTCGGCGTGGCCGTTGGCCGAGATGATGTTCATGCCGAGCTTCTGCTCGCCGTTGATCTCGGTGATCTGCTTGATGTTGGTGGTGCCGGCGGTCGAGACAATGGTCTTGCCCTTCAGGTCGGCGAGCTTGCCGATCTTCGAGGCGCGCTTCGACACGTAGCGGTTGGCGGTGACGAAGTGCGTGGTCGCGAACCAGACCTGCTCCTGGCGCGCCAGGTTATTGGTGGTCGAGCCGCACTCGAGGTCGATGGTGCCATTCGCCATCAGCGGGATGCGGTTCGCCGAGGTGACGAGCTGGTAGTTGACCTTGAGGTTGGGCATGCCGAGCTCCTTCTTCACCGCTTCGACGACGCGCGCGCACAGGTCCAGGGCGTAGCCGACCGGCTGCTGCTTGTCATCGTAGTAGGAGAACGGCACCGAGGCGTCGCGGTGGCCGATGGTGATGGCGCCGCTGTCCTTGATCTTCTTCAGGGTTCCTTCCTGGCCCGCAGCAGTCGCCGCGAATGCCAGCGCCGCAAGAAGGGCGAGAGTGCGTTTCACAAAGCCTCCTCGAAAGTTGTTGATTGTTGCTCTAACGCGAAAATTCTACCCTCAGTTGACACCTAGCGTGCCAGGTCGCGCAGCTCGCGCACCGCGACCGACAGCATGGCGAGGTCGGGCGCTTCGGCGGCGTGCAGGTCGGCGAGAATCTGGCGGAAGCGCTCGTAGCGCTTGGCGTTGCGCGTCTTCCAGGCCGCGATCGTGCCCTCGCCCTGCAGCGCATCCGCGGTGAGGTTGCGCAGGATGGCGGCGAGATCGTCGCGCAGCGCGGCCTTCGCCCGCGTCTGCCAATGGTCGTCGGCCGCGAGCATGCCGACGCGCGTACGCAGCCATGGAAAGTCGAGCTCGCCCGAGACTCCGAAGTACACGCGCGCGACCGTATCGATGTCGCGGCCGAGCTCGCGGGCGACCTCGACGATGTCGAGCGCGCCGAACATTGCGTCGAAGCCCGCGGCATGACGCGCCAGCTCGGCCGGCACGCCTTCTTTTTCGAGCCGCCGGGATGCCGCCTCGTAAGCAGGTTTTTCCGTCGCCGGCAGCAGCTCGGGGAGCAGCGCCTTGACGCGTCTCGCCCCGGCGCCGAAATGCTCGATCGCGCGCGCGAGCTCGCCGAGATGCGCGCGGTTGCGCAGGAACCAGAGCGTCGCGCGCACGAGCAGCCGGCCGCCGTCAATGATCATGGCCGTCTGCACGCGGTCGGGAACCTTGTAGTCGAGCGCCTCGATCTCGCGCCACAGATCCACGAAACCGAATACCTCACGCACGATGAGATAGGCGCGCACCACGTTGGGCGCTGCTGCACCCGTCTCGTCCTGCATGCGGTACACGAAGGTCGAGCCGACGCGGTTCACCATGCTGTTGGTGACGTGCGTCGCGATGATCTCCCGGCGCAGCGGGTGGGCGTAGATCTCCACGCGGAACGGCTCGCGCAGGCGCGCGGGGAAATAGCGCTCGAGCGCCGTGGAGATGAAGGGATCGTCGGGCACGTTCGAGTCGAGGAGCGCCTCGTTGAGCGCGATTTTCGCGTAAGCAAGGAGGACCGCGCGCTCGGGCGAGGTCAGTCCCAGCTTGGCCGCCCGGCGCTCGGCAAACTCCTCATCGTCGGGGAGGAACTCGAGCGCTCGGTTCAGGTGCCCGGCCTTCTCCAGGTGCTTGATGAAGCGCTCGTGCACCTCGAGCAGGCTGGGCGCGAGCGCCCCGGACACCGACAGGCTTTGGGTCTGGAAATAGTTGTCGCGCAGCACGAGCGCCGCCACCTCGTCCGTCATTTCGGCGAGCAGCTTGTTGCGCTCGCCGAGCGCCAGGCGGCCCGAGCGCATCGTGGCGTTGAGCAGGATCTTGATGTTGACCTCGTGGTCGGAACAGTCCACGCCGGCGGAGTTGTCGATGGCATCGGTGTTGATGCGGCCGCCCGAGAGCGCGTACTCGACGCGCCCGAGCTGGGTGAAGCCGAGGTTACCGCCTTCGCCCACCACCTTGCAGCGCAGCCCGCCGCCGTTCACCCGGATCGCGTCGTTCGCCCGGTCGCCGACCTCGGCGTGAGATTGCCGCTTCGACTTGACGTACGTGCCGATGCCGCCGTTGTAGAGCAGGTCGACCGGCGCCTTCAGGATTGCGCTGATCAGCTCGTTCGGCGACAGGGCTTGCGCTTCGATCCCGAGCACGCGGGCTGCCTCGGCGGAGACGGTGATCGTCTTTGCGGTGCGCGGGTACACGCCGCCGCCTTTGGAAATGAGCTTTGCGTCGTAGTCCGCCCAGGACGAGCGCGGCAGACGGAAGAGCCTCTCCCTCTCTCGAAAACTTTTCTCCGCGTCGGGAGACGGATCGAGAAATACGTGGCGATGGTCGAAGGCGGCGACCAGCCTGATGTGGCGCGAAAGGAGCATGCCGTTCCCAAACACGTCACCCGACATGTCGCCAATGCCGGCGACGGTGAACTCGGTCGTCTGCGTGTCGACGCCGAGCTCGCGGAAATGGCGCTTCACCGACTCCCAGGCGCCGCGCGCCGTAATCGCCATCTTCTTGTGGTCGTAGCCTGCCGAGCCGCCTGAGGCGAACGCGTCGCCCAGCCAGAACCGGTACTCGCCTGCAATCGCGTTGGCGTAATCGGAAAACGTGGCCGTGCCCTTGTCGGCCGCGACTACGAGGTAAGGATCGTCTCGATCGTGGCGCACGACGCCGTTCGGCGGCACCACGGCTGCGTCGACCAGGTTGTCAGTAATGTCGAGCAGCCCGCGCAGGAAATCCTGATAGCAGGCGACCCCTTCTTTCGCCAGCGCCTCGCGGTCGCCGGCGGGCGCGCGCTTCAGTACGAAGCCGCCCTTCGCGCCGACCGGCACGATTACCACGTTCTTTACCATCTGCGCCTTCATCAGCCCGAGGACCTCGGTGCGGAAGTCCTCCATGCGGTCCGACCAGCGCAAGCCGCCGCGCGCTACCCGCCCGCCGCGCAGGTGCACGCCCTCGAAACGCGGCGAGTACACCCAGATCTCGAACATCGGCCGCGGCTCGGGCAGGCCCGGCACACGCTTCGGGTCGAGCTTGAACGACAGGTAAGGCTTGTTCAGAAAGTAGTTGGTTCGAGTGGTGGCCTGCACGACGGCGAGAAAGCTGCGCAGGATCCGGTCCTCATCCAGGTTCTCCACTTCGTCCAGCGCTGCGGCAATATCGGCCGCGAGACGGGCCTCGTCACCCGCACCGCCGAAGCGGGCGAAGAACAGCCGCACGAGCAGGCCGGCAATCCGCGGGTTCCCGGCAAGCGCCTGCTCCACGTAGGTGAGGCTGAAAGTGGACGTGCCCTGCCGCAGATACCGCGCGTAGGCGCGCAGGATAACGATCTCGCGCGCCGATAGCCCGGCACAGAGCACAAGCCGGCTCAGGTTGTCGGCCTCGAGCGTTCCCGACCACATGCCGAAGAACGCCTGGTGGAAGGCGTCGCGCACTTTCGCCAGGTCGGGCTCGGTTGCCGCCGGCAGCACGAGGCCGTAGTCGACCACGCGCGTCGCCGGAGCGCCGGCGGGCGTGACCTCGTGCGGATGCTCGTACTGGACGCGCACGCCGAGGCGCTCGAGCATCGGCACGCTGTCGGAAAGCGCCACGCTGGAGCCGCGGCGGTAGATCTTGAAGTTGAGCCTGGCGGGCTGCGCGTCCGGTCGCACGTGAAGGTTCATGCCGAGGTCGGTCGCCGGGTCGAACGCTTCCAGCATCTCGATGTCGGCGAGCGCCTCGCGCACGGTGTACTCCTCGCGGTAACTCGCGGGGAATGCGTTCTCGTAGATGCGATAGAGATCGTTCGCGCGCGCCTCGCCGTAGCGCTCGAGGAGAGCAGCCTGCAGATCGTCCTCCCAGCGGCGCATCGCCGTGGCGAGTCGCCGTTCGAGCGCCTGCACGTCCGGCGTTGCCGCCATCTCGCCGGGCTTGGTGCGGATGCGCATCAAGATGCGCCCGAGCGCGGCCGCCGAGAGATCGACGTCGAAATCGGACGACACGCCGTTGTATGCCTCTGTCAGGATCTTCTGGAAGCGCTGGCGCAGCTCCGTGTTATAGCGCTCGCGCGGCACGTAGATTAGGCAGGTGACGAAGCGTCCATAGGCGTCCGCGCGCGCGAGCAGACGCAGGCGCTGGCGCTCGCCGAGCTGCAGGATCGCCATGGCATGGCGGTAGAGGTCTTCCGCGCTGATCTGGAGCAGCTCGTCGCGCGGGTAGTTTTCCAGGATCGAAGCGAGCGCCTTGCCGCTATAGCCGGCGGGCAGGAGGCCGGCTTTCTGAATGACGTCGGAGAGTTTTTTCCGCACGACCGGCACCCGCGTGGGGTTCTCGGCGTACGCCGTGTGGGTGTAGAGGCCGAGGAAGCGCGTCTCGCCGCGCACCTCGCCTTTCGCGTCGAAATGCTTGACACCGACGTAGTCGAGGTGGCCGGGACGGTGCACGGTGGAGCGCGAGTTCGCCTTGGTAAGCACCAGCAGCTCCTTTACGCGCGCCCGCCTGCGCGCCTCCGGCGGCAGCGTGGCGAAGCTCGCCGACACGGTCTCGCCCGGCCGCTCGCGCAGGATGCCGAGCCCGGAGCCGGGCACGATTTCGAGCACATCCTCGCCGTTGCGGCTCACGATCAGGTAGTCGCGGCAGCCGAGGAAGGTGAAGTGATGATCGAGCAGCCATTCGAGGAATGCACGGCCTTCCTCCAGCTCGTCCTGAGCCACGCCGCGGCGTGCCGAATCGACGCCGCGGATGACTTCGCGCATGCGCTCCTGCATCTGCTTCCAGTCCGCCACGGCCGCGCGCACATCGGCGAGCACCTTGGCGATCCCAGCCTCGAGCTCGGCGAGCTTCGCCGGGTCGGTCTGCCGGTCCACTTCGACGTGCATGAACGACTCGAGGCGACCGTCGGCCGATTCACCCGGCTTGCAGACCTGCCGGATCTCTCCGCTCGCGTCGCGCACGACGCGCAGCACCGGGTGAACCAGAAGGTGCAGCATCAGTCCCTGACGGTTCACCTCCATCGCCACCGAGTCGACGAGGAACGGCATGTCGTCGTTCACGATCTCGACCACGGTGTGCGTACTCGACCAGCCGTG
>DATFEI010000244.1:0-4937 GCA_035251315.1 Burkholderiales bacterium | reverse complement strand
GAGCAGCGTGTCGGGGCGGATTCCCTGGCGCAGCACGGCGCGTGCACGTACTTCGGCCTTTGGCGTGGCGATCCGCACCCAATCGCCTTGGCTGATGCCCAGCTCTTTCGCCTTTGAAGAATTAAGAATCACGCCCCCATGGCCAGCGACGTTGTCGGCGACTTCCTTGATGAGCTGCATGCCGACGTTTCCGCCCCACGCGTACTGCATGGAGCGCGCCGTGAGCAGCCAGAACGGGTAGTCCTTCCCGTCGCCGCCCATGGCGGCGAGCGACGCTTCCCATTCGCCCGGAAAGTCCTTCCACGCGGGCAGCGCCTGGTACTCGGCGAGCTGCTTGTCCCACCACTTCATGCCTTTCTCGTGCAGCCGGCGTCCAAGCTCGCCTCCTACCCGCAGCAAGCGCTCCTGATAGGGCATCTCGAAACGCAGGCCCTTGGCCGCAAGCGTCGGGTAGAGATACCAGGCGGTGCGCGGGAAAGGTCGGGTAGCGAGGCCATGCTCTTTCCACCAGTCGAGCCCGTGGGCCTGGGCGCCCCCGGTCAGCTCGCTGCTTGCCGCCTTGCACACCGCGTCCCAGATCTGCTCCGAGGAGAAGGATTTTGTCGCTTCAAGCGAAAACTCCTTCAAGGGAACGCCCAAGGTGCCGCGGTTGATGGCGGCGTTGTAGCCCTCGGTGAGACCACAGCGCGCGGCGAGGTCGGTCGCGATGTCGGTGAAATCGCGGGCCTGCCCGCGCGGCGCGATGGCCGGCTGCCTGAGCGCGAACCCTTCGTGGTCCCAGAACTGCTCGATGTATTTCGAGCCACCGATGCGGATGAGCTGCAGGCTCTCCAGGTCGCCCGCATCGGGAAGCAGGACGTCGGCGAAATGGTTGGTCTCGTCGCGGGTAAAGGCGAACGCGACGACGAAGGGGAAACGCGCCATGCGCTTCTCGAGCGCGGCGTTGTCCCAGAACGAGATCGCCGGGTTGGTACGGTAGAGAAACCAGAGCTCGGGAAGGGTCACGCGCGGCAGTCCCGGCGGCGTCTCATCGAGGAACATCCACGAGAAATGCGTCGGGCCGAGTGCCTGGCTCCAGGGGCCGTCGGCGGCGAGCGGAACCATCGAGCGATACGCGTTGCGGATGTTCGGCTGCGCGCTCCAGTGCGCGGCGTCAGTCGGGTTGAAGGGGTAGTTCATCAGCCCGTCCGGGCCCGCCTTCACGCTGCGGTGGCGCTCGGACATCGGGCGGTTCAGCCGCACCGTAGTGCCGAGGATGCCGCCCGGGACTTCGAGCGCTCCTACAAGCGAGGTGAGCAGCGTGCGCGCCCAGCAGCACTCGTAGCCGCCCCAGCCGTTGGTGACCGTCTTGCCGAGGCTCACCGCGACCGGCCGGTACGGCAGGCGTTTTCCTTCAATCTCGATCGTTTCTCCGACGCGAGCTGCGTCGAGGTACTCACGAGCAATGCGCCGGATGGTCGCCGCGGGCACGTCGCAGATCGCCTGCGCCCATTCGGGCGAGTAGGGCTTCATGTGCGCGAGGAGCTTGGCAAACGCGGTCTCGCCTTCGAGCCGGCCTTCGGCGAGCACGTCGCCGTCCAGGCCGATCTCGAGCGCGACGTGCGTCTCCTTTGCCTCGAGCGAGCCGGCAACGATCGGCTGGCCGTAGCCCGGATCGCGCAGGTAGTAGCCGTTCGTGCCGACGAGATACGGCGACGAGGTGTGGCGATAGAGAAATTCGACGTCCAGGCGGCCGCGCACCTCCTCGTGCAGCAGCACGTGGATGAGGGCGTAGAGAAACGCGGCATCGGTCTTCGGCCGGATCGGTACCCATTCCGCGGAGCAGGCGCCAGTGACCGACAGGTGCGGCTCGACCTGCACGCGCTTCATGCCGCGGCTGCGCGCGTTCGCGTGACGCCAGACCCCGGCCACCCCGCCCGAAGCCTCGACGTTCGCCCCGCAGGAGATCAGGTAGTTGGTGAGTGGCGTGTCGGGCGAGACGGTGAAGCCGCGGTGCCACAGCTCGCCGTAGAGGTGCTCGGAGTGGTAGCACTTCACTCCCTGGCCCGAGCCAAAGCCCATGTCCACGGTGCCCCAGGCGGCGAGGAAGGCGGGGAAGCTTCCCATATAGAACTGCGGCGTGCCGCCGCCGCCGAAGCTCGCCGCGACGCGCGGATAGCCCGACTCGTCGAGGAGGCCTTTCTCCCTTATGGAAAGAAGTTTTTTCGAAACTGTATCGAGAGCCTCGTCCCAAGAAATTGGGACGAAGCCAGGGTCCTCGTCGCGCCCCTTCCTCGGGTTGGTGCGCTTCATCGGCTGCAGCACGCGCTCTGGGTGGTAGGCCTTTTGCACCAGCCCGTACGCCTTGACGCAAACCTTGCCCCCGCCGGGATGCACGTCGGCGGCGGCGAAATTGGGCTCAACCTCGGTCGCCACGCCATCGTGCACCTTGACCGTCAGCAAGTCCGGGCCCGCGACGCACTGGTAACAATAGGTGGCGACCTTGCGCGTCATGCCGCGACCTGCGCCTTCGCCTGCTTTTGCTTCAGCCGCTGCTTCACCTGCTCGACGTTGGCGATGAAGCGCGCGTGCCGGCCGCGGCAAATCGTGTCGACGCCATCGGTCGCGTTCACCTCGAACACTGCCGCGCGCCCCTTCAGTTCGGCCAGGGTGGCGTTGATCGTGACTTTCATGCCGAGCAGGGTAGCCGCGAGATGGTCGATCTCGACGCGCGTGCCGACCGAGTCCTCACCGGGGTCGAGGTGCTCCAGCAACAGCTCGCGGCAGGTGACCTCGATGTCACGCACGAGCATCGGCGTCGCGTAGACGCGGGCGTCCTCGCCCATGAAGTCGATGGTGCGGCCCGCGTCGATGGGAAACTCGCGGCTCGCGGCGATTCCGGCTTGCAGGGTGTTCTTCATGAGGGCTATCCGATCATGAGGAGGGAGGCAATCGTTTGATCTAGGTTAAAGACCCAGGTACGCGGCGCGCACGCCGCTGTCGGCGAGGAGCTCGGCGCCGCTGCCGGTGAGCGCCACGCGGCCGGTCTCGAGCACATAGCCGCGGTCGGCGATCGCGAGCGCGGCGGCGGCGTTCTGCTCTACGAGCAGGATCGCGGTGTCGCCGGCGCGCAGCGTGCGGATGGCGGCAAAGATCTCGGCTACCAGGCGTGGCGCGAGCCCCATGCTTGGCTCATCGAGCAAGAGCAGGCGGGGCTGCGCCATCAGCGCGCGGCCGAGGGCGAGCATCTGCTGCTGCCCGCCCGAGAGCGTGCCTGCGGCCTGGCGGCGGCGCTCGGCCAGGGCGGGGAACAACGCGTAGACGCGCGCGAGCGTCTCTCTGGCGTGCGCTCCACCGCGACGGTAAGCGCCAAGGCGCAGGTTGTCCTCGACCGAGAGTGGACCGAACACCTGCCGGCCCTCAGGACATTGCACGATGCCGAGATTGACGCGGTGTTCGGCGGAAGCATTGCTGATGTCCTCTTCTTCAAAAACAACTCTTCCCTCGGAGGGTTGAACGCCCGAGAGGGCCCGCAGCAGGGTCGTCTTGCCGGCGCCGTTGCCGCCCACCAGGGCAACGAGCTCCCCGGCGCGCACGGCGAGATCGATGCCGTGCAGCACCGGGATGCGCCCGTAGCGCGACTCAAGGCCGGTTACGTCGAGCATGCCTCGGTTCCGAGGTAGGCCTCGATCACGCGCGGGTCGCGGCTGACCGCGCGCGGCTCGCCCTCGGCGAGCTTGCGGCCGTAGTCGAGCACCATGACGTAGTGCGACACCTCCATCACGAGCTTCATGTTGTGCTCGACGAGCACCACGGTGACACCGCGCGCGGCGGTGTGTCGGATGAGCTCGTCGATCTCGCGCGTCTCGCTGGCGTTCAACCCCGCGGCGGGCTCGTCGAGGAGCAGCAGCCGCGGCTCGGCGGCGAGCGCGCGCGCGATTTCGAGGCGCTTGAGCGCGCCGTAGGGCAGGCTATCGGCGCGCGCGTCGGCCCAGCGCGCAAGCCCTACTGTATCGAGCAGGGCAGCGGCGGCCTCGCGGCAGGCCCGCTCCGCGCGCGCGAGCCCCGGCAGCCGCAGCAGCGCGGACACAAGGCCGCAGCGCTCGTGCAGCCAGCGCCCGGTCATCACGTTCTCGAGCACCGTCATATTGAAGAACACCTGCAAGTTCTGGAACGTGCGGCTGATCCCGGCTGCGGCGAACTGGTGCGGTTGTTTTCCTGTGAGCTCCTGGTTTTCGAAGGAAATCGAACCTGAATCAGGTTTGTAGATGCCAGAGAGCACGTTGAGCAGCGTGGTCTTTCCAGCGCCGTTCGGGCCTATGATGGCGTGCACCGCTCCGCGCTCGAGCGCGACGTCAACCGATTCCAGCGCCGCGACGCCGCCGAAGCGCTTACCGACGTTTTGCGCGCGCAGCAGCAAGCGCTCTCTCCAGCGTAGGCACCAGCCCGCGCGGCATGAAGATCATGGTGAGCATCAGCACCGCGCCGAGCAGCACCATCTCGTATTCCTTGAACACGGTGAGGAGCTGCGGCAGCGTGGTGAGCACTGCCGCGCCCACCACTGCCCCGAAGGTCGAAGCCATGCCGCCGAACACCACCATGGTTACGAGCTCGATTGAGTGTAGGAAGGATGCCTTGGCGGGGGTAATGAAACCGGCATAGTGTGCCGACAGCGCACCCGCGGCGGCGGCGAAGAGCGCCGAGATCACGAACGCGTTCAGCTTGTGCGCGGCGGCGTCGATGCCAAGCGCGCCGGCGGCCACCTCGGAGCCGTGCAATGCTCGCAGCGCCCGCCCGCGCGGGGAGTCGATCAGGTTGCGCGCCAGCCAGACCGCGCCGACGAGCGCGGCGCCGACAAGCCAGTACCAGGTTTTTTCACCCGAAATGAAAGAGGCCAGCGGTGGCACCGTCATTCCGTCGGGCCCGCCGGTAAGCCGGTCCTCGGTGGCGAGAACGAT
>DATFEI010000174.1:0-2305 GCA_035251315.1 Burkholderiales bacterium | reverse complement strand
CTCGTATTCCCGGTCGGTGGCGAACATGAAGCGCGTCGGCCGGTTGAGGAGCTCGCCCGCGCCGTAGCCGAAGATCTCCTCGAAGCGCCGGTTGCAGCGCACGATCCGCCGGTCCTTGACGAAGATGATTCCGGTCACCGCGTTCTGCAGCACCGCGTCCTGCTCGCGCAGCAGGCGCTCGAGCGCCTCGTCGGCGCGGCGCCGCTCGGTGATGTCCTCGATCAGCCAGACGTAGCCCTTCGACGCCTCGCCGGGCGCGACCGCGCGGCCCGAGAGGCGGCACCAGAACCCCGAGCCGTCCTGGCGGCGCAGCCATTGCTCGCGGGTGTGCGTGCGGCCCTGGTCGAGCTCGGCGTCCACCTGCGAGCGCAGCTCGAACTCCTCGTCGGTGAAATACAGGTGGCGCCACGAGGCGCCGATCGCCTGGCCGTCGGCGAAGCCGAACATCTCCTCGAAGCGGCGGTTGCAGCGCACGACCTTGCGGCTGCGGCTGATGGCGATGCCGACCACCACGTTGTCGAGCAGCGCCTGCTGCTCGGCGAGCACGCGCTGCAGCTCCTCCTCGGCGCGGCGCTGCTCGGTGACGTCCTCCACCGTCCACACCGAGCCCTTGTGCGGGTTTTGCGGGTCGAGCGCGCGACCGTCGGCGCGGTTCCAGAACGTGCTGCCGTCCTTGCGCCGGCGCAGCTCGATGCGCCGCGTGGTCTGGCCGCGCGACAGCACGTCGTAGATCTCGTGGGCGCGGTCGAAATCCTCGGGCCGCGGGTAGATCACCGCGACCGACCGGCCGTCGAGCTCTCCCGGGCCGTAGCCGTACATTTCCTCGTAGCGCCGGTTGACGCGCACGAAGCGCCGGTCCTTGACGAACGCGATGCCGACCGATGCGGTCGTGAGCAGCGCCTCGTGCTCGCGCAGCACGCGCTCCATCTCGTCGGCGTGGCGCCGCCGCTCGGTGATGTCCTCGAGGATCCACACCGTGCCCTGCTGGGTGTTCGCCGGGTCGATCGCCTTGGCGATCATCCGGCAGAGGAACGTCGAGCCGTTCTTGCGCCGGACTTCCCACTCGAGGTCGAGCTGGCGCCCGGCGGCCAGGATGGGGGTGGCGAGCTGGCCGAGCGCGAGGTAGCTCTCGTGGCTCGGGTACACGACCTCGCCCGGCATGCCGATCAGCTCGCCGGGCTCGTAGCCGAACATCTCGGCGAACCTCGGGTTGCACAGGAAGAAGCGCCGCTCGCGGGTGAACGCTATGCCGATGGAGACGTTGGCGAGCAGCGCCTCGTATTCGAGCTGGGTGTAGCGCGTGCGGCCGGCGTAGCCGGTGGACGGCTCTTCGAGCTGCACTGCGCGCAGCGGCTTCGGATCGTTCATTGCGCCGACAGCGCGTCGAAGTCGTCGGCGTAGCGGCGCATCTGACCGAGGACGCGCGTGCGCTGCTCGTGGGTCAGCATGCGGTCCACGTCAACGAGCATGGCGAAGTATTGCTCGCGCGATGCCTCGAACGCGGCAACGACGGACGGCTCGCGCCCTTTTTCCCAGCTGGCGACGCGCTCGGGCAACTGGGCGTGCGCCTTTCGCGCGCGCACCATGGCCACGATTTCCTTCTGCAGGCGCTTGCGGTCGCGGTCGCGCAGCTCTTCGGTCAACGGCGCGCTCTCGGCATACTCGCGGACCCGCTGGACCTGCGCCTGCGTCAGCTTCCCCACCCAGTCCTCCAGCCGGTTGATTGCCTGCCGCGCGCGCCGGTCTCGCCGGTCGCGCTCGGTGCCGCGCAAATGGTCCCGGTAGAACTTTCGATTCGCTTCTGCGATGCGGCGCTCCATCGCCGCGATCTGCTCAGGCGTCAGCCGGTCAAGCAGCGGCGCGACCAGCTCGGCAGCCTTGCGCAGGCTCTCCCGCGCCTGCGCTCTCGCGGAATCGTAACCCCAAACAAGGTCGGCGCGCGATAGGCCATCGGAAAACCGCTGCGCCGCCTCGTGCGCGAGCGTGACGTATTTCGGCAATGCATTCTTCCGGTGCCACGCGTGGAATTCCCCAATGCGCTCATCGAGTTCGTCGGCATCCTGGCCTTCGACGACGATATAGCTGTGGACCTGCCAGCGGACGTACGCGTCGGCGTTGTCGTACGCGAAGCGCACGGTGCTGCAGCCGCTTACCAGCGCGCTCAGGACAACGAGAATAAAAATCCTGCAAGAACTTACCAAAAGCTCTCCACCGCGATATGGCCCGGGTTGCGCCGCCGATGCTTGCGCATGCCGCGCTCGGCGAGCGCAGCGGTCGCGTCCTTCAGCATCTGCGGATTGCCGCA
>DATFEI010000163.1:0-26395 GCA_035251315.1 Burkholderiales bacterium | reverse complement strand
CGGGTAGCCGGGCATGTTCGATTCAGGCACGACGTCACGCGGATTGATCAAGTGAATGCGGTGCCATTCGTCGGAATAGCGGCCGCCCACCCGGTGCAGATCTGGTCCGGTGCGCTTCGAGCCCCACTGGAAGGGCCGGTCGTAAACGAACTCGCCGGCGACGGAGTACGGCCCGTAGCGCTCCACTTCGGCACGGAAAGGCCGCACCATTTGCGAGTGACAGTTGTAGCAGCCCTCGCGTACGTAGATGTCGCGCCCCGTGAGCTGTAGCGCGCTATAGGGATTCAGGCCTGAGACAGGCTCGGTCAGCGACCTTTGGAAGTAAAGCGGGACGATCTCCACCAGCCCGCCGACCGCGACGACCGCGATGACCAGGACAATGAGGAGCGCTTGATTGCGCTCGATGAGGTCGTGGGTAAGCTTCATGCGGGTTGTGGAATCAAAGCTTCAGCGGGCTTGGAAGCGGCGAGCGTCTTGTAGACGTTCCAGCTCATGATCAGCATCCCGGCGAGGTAGAGCACGCCGCCGAGGAGACGGATGGCGTAGAAGGGATACGTGGCCTTCACGCTCTCGACAAAGGTATAGGTGAGCGTGCCGTCGTCGCTCACCGCGCGCCACATTAGCCCCTGCATCACTCCCGCGATCCACATCGCGGCGATGTAGAGCACGATGCCGATAGTCGCCACCCAGAAGTGCAGGTTGATCGCGCGCACGCTGTACATCTCACTGCGGCCGAAGAGGCGTGGAATCAGGTAGTAGAGCGACCCCATGGAGATGAGGCCGACCCAGCCGAGCGCCCCGCTGTGCACATGGCCGACGGTCCAGTCGGTGTAGTGCGAAAGCGCGTTCACCGTCTTGATGGACATCATCGGCCCTTCGAAGGTCGACATGCCGTAGAACGACAGCGAGACGATGAGGAACTTGAGGATCGGGTCGTCGCGCAGCTTATGCCACGCGCCCGAGAGCGTCATGATGCCGTTGATCATCCCGCCCCAGGACGGCGCGAGCAGGATGAGCGAGAAGACCATGCCGAGCGACTGCGCCCAGTCCGGAAGCGCGCTGTAGTGCAAGTGGTGCGGGCCGGCCCACATGTAGGTGAAGATGAGCGCCCAAAAATGCACCACCGACAGGCGGTAGGAATAGATCGGCCGGCCGGCCTGCTTCGGCACGAAGTAATACATCATTCCGAGGAAGCCTGCGGTGAGGAAGAACCCGACCGCGTTATGCCCGTACCACCACTGCACCATCGCGTCCTGGGTGCCCGCATAGGCCGAATACGACTTCCAGAAGCTCGCCGGAACGGCAGCGCTGTTCACGATGTGGAGCAGTGCGACGGTGAGGATGAAGGCGCCGAAGAACCAGTTCGCGACGTAGATGTGCGGGACCTTGCGCTTCCACAGCGTGCCGAAGAACACCACTGCGTAGGCGATCCAAACCGCGGCGATCAGCACATCGACGGGCCACTCGAGCTCCGCGTATTCCTTACCAGAAGTTATTCCCAACGGTAGCGTCACCGCCGCGAGCACGATGACGGCCTGCCAGCCCCAGAACGTGAAAGCCGCAAGGCCATCGCCGAAAAGCCGGGCGTGCGAAGTGCGCTGCACGACGTAATACGAGGTGGCGAAGAGCGCCGAGCCGCCGAAGGCGAAAATGACCGCGTTGGTGTGCAGCGGCCGCAGCCGGCCGTAGGAGAGCCAGGACACGTCGAAGTTCAGTGCCGGCCAAAGGAGCTGCGCGGCGATGAACACCCCCGCCAGCATCCCGACCACGCCCCAGACGACGGTCATGATCGCGAACTGCCGGACAACCTTGTAGTTGTAGGTGTTTTCCATGAACCGCCATGCTAGGAAAGGGCGGCGGGCCGCGTTTGACCTAGATCAAGCCGGGCAGGTGAGCAACGCGGGCCATAATGCGCGTCGACTGAAACGCATTTCCTTCGCCACAATCGCCGTCACCGGCCTGGGCGCTTTCGTCGCCGTCGCGGTCGGGGTGACGCTGTACGTGAACGCCGCCACCGGATGGCGCTCGACCCAGGCTCTGCTCGGCGGGCAGACCGAGGCGCTCCTTGACGCGCTGGAGCAGCGCCTGGACGCGCGGTTGCGCCCGGTCAACGAGCAGGCCGACTGGATCGTCGAGGCATTAGACGACGGGCGTATCGATCTTGCGAGCGCGGGCGAGCTCGACAGCTTCATGTTCGGCCTGCTCGGCGCTACGCCCCAAGTCTCGGCCATCGGGATCGTCGACGCGCATGGCAGTGCGCAGCGCTGGCGGCGCGGCGAGCGCGCAGCGCTACGTGAGGATTGGTCGGCGCGCCCAGAAGTGCGTGCATGGCTTGTCGCCGGTAGAGCGCAACCCGGGCGCGCCTGGCGGCCACTCCTCTGGAAGCCCGCCGAGCAAAGCGCCTCGCTCCTGCACCAGTCGCCGCTGTACCGCGCCGGCGAGTTCGTGGCGATGCTCGGACAGGTGGTGCCGATCGCCAAGCTCTCGGAGGATCTTGCTGTGTTCCGGGCCGAGCACGAGGTCATGCCTTTCGTGCTGCACGGCCCCGATCGTGTACTTGCGCATCCAGAGATGGCGCAGCAGCGCGCCGTGGTGGCGGGCGTATTGCCGACGCTCGCCGAGCTCGGCGACCCCGTGCTGTCGCGCATACTCGAGCCTGACGGCAGCGCGCCCTTCCTTGGCGGCTTGAAGCGCTCCCGGGCCGTACGCGCGCGCGTCGGCGAGCGCAATTTTGTGTACGTGTATCGCCAAATGGCGCTGCACGGCGGGGAGCCGTGGACGATCGGGCTCTATTTCGACCCGGTCGAGGGTGGTCAACGCGCCGAGATGTTGCGCGTGGTGTTCTCCATCGCCGCGGGGCTTGGCGTGCTGGTCATCGCCGTGGCGCTCGCGGCCATCGTTGGGCGGCGAGTCGGGAGGCCGATTGAGGCGCTGGCGCGCGCCGCGCGCGCGGTGCGCAAGGGCCGTCTGGACGAGGTGGGGCCGCTGCCGCGCAGCCGCGTCTACGAGCTCGACGAAGCGAACCGCTCTTTCGGCGAAATGCTCGAGGGCTTGCGCGAGCGCAACGTCATCCGAGAGACGCTCGGCCAGTTCGTGCCCGAGCACGTGGCGCGCGAGTTGCTCGCCGGCGGCGGCAAGCTCGAGCCGATCGAGGCGAAGGCGACGGTGCTTGTGTGCGACATCGAGGGGTTCGCGGCGCTCACCGATTCGCTTGGCGCGCATCGCACCATCGAGTTCCTCAACGCCTACTTCGAGGTGGTGGTCGCGATCGTCGAGCGCTACCAGGGGGTGGTCACCCAGTTCCAGGGCGACGCGATCCTCGCCGTGTTCAACGTGCCGATCGCGGCGCGCGACCACGGCGCCAACGCGCTGCGCGCCGCGCTCGAGATGGTGCGCGCGGCCGATTCGCAGACCTTCGCCGGCGTGCGCACTCGCAACCGCGTCGGCCTGAGCACCGGCCGCGTGGTGGCCGGCGCCGTCGGCTCGGCGGGACGGCTTTCCTACACCGTGCACGGCAACGCGGTGAACCTGGCGGCACGCCTGGAGCAGATGAACAAGGACTACGGCACGCGCATCCTGCTTTCGGACAAGACGGCCGAGCGCTGCCCGGATTTCGCGCTGCGCAAGCTCGGCGACGCCGAGATTCGCGGCTACGGCGAGCCGGTGGTGGTCTACACGCCCGTCTAGGGAACGAGCACCGCCGCGCCGGAAAAGCGGCCATGGCGCAAGTCGTCCAGCGCGTCGTTCGCCCGGGCGAGGGGGTAGGCGGTCACTTCTGTTTTCAGCGGGACAATCCTCGCTTTCTGCATAAAGCGCACGCCGTCCTCCCGGGTCAGGTTGGCGACTGACTCGATGCGCCGCTCGCCCCAGAGGTCAGCGTACGGAAAAGACGGGATGTCGCTCATGTAGATGCCGCCGCAGATCACGCGTCCACCTTTCCTGGTATTTTTTAATGCCTCAACGACCAATGACCCTACGGGGGCGAAGATGATAGAGGCGTCGAGCGGCTCGGGCGGCGCATCGTCGGAGCCGCCCGCCCAATGCGCGCCGCACTGCATGGCGAATTCTTGGGCAGCACGGTCCCCAGGCCGGGTAAAAGCAAACACCTGCCGGCCATCGGCGCGGGCGATCTGTGCCAGGATGTGCGCCGCCGCGCCGAAGCCGTAGAGCCCGATCACGCGGGCGTCTTCGGTCTTGCGATAACACCTGAAGCCGATCAATCCCGCACAAAGAAGCGGGGCCGCCTCGGTGTCGCTGTAGCGCTCCGGAATCGGGAGGCAAAAGCGTTCATCGGCCACGAGATACTCCGCATAGCCGCCGTCCAGATGGCATCCGGTGAAGCGCGCTCGCTCGCAGAGGTTCTCCTGGCCGCCCCTGCAGTATTCGCATGCGCCGCAAGCCCAACCGAGCCACGGCACGCCGACGCGTGCGCCCGTCGAGACCACGGTGCCTACAACTTCATGGCCCGGCGTTACGGGGTAGCGACAGGCAGTGAGCTCGCCGTCGACGAGATGCAAGTCTGTCCGACATACGCCACACGCATTCACCCGGATCAGGATCTGGCCGGGACCGGGCGAGAGCGGCGCAAGCGTTTCGCTCTGCAGAGGCATGCCGGGCCCCGGAGCACGCATGGCTCTCACTTGTCGGGGCGGTCGTCGTCCGCGATGACGTCGTGCCCGGGGCGCTCCAGGTCGTCGAACTGCCCGGAATGGAGCGCGCGCCAGAACGCCCAGCCCGTCAGGAAAACGAGGGCGACCGAGAGGGGAACGAGGAGGTAGAGGCTTTCCATTGCGGTTCGGCGTTCAGCGGGCGCAGCGCGTTGAGCAGCACGGTGAGCGAGCTCGCGCCCATGGCGAGCGCGGCTTCCCAGGGGCCGATCAGGCCGGCGGCTGCGAGCGGCAGCGCGATCGCATTGTAGGCGATGGCCCAGGCGATGTTCTGGCGCACGAGGCGCATCGCGCGCCGGGCGACCCCGAAGGTACGCGAGATGCTTTCCAGCGAATCGCGCATGACGACCACGTCGGCCTTGAGCTGTGCCGCGTCGGCGCCGCTTCCCATGGCGAAGGAAACATCTGCGCGCGCGAGCACCGGCGCGTCGTTCAGCCCGTCGCCGACCATGGCGACGACACGGCCTTCGCGCTGCAAGCGCTCCAGGTAGGCGTACTTGTCTTCCGGGCTCATTGCGCCGATGCAATGCTCTATGCCGAGCTCGTGCGCGAGCGCACAGACGAATTCAGGCCGGTCACCGCTTGCAAGGTGAACCGTCAGGGAGCGAGCTTTCAAATCCGATACGAAGTTCGAGGCCCCCGCGCGCGAAGCGTCGGCGAGCTCGAAGGCGGCGAGCCAGCCGGACCCATCGGCGAGGTAGACGCGGGACGATGGCGCTTGCGCAAACGGTGAAGAGTGAAGCTCTTTGCAAAACGCCGCTGTCCCCGCGCGCACGCGGCGGCCGGAGACGATCGCCTCGATGCCCTGGCCGGGGAAGTTGCGCGGCGCCTGCGCTTCGACGCTGCGCTCGCCAGTGAACGCGTGAGCGACAGGGTGCCGGCTGGATGCCTCGAGGGCGCGCGCGAGCTCGAGGCATGCTTCGGCGTCGAGCTTGCCGAGCGGCAAGACTCTTTCGACGGAGATACGGCCCGTGGTCAGCGTCCCGGTCTTGTCGAGCACGACGTCGGTTGCGCGATCCAGCGCTTCAAGCGCACGTGCGCGAGTGAGGAGCACACCGGCTCGAAGGAGCGCGCCGCTCGCACGCGTGAGCACGATAGGCGCGGCGAGCGCGAGCGCGCAAGGGCATGCGACAACCAGCACCGCGACCGAGACCCAGGGATTCCCGGAATACAGACCCGCGGCGACGGCAGTAAGCACGATTACCCAAGTGAGCTGGCGTGCGGCGCGCTCCGCGGTCTCGACCAGGCGTGGTTTCGACGCCGCGCCGCGCTCGGCGAGACGCGCGATGGCGGCGGCGCGGGTGTCGGCGCCTGCACGCGTGACGCGCATGACGAGCGGCTGCTCGAGGTTGACCGAGCCGCCGACGAGCTCGGCGCCCGCGCGCTTGGGCACAGGACGCGATTCGCCAGTGAGGAGCGACTCGTCGGTGCTTGAGGCACCTTCGAGCACTACGCCGTCGGCCGGT
Organism: Burkholderiales bacterium; assembly: GCA_035251315.1. Lineage (GTDB taxonomy): Bacteria > Pseudomonadota > Gammaproteobacteria > Burkholderiales > SG8-39 > SCGC-AG-212-J23. The sequence continues at coordinate 20,262 of DATFEI010000163.1, read as the reverse complement.
ATGCGCTCGCCGGGGGCTATTGAAACGATTTCATGCCGGGAGAGCGGCGCGACGGGACCTACCCTCAACAAAGGATCCAAGGCATGTGCGGCGCGACGGCGGGCCGCCGCCTCGAGGTAGCGCGCGCCGAGAAGGAGAAATGCGAGCATGCTGATCGAATCGAAGTACACCTCGCCCGAGCCCGAGACTGTGGCCCAGGCGCTCGCGGCGAAGCCGAACGCCAGGCCGAGCGCGATCGGCGTGTCGAGGCCGAGGCGCCGCTGGGCGGCCTCGCGCACCGCGCCGGAAAAGAAGGGGGCGCAAGAAAAAACGAGCACCGGAAGCGTAATGAGCAGGCTCGCCCAGCGCATCACCTGCGCTGCCTCCGATCCGACCTCATCGACGTAGGCGGGAAAGGCATACATCATCACCTGCATCGCGCCGAAGGCTGCGACGAAAAGCCGCCACAGCGCGGTGCGGCGTTCCCGGCCCTCCATGAGGTGTTGCGTGCGCGGGTCGTACGGGCACGCGTCGTAGCCCACCGTGCGGATCGAATCGACGATCGCAACTAGCGAAGTGCTTTCCGCGTCCCATTGCACCTGGGCGCGCTGCGTCGCGTAGTTTACGCTCGCATGCGTCACGCCCGGATGGCGGCGCAAGACCTGCTCGATCAGCCACAGGCAGGCGGCGCAGCGTACGTGCTCGAGGATGAGCGAAGCTTCGTTTCCGCCCGCTGGGAGCAGCCTGACTTCATTCTTTGGAGGCGACGCAAGCGCGGTGCGCGTCTCGTAGTAGCGCTCAAATCCCGCGCCGGCGATGGTGCGCGCTACGGCCTCGCAGCCCGCGCAGCAGAACTCGTGCTCGGCGCCGAGCACGGCGGCGCGGTGCCGGCCGGCCGCGGGTACGGGCTGGCCGCAGTGGAAGCAGGCGATCACCGGCCGATCGTAGGCACGGGACCGTGGCGGCCTTTGATGTGGATCAATTCGCCGGGCGATACCGGCCCGTGATCCAGCTGTGGATAATCGGCGCCATGCCCGAGCATTACCTGCGCCCGCTCCTCGCGCCGCGTAGCGTCGCCTTGGTCGGCGCCACCGAGCGCGAGGGCGCGCTGGGCAGCATCGTCTGGCGCAATCTCGCCGCCGGGGCCCTGCGCGGCGGGCTGCACGCGGTGAATCCAAAGCACCGCGAGATCTTCGGGCAGCGCGCGTATGCCCGTTTCTCCGAGCTTCCCGAGGTCCCCGACCTCGCGGTGGTGGTCACCCCGGCCCGCACGGTGGCCGGCATCGTGGCCGACGCGGGCGCCGCAGGCGTCAAGGCAGCCGTGATCCTGAGCAGCGGCTTCGCCGAGATCGGTCCTCCGGGGCGTGAGCTGCAGGAGCAGGTGCTGGCAACCGCCAAGCGCACCGGCGTGCGGCTCCTCGGTCCGAACTGCCTGGGCGTGATGCGCACCGATTGCGGCCTGAACGCGACTTTCGCGCGCACGCCGGCACTGCGCGGCAACCTGGCGCTGGTATCGCAGTCGGGCGCGATCGCGACCTCCATCCTCGATTGGGCGCACGGCGCGCGCATCGGATTCACGAGCGTGGTGTCGCTCGGCGGCGCGATCGACGTCGACTTCGGCGAAGTGCTCGACTTCCTCGTCGCCGACCCGCCGACCGACGCAATTCTGATGTACGTGGAAGGCATCCGCGATGCGAGACGCTTCCTTTCCGCGCTGCGCTCCGCCGCGCGCGTCAAGCCGGTCGTGGCGCTCAAGGTCGGACGCTATGCCAGCGGCTCGCGCGCCGCTTCCAGCCATACGGGAGCGCTGGTGGGCAGTGATGCCGTCTTCGAAGCCGCTCTGCGCCGCGCGGGGACGGTGCGCGTCAGGACCTATACGCAGCTCTTCGCGGCCGCGCGTGTGCTGGCGACGGAGCGCTTTCCCGAGGGCGAGCGGCTCGCGATTCTCACGAACGGCGGCGGCCCGGGCGTGATGGCCGCCGACAGCGCCGCCGAGAACGGGGTGCCTCTCGCGCAATTAAGCGAAGCCACTATTGCAGCCCTTGACGAGAAACTTCCTCCGCAATGGTCTCGGGGCAACCCGATCGATATTGTCGGCGACGCGCCACCCGAGCGCTTCGCCGCGGCGGCGGCCGCGGCGCTCGCCGACCCCGGCGTCGATGCCCTGCTCGCCATGTATTCGCCCGTGGCGGTAACGGCGCCGGAAGACGCCGCGCGCGCCGTGGCCGGCGCGGTCAGAGGTAGCCGCAAGCCCGTGCTCGCGGCCTGGCTGGGCGACATCAACCCGAGCGCGAGCCGCGCGTTTCTCGAATCGCACGGGATCCCGAACTTTTACACCCCCGAGAACGCGGTGGAGGCCTTCTCGTTCCTTTGCGCGTACCGGCGCAACCAGGCGCAACTCATGCAGGTGCCTGCGGCCGCGGCCGACGATGGCGAGGAGCCCCGACCCGACCTCGAGGCGGCGGTTGCGCTGCGTACCCGAGCGCTCGCCGAGAAGCGCACCATCCTTACCGAGCATGAAGCGAAAACGCTGCTCGCGGCTTTTCGCATTTCGGTTCCGGCTTCGATACTCGCCAAGGATCGCGATGCGGCGGTGCAGGCCGCGCGCAAGATCGGCTTCCCGGCCGTGCTCAAGATTCACTCGCCCGATATTTCCCACAAGTCCGACGTGGGCGGTGTGCGCCTCAGCCTGCAGAACGCCGATATGGTCGCCTCTGCTTTTGACGACATGATGCGGCACGTACGCGCCCTGCGGCCGCAGGCGCGCGTCGAGGGGGCGCTGGTGCAGCCCATGTTGCGCTTCCCCCATGCGCACGAAGTGCTGGTCGGCGTCAGCACCGACCCGGTGTTCGGCCCGGTGCTGTCCTTCGGCACGGGCGGGGTGGCCGTCGAAGCGGTCGCGGACACGGCAGTGGCGCTGCCGCCGCTGAACGGCGCGCTTGCGCGTGAGCTGATGGCGCGTACCGCCGTCTATCGCCTGCTGGCGGGTTACCGCAACGTGCCGCCCGCCGACCTCGATGGGCTTGCCGCGATCCTGGTCGCCGTCTCGCGCATCGTGTGCATGCTGCCCTGGGTGAAGGAGATGGACTTGAACCCCGTGCTCGCGCATCCCGGCGGCGCGGTGGTCGCCGATGCGCGCGTAGCGATTGACTTGGACCAGCCGCCGCAAGCCGGCGCGCACTATCCGCACATGGCGATTCATCCATACCCGACCGAGCTCGAGGGCGAGATGCGCTTGCGCGACGGCCGCCGGGTGCGCGTGCGGCCGATAAGGCCTGAGGACGCGGCGCGCGAGCTGCGCTTTTTCGAGCGGCTATCGGACCGCTCGCGCTTCCAACGCTTCATGCAGTACGTGCGCGAGCTTTCGCCGCGCATGCTGGCGCGCTTCACGCAGCTCGATTACGACCGTGAGCTCGCGCTGGTCGCGCAATGGGAGGGGGAGTTCGTGGCGGTGGGACGCTACGCGCCGAACGCCGACGGCGAGACTGCTGAGTTCGCTCTCGCCGTGGCCGACGACTGGCAGGGCAAGGGGCTCGGCCACGCACTGCTCGAGCGGCTGTGCAACGCGGCGCGCGCGGCGCGGTACCGTGCTCTGTACGGCCACATCCTCGATGCCAACCACGAGATGCTCGAGCTGGCGCGGCACCTCGGCTTTGTGGAAATCGCGCGCGACGGCTCGGAAGTCACCGTCGTGCGCAAGCTTTGAGGACTAGGCTGAGGCGGGCGACGGCAGTCGGAGCGGCGTGCCGTGCTCGGGCTCCATCGCCTTCTTCATCCTCTCCAGCGCCTTGGCCTCGATCTGGCGGATGCGCTCGGCCGAGACCTTGAACTCGGCGGCGAGGTCGTGAAGCGTGAGCGTGTTCTTCTCGCGAAGCCAGCGCGCTTCGATGATGCGCCGGCTGCGGGGATCGAGGCTTTTCAACGCCTCGTCCAGCCCCGCCGCCCGCACGGCCTCGGACTCCTTCGCTTCGAGCTGTGCGTGCGGCTCGGCGTCGCGGTCGGCGGCCAGGTAGTGCACCGGGGCGTAGGCCTCCTCGTCGTCCGAATCGGCCTCGAAGCCGATCTCGTGGCCGGAGAGCCGCGTTTCCATCTCGACCACTTCCTCGGGCTTGACGCGCAGCTCGGCCGCGATGCGCTTCACTTCCTTGGTCGTCATCGGCGCAAGGCCCGTCTTCATTGAGCGCAGATTGAAGAAAAGCTTTCTCTGAGCCTTGGTGGTGGCGAGCTTGACCAGCCGCCAGTTACGCAAGATGTACTCGTGAATCTCGGCCTTGATCCAGTGGATGGCAAAGGACACGAGGCGCACATTGCGCTCGGGGTCGAAGCGCTTGACCGCCTTCATGAGGCCGATCGTGCCTTCCTGGATCAGGTCGGCGTGCGGCAGCCCGTACCCAAGGTAGCCGCGCGCCAAGGCGACCACCAGGCGCAGGTGGGAGAGCACGAGCTGACGCGCAGCATCCAGGTCGTGGTGGTCGCGAAAACGCAGCGCCAGCCGGCGCTCCTCTTCCGCGCTCAGGATCGGAAACCGATTGACCGTCTGGATGTACGCCTCGAGGCTGCCAGTGGGCATCGGCATTGCTGCTTGCATGAAATTCATTCCTCCTAAAGGGATCCCAAAATCTTAGCACTCCACGTCTTAGAGTGCTAATCGCATGAGGAGTTCAGGCGCTCCCACGTAAGTGTGCGCTAACACATAAATCACAACCTACGGATTTGACTTCAGATACCTACACGGGTTCTATGGCGCTTAGGTGGCGACTCACGGAGAGTTGGGCGCCGAGCCAGCCCAAGAAACCGGCGAAGAGGACTACAGCCGCCGCTTCCGGCATGGGCAGGAATGAAAACCGAAAAGCCGAGCCGTACGATTCGGCCAGTACGCTGACCTCTCGGTTGAGCATGACGAGCGCTGCGGCGACGAGCCCAAGCGCCAAACCACCGCCGACCAGGCCCTGCAGCAGGCCAAGGTAATAGAACGGCCGGCGGATAAAGGCGTCGGTCGCCCCGATAAGCTTGGAGACCTCGATTTCGTCGCGCTGCGTGAGGATCTGCAGGCGGATGGTGTTGAAGGTGACCGCGACAAGCCCGGCACCGAGAAGTCCCGCGAGCAGTGTGAGGGCGAGTTCCACGACCCGGGCGGCCGCGGCCAGGCGCCGGGCCCAAACCGCGTCCGCTTGCACATGCGCCACGCCCGGCAGCCGTGCGAGCTCCGCCGCGATGTCGACTTTGGAGCTGATGACGAAAGCATCGGGCAGCGGGTTGCGGCCGAGCGCCGCGATGACCTCCGACAGGCCCTGCACCGCGCTCATTTCCTTTAGCGCTTCCTCGCGCGGCACGAACCGCACGCCGGTGATGCGCGAGTCGGCGCGCAGCCGGCGTCCGAGGGCTTCGGCGTCGGCACGGGGCGCCTGCGGCTCGAGAAAAAGCGAGATGCGCGGCTCGAGCGCGAGTCGCGCGCTCGCCGGGCGGAGGCTCTCGAGCAGGGCGTATCCGCCCGCGGGCAGAGCGAGCGCGATACCGATCACGAGAGCGTTCAGAAGGCTAAGCCGCTTGAATGCCGCGGACAAAGCCTGGCGATGGTGGCGCAGCCAGACCGTCATGACATCCGTCCTGCCTCGAGATGCAGCACCCGCCTGCCGTAGCGTGCGACCAGCGCCTGGTCGTGCGTTGCGAGCAACACCGTGACGCCGAGCTGGTTGAACGCGAGGAAAATGTCGAGGATGCGTGCCGCGGATTCGGCGTCGAGGTTCGCCGTCGGCTCGTCAGCGACCAGCAGCGCCGGGCGGTTGACCACCGCGCGCGCGATGGCGAGGCGCTGCTGCTCGCCGCCGGAGAGCTCGACCGGATTGGAGCGTTCGCGCGCTGCAAGGCCTACCTTGTCGAGCGCCGCGCGTGCGCGGCGCGCTGCTTCCTTCGGCGGATGCGCGGAGAAGGCGAGCGGCAGCATCACGTTGTCATAGACGGTGCGGTCGTAGAGTAGCTTCTGGTTCTGGAACACAAGGCCAATGTTGCGCCTGAGGTACGGAATGGCGGTGCGCTTGAGCGCGGCGACGTTCTGGCCATTCACGATCACCGTCCCGGCGCTCGGCCGTTCGATCGCCGGGATGAGCTTGAGGAGGGTCGATTTGCCGGCGCCCGAGCGCCCGGTAATGAAGACAAGCTCTCCCGCCTCCAGCGAAAACGTCACGTCGTAAAGCGCCTGCTGGCCGGGATAGCGCTTGGCGACGGCGGAGAAGCTAACCAACGAGCGCCTCCGCGAACTCGCGCGCGGCGAAAGGCCGCAGATCGTCGATACCTTCGCCCACGCCGATAAAGAGCAGCGGCACCGGTTTCTCTTTCGCGATCGCGCATACCACGCCCCCTTTCGCGGTGCCGTCCAGCTTGGTGAGGATGAGGCCGGTAAGGCCAAGCGCCGCATCGAAGGCCCTCACCTGCGCGAGCGAGTTCTGACCGGTGTTCGCGTCGAGCACGAGCAACACCTCGTGCGGTGCGCCCTCGAGCGCCTTTGCGGCGACACGCTTCACTTTCTTGATTTCCTCCATAAGGTGCAGCTGGGTCGGGAGCCTCCCGGCGGTGTCGGCGATGACCACGTCCACCTTTCGCGCGCGCGCCGCGGAGAGCGCGTCGAAGACCACCGCTCCCGGGTCTCCCGAGTCCTGCGCGATCACGGGAACGGCGTTGCGCGCGCCCCAGGCAACAAGCTGCTCGCGCGCTGCGGCGCGAAACGTGTCGCCCGCCGCGAGCAGCACGCTCTTGCCCTGCGACTGAAGCCACTTGGCAAGCTTGCCGATGGAGGTGGTCTTCCCCGAGCCGTTCACGCCCGCGATCATGATCACGAACGGCCTCGCTTTTGTGACCTCGAGCCTCCTCTCGAGGGGCGAAAGCAGCTCGGTGATCGCATCTTTCAAAGCGCGCTTCAGCGCTTCGCCGTCCGCGACGTTCTTCCTTCTCAATTCCACCATGAGCGCTTGCGCGGCGGCGACGCCGCAGTCAGCCTGGAGCAGCGCGGTTTCGAGCTCTTCATAAAGCGCCTCGTCGATCTTGCGCCGGGTGAAGAGTTCCGAAACGGGAGTGTTGAGGACATCCCGCGTGCGCGCGAGGCCTGCCTTGAGGCGCGCGGCCCAAGAGGGCGATACCATGGGTCGGTGCATTCTAACAAAGGGAGAATACGGATCATCGGCGGCGAATATCGCGGCCGGCGGATTTCGGTGCCGGACCGACCCAGCTTGCGGCCAACGCCCGACCGCGTGCGCGAGACGTTGTTCAACTGGCTCGGCCAATCGCTCCAGGGGCTCGCATGCCTCGATCTTTTCGCCGGCAGCGGCGCGCTCGGCTTCGAGGCGGCTTCGCGGGGCGCGGCGCGGGTCGTCCTGGTGGAGCACGACCGCCTGGCTTTCCAGGCACTGAAAAGAACCCTGGATCTGTTGAAATCGCCGCAAGTCGAGCTCGTCTGCGGCGATGCCTTTGCGTACCTTGGTCGCAGCCGCGAAGCGTTCGATGTAGTTTTCCTCGATCCGCCCTTCGGGCAGAATGTGCTGCCCGCGGTATTGAGGCACCTCAAGACGAAGCGCGGGATGCGGGTGTACCTGGAGTCGAGCGAGCCCGTGGCGCCAGCCGCGCCATGGCGCGAGCTCAAGCGCCAGCGCGCCGGGCAGGTGAGCTACCAGCTGTTCGAATGGAGAGGCCATGATCAAGGCGGTCTACCCGGGAACGTTTGATCCGCTCACTCGCGGCCACGAGGACCTGGTGCGTCGTGCCGCGACGCTATTCGATACGATCGTGCTTGCGGTCGCCGACAGCAAGGCGAAGCGACCCTACTTCGGCGTCGAGGAGCGCATCGCGATGGCGCGCGAGGCGCTCGCCGACGTGAAGAACGTCGAGGTGGTCGGGTTCTCCGGGCTGCTCACCGATTTCGTACGCGAGCAGCGCGCCCGCGTGGTGCTGCGCGGCCTGCGCGCGGTGTCGGACTTCGAGTACGAGTTCCAGCTCGCCGGGATGAACCGCAACCTCTATCCCGAGATGGAGACGATCTTTCTCACACCCTCCGAGCAGCACATGTTCATCTCGGCGACGCTGGTTCGCGAGATCGCGATTCTTGGCGGCGACGTGTCGGAGTTCGTCCATCCGAGCGTGGCGAAACGGTTGAAGCAGAAATCCAAGGCGGAGAAGTCCAAGGCTACGTCTGGCAAGTAGGGCAATAGTAGGTCGAGCGCTGCCCTTGCTGCATGTGACGGATGCGCGCGCGGCAGCGCCGGCACCTTTGCCCGGCGCGGTCGTAGACCCAGTAGCGGCGCTGGAAGTATCCCGCCGCGCCATCGGCGCCGACGAAGTCGCGCAAGCTCGAACCGCCGGCGCGGATCGCCGCGCGTAGCGTGTCCTTGATTGCTTTCGCCAGCTTCTCGCATTGTTCGGCGGTGAGTCGGCGTGCGGCTTTCCGAGGGCTAATACCTGCGCGGAACAAACTCTCGTTCGCGTAGATGTTGCCGACGCCGACGATGCGCCGGCCGTCCATCAGGAAATTCTTGATTGCGGTGCGATGCGCGCGCGTAAGCGCATACAAGCGCCTCGAATCGAGCGATCGGGAAAGCGGCTCGATGCCGAGATGCGCGAGGAGCGGGTGCGCGTCCGCGTCGCCCGTAACCCACAGCACAGCGCCGAAGCGGCGCGGGTCGCGCAGCCGCAGCACGCGGTCGCCGAGGACGAGATCAAAATGATCATGCTTCTGCGCCGGCGTTCCGGGCGGCAGCACGCGCAGGCTGCCCGACATGCCCAGATGCAGGATGAGATGGCCGTCGCCGCAGTCGACGAGCAGATATTTGCCGCGGCGTCGGATGGTGCGCACAGTGCGGCCGGCGAGCTGCAGCACGTCATGCGGCACGGGCCAGCGCAGCCGCGGCTCGCGCACTGCGACGCCGCTGATCGTGCGGCCAGTGAGCTGCGGCACGAGGCCGCGCTTTGTCACCTCGACTTCGGGTAGCTCCGGCATGACAAGTGCGCTTGTGCGGGGCACCAAATATACCTAAGATGGGTCGAACCCAGCATGATGAAAGCAATGCACAAATGGATTGTGGCGGCTGTGCTTGTCCTCGCTTGCGGCGCCGCGTTGGCCGAGGCGGCCGAGGACCTGAGCGAGCCGACGCTCTACGAGTTCCTGCTCGGCGAGATCGCCGTGCAGCGCGGCGACCTGCCGCTCGCCGCGCAGACTTATCTCGACCTCGCGCGGCGCACGCGCGACCCGCGCGTAGCACGCCGCGCCGTCGAGGTCGCGAACCAGGCGAAAGAGACCGCGCTTGCGCTCGACGCCGCGCGCTTGTGGAACGAGCTTGAGCCTTCGGTGCACGCGCTGCAGGTACTCGCGGCGACGCTGGTCGCCGCGAAGCGCGTCGAGGAGGCCGGGCCGGTAATCGAGAAGCTGTTCTCCGCTGATGGCGTAAACCGCGAGAACGCTTTCATGCAGCTGAATCGCCTGCTTGCCGGCAACCCTGACAAGACCGCCAACCAGCGCGTAGTGAGAAACATCGCGGCCAAGTATCCGCAGCTGCCGCAGGCGCACTTCGCGGTGGCGCAGGCGGCCGCCATCGCCGGCGACAACGACGGCGCGATCACCGCTGCGCGCGAAGCGCAGAAGCTGCGGCCCGATTGGGAGCTTGCGGTGCTGCTCGAAGCGCAGGTTCTGCAGCAGCGCTCGCCGGCGGCCGCGGCGAAGCGGCTCGGCGAGTTCGTCGAGAGCTATCCCGGCGCGCGCGACGCGCGGCTCAGCTACGCGCGCGTGCTGGTGCTGGAGAAGCGGCTGCCCGAGGCGCGCAAGCAATTCGAGGCCGTGGCGAACGCGTCACCGAAGAATCCCGACGTCGTCTATGCGGTGGGCCTGCTCGCCTACCAGCTGAAAGACTACTCGGCGGCTGAGGAGTACATGAAGCGCGTCCTCAGCCTCGGCTATCGCGATCCCGAGGGCGTGCGCTATGTGCTGGGGCAGATCGCCGAGGAACAGAAGCTGTGGCCGCGCGCGATCGAATGGTATGAGAGCATCGCCACCGGCGACCACGTCATGCCCGCGCGCATGCGCACCGCCAACGCGATTGCGAAGCAAGGCAAGCTCGACGAGGCGCGCGCCTTTCTGAAGCGCGTCGCCGCTGAGAACCCGGAGGACGTCGTTCAGCTGATCGTGGCCGAGGCGCAGCTCCTGCGCGACGCCCAACGCCATGCCGAGGCGTTTGCGCTTCTCTCCGACGCGCTCGGCAAGCAGCCCGAGCAGCCCGATCTGCTGTATGACCTCGCGCTTACCGCCGAGAAGCTCGAGCGCTTCGATCTCCTGGAAACCCACCTGCGTAAGCTGATCGAGGTGAAGCCCGACCACGCGCACGCCTACAACGCGCTCGGTTATTCCTTCGCCGACCGCAATACGCGGCTTCCGGAGGCGAGGAAGCTGATTGAGAAAGCGCTCGAGCTCGCGCCCGAGGATTACTTCATCATGGACAGCATGGGCTGGGTCCTGTACCGCGAAGGCGACTTTAAAGGCGCCGCGCGCGAGTTGCGCCGGGCCTACAGCGGCCGGCCCGACGCCGAGATCGGCGCGCACCTTGGCGAAGTGCTGTGGATGCTCGGCGAGCAGGACGAAGCGCGTCGCGTCTGGGATGAGGCCCTCAAGGCCGGCCCGGAAAACGAGACCCTGCAGAAGACCATCAAGCGCTTGAGGAAGTAGTGAGGCGGTAATGAGGGCGGTACGAGTCCTCGTGCTGCTGCCGGCGCTGCTCGTCGCGTGCGCGCAGGTCGAGATCAGGCCCCCCGAAGGTCCGCTCGAGTTCTCGCTTGCCGGCCGCATCGCCGCGCGCTACGGAGGCGAATCGTTCACCGGCAACATCGCGTGGCGGCATGCGCGCGGCGGCGACGAGCTGCTCATCAGCACGCCGACCGGGCAGGGCGTGGCGCAGATCGTGCGCCAGGGGGAGGCAGTGCTCTTGAAGACGGCCGAGCCGCGCGAATACCGCGACAACGACGCCGAGGCGCTGACCGAGCGGGTGCTCGGCTTCCGGATCCCGATCGACGGCCTCGCCGACTGGGTGCAGGGCAAGCGTTCCCCGCACCTCGAGGACCGCGGCTGGAAGGTCGAATACCAGGACTACGACGCTGAGCGCCGCCCCACGCGGATGCGCCTGACGTACCAGGGCATTGAACTGCGCCTGGCCATATCGCAGTGGAATTGACTTGGTATCCCGCGCCGGGAAAGCTCAATCTCTTTCTGCACGTGCTTGAGCGCCGCGCAGACGGCTATCACGACCTCCAGACGGCTTTCCGGCTGATCGACCGCGCCGATCGCGTGGGTGTCGCAGCAGGGGACGACGGGAAGATCACGTTCGAGGGGCCTTTCGGCGAAGATAACCTCTGCGTGCGAGCCGCCCGGCTGCTCAAAGCAGAGGCTCGAAGCACCGCCGGGTGCCATATCCGTCTGGAAAAGAACCTGCCTGTCGGCGCAGGCCTCGGTGGCGGCTCCTCCGATGCGGCCACTGTACTTCTCGTGGTTAACAAGCTTTGGGGACTCGGCCTGTCGCGGGAGAGGCTGCTGCAGCTCGCGCTAGCGCTCGGCGCCGACGTGCCGTTCTTCATCTACGGGCGCAACGCGCTTGGCGAAGGCATCGGCGAGCGCCTGCAGCCCCTCGATGTGCCCCCTGCCTGGTATCTGGTCGTGACGCCGCAAGTCTCGGTTTCCACAAGAGAAACGTTCGAATCCGCGTTGACACATCGGTCGAAACGACTCAAAATACCGCCCTTTTTCTCGGGGCAAGGAGCGAACGATCTCGAGTCCGCGGTCGTCGCCCGGTATCCCGAGGTGGCAGCGAGCCTCGCGTGGCTCAGGCAGCAGCGCCCGCAGGCGCGCATGACGGGATCCGGAGCGTGTGTCTTCGCCGAATTCGAAACCGAAGCGGAAGCGCGCGCGCTGCATTTGGCGTTACCCGGGGGAATGAGGGGTTTCGTAGCGCGGGGACTGGAGCAGCATCCGCTCTACGACTTTGTGAATTGACTCTGGTAGCACACTGGGGAGTCGCCAAGCTGGTTAAGGCAGCGGATTTTGATTCCGCCATACGAGGGTTCGAATCCTTCCTCCCCAGCCATTAACCGATGACGGTCATGAACAGCGCGATGACGAACCACCCGCCCCTTGAGCGGTTAATGCTGTTCGCCGGCAACGCCAACCCGCGCTTCGCTCAGGACGTGGCGAAAGGCCTGAACCTGTCTCTCGGGCGCGCGATCGTGGGCAAGTTCTCCGACGGCGAGGTGATGGTCGAGCTGCTCGAGAACGTGCGCGGCAAGGATGTCTTCGTGCTGCAGTCTACGTGCGCGCCGACCAACGACAACCTGATGGAGCTCCTGGTGATGATCGACGCGCTGAAGCGCTCCTCGGCAGCGCGCGTCACCGCGGCGATCCCGTACTTCGGCTACGCACGCCAGGACCGCCGGCCGCGCTCGGCGCGGGTGGCGATCAGCGCCAAGGTCGTCGCCAACATGCTCGCCTCGGTGGGCGTGGCGCGGGTACTCACGATGGACCTGCATGCCGACCAGATCCAGGGCTTCTTCGACATCCCGGTCGACAATATCTACGCCGCGCCGGTACTGCTCGGTGACGTATGGAAGCAACGCTACGAAGACCTGATCGTGGTCTCCCCCGACGTGGGCGGCGTGGTGCGCGCCCGCGCGCTTGCGAAGCGCCTGGAGTCGGATCTCGCGATCATCGACAAGCGTCGGCCGAGGGCGAACGTCTCCGAAGTGATGAACGTGATCGGCGAGGTCAAAGACCGCACCTGCGTCATCATGGACGACATGGTGGACACCGCCGGCACGCTGGTGAAGGCGGCGCAGGTGCTGAAGCAGGAAGGTGCCACACGAGTCGTCGCCTACTGTACGCACGCGGTGCTCTCGGGTGGCGCGGTCGGGCGCATCGCAAAATCGGATCTGGACGAGCTCGTCGTCACCGACACCATCCCGCTCGGCGACGACGCGCGTTCCTGCAACAAGATCCGCATCCTCACGGTCGCGGGACTTTTCGCCGAGACGATTCTGCGCATCTACACCGAGGAATCGGTGAGCTCGCTGTTCATAGAATGAATACTGAATAGGAAATCCTCATGGCAATCGAAATCAGCGCGCGCAAGCGCGAAACTCGGGGCACCGGCGCGACGCGCCGGCTGCGCCGCAAGGGCATGGTGCCCGGCGTGGTCTACGGCGGCGACCAGGGCGCGGTCAACATCGAAGTCGACCACAAGAGCCTGTACCTCAACCTGAGGAACGAGCGCTTCCACGCCTCGATCCTTACACTGGAGCTGGGCGGCGCGAAAGAGCAGGTGCTGCTGCGCGCGGTGAACATGCATCCGTATAAAACCCAGGTGCAGCACGTCGACTTCCAGCGTGTTCTGAAGGACAGGAAGGTGCACATGAAGGTGCCGCTGCACTTTTCGAACGCCGAGAAGTCGCCCGGCGTGAAGGATCAGGGGGGCGTGGCGAGCCACGTGCTGAACGAGCTCGACATCACGTGCTTCCCGGACGACCTGCCGGAGTTCATCGAGGTCGATCTCGGCAACCTGTCGGTGGGGAACTCGGTTCACGCGCGCGACCTCAAGCTGCCGAAGGGCGTAGAGCTTGCCCTCAAGAAGGACGAGAACCCGGTGGTCGCCACGGTGGTAGTACCGCAGCTCGTCACCGAGGAAGAAGAAGCCGCTGCTGCGGCGGCCGTCGTGGCGCCGTCCGAGGTGCCGACCACCGAGCAGGCCGCGGAGCCGAAGGAAGGCGAAGCGCCCGCCGAGGGTGCAGCGGCCAAGGGGGGCGAGAAGCCCGCCGAGAAGGCTGAGAAGGGCGAGAAGAAAGAGAAGAAGTAAAGAGAGACCCGTGATTCGTCTGGTCGTCGGCCTGGGCAACCCGGGCAAGGAGTATGAGCGCACGCGGCACAACGCGGGCTTCTGGCTGGTCGAGCGCTTTGCCCAGGTGAACGGCGTCGTTCTGCGCAAGGACCCGAAATTCAAAGCCCTCGTCGGCAAGCACGCCGACGGGACCTGGCTCCTGCTGCCGCAGTCGTTCATGAATCTGAGCGGGCAGCCAGTGCAAATGCTCGCCGGGTTTTTCAAGATCAAGCCAGAAGAAGTACTGGTAGTGCACGACGAGCTCGACTTTCCGCCGGGCATCGTGCGGCTCAAGCAGGGCGGCGGCATCGCCGGGCATAACGGCCTCAAGGACATCTCGCAGCGGCTCGCCACGCATGAGTACTGGCGGCTGCGGTTGGGCGTAGGCAAGCCGCCCGCCGGCACCGAGGGCGCGGACTATGTGTTGCAAAAGCCTCCGGCCGAGGAGCGCGCCGCGATCGACGCCGCGATCGAGAAGTCGCTCTCTGTGCTGCCGCAGATCATCGCCGGTGACATGCAAGCCGCGATGAATAAGCTCCACACCGAGGAGCCAGAAAAGCCCGAGCCGGTCAAGCAGCCGGAAATCAAGAAAGAACCCGAGAAAAAGGAAGCGGAGAAACCCGGGCTGCTGAAGTCGCTCTTTAGCAGGAAATGAAGTGCGGCATCGTGGGCCTGCCCAACGTCGGCAAGTCCACCCTGTTCAATGCCCTTACCAAGGCCGGGATTGCGGCCGAGAACTATCCCTTCTGCACCATTGAGCCGAACGTCGGCATCGTCGAGGTGCCCGACACGCGGCTGGACGTCATCGCCGAGATCGCGCAGCCGCAGAAGGTGGTTCCCGCGGTGGTCGAGTTCGTGGACATCGCGGGACTTGTACGGGGCGCCGCCGAAGGCCAAGGCCTGGGAAATCAATTCCTCGCCAACATTCGCGAGACCGATGCCATTGCGCACGTGGTGCGCTGCTTCGAGGACCCGAACGTCGTGCACGTCGCCGGCTCCATCGATCCGGTCTCAGACATCGAGGTCATTAACACCGAGCTCGCGCTCGCCGACCTCGAATCGGTCGACAAACAGCTCGCGAAATACGAGAAGATCGCGCAGGCGGGCGGCGACAAGGAGGCGCAGCGCCTCGTGGCCGCGTTGAAGAAGGTGAGGCGAGTGCTAGATGAAGGCCGGCCCGCGCGTATGGCGGAGCTCTCCAACGAAGAACTGGCCGTGCTGCGCCCGCTCTTCCTGCTGACGATGAAGCCGACGATGTACGTGGCCAACATCGGCGAGCACGGCTCGAAAGAGCTGCTGGAGAAGGTCGAGGCCCATGCGGCACGAGAAGGCGCGCCGGTGGTTCCGGTCAGCGCGGCGCTCGAGGCGCAGATCGCCGACATGCCGGACGAGGACAAGAAGCTGTTCCTCGAGGACATGGGGATGGAGGAGCCCGGGCTCAACCGCGTCGTGCGCGCTGCGTACAAGCTCCTCGGCTTGCTGACTTTCTTCACCGCCGGGCCCAAGGAGGCGCGCGCGTGGACGGTGCGCGCCGGTGCCAACGCGCCGCAGGCGGCCGGAGTGATCCATAGCGATTTCGAGCGCGGCTTTATCCGCGCCGAGGTGGCGTCCTACGATGACTACGTCGCCTGCGGTGGCGAGCAGGGCGCGAAGGAAGCGGGCAAGCTACGACTCGAAGGGCGGGAGTACCGTGTGCGCGACGGCGACGTGATCCACTTCAGGTTCAACGTATGACCGGAGTCGAGTTCGGGCCGGCGAAGGCTTCCGACCTGCCGAAGCTCGTCCAGCTGCTGGGCATCCTGTTCGAGTCCGAGGCCGAGTTCTCTCCCAATGCGGAGAAGCAGCGCGCTGCGCTGCAGGCGATCCTCGCCGACCCGGCGAAGGGCAGGATCTTCGTCGCGCGCGAAGGCCGCGAAGTCGTCGCGATGGCGAGCCTGCTCTATACGATCAGTACCGCTGAGGGAGGCAAGGCCGCGCTGTTCGAGGACCTGGTCACCGCACCTGAGCACCGCAAGCGTGGCATCGGCGAGGCGCTCCTCAAGCACGTCGTGGCGCAGGCGCGCGCCGAGGGGGTACTGCGAATCACGCTCCTGACCGACATGCAGAATGAGCGCGCGCAGGCGATGTACCGGCGCGCCGGATTTGTCGGCTCGCCGATGAAGCCCATGCGGCTCAAACTGAAGAAGTAGTAACAGACGGCTCGGCGAAGATCTTTCCGAGCGTAGCGCAGAACGGGATTACCTCCGCGCTTTCCAGCACGCCGTGCGCACGCATTTCGCGGTGCAGCGCCGGGAGGTTATAGTGTGGCACCGAGGCGTAGAGATGGTGCTCGATGTGGTAATTGACATGGTGCGGGAAGATGAGCCACGCCAGCCACGCCGGTGCGACGTTGGTGCGCGCCGCGGTCAGCGGAGATGAAAAGTCGGTAGTCGCGCCGTGCTCGGCGATCGCACGCAACCGCAGGATCGCCTGCACCACGGTAGCGAGCGGCAGGATCCAGAGCACGAGGTACTGGAGCAGGTATCCGCTCCATGCGAACGCCGCCAACGCTGCCAGGTGGGAAACAATGACGGCATTGCGATCGTTGCGCGCCTCGATCCTGAGTTTTTCCGACGTATCGTCAAGCGGCCGGAGGGCTACATTGGTTTGCGTGTTCAGCGCCGGCGCGCCGCCGAGGAAGTACGCGTAGGTTTTCCACGCCGTGAGTCCCGACAGGTCCTTCAGGAGCTTCCTTATTAGATACATCTTTCCCCTGGGGTAGCCGCCGTGCAGCGCAGTATCCGGATCGAGCGGACCGTAGAGGTTGTTGTGATGCAGGCGGTGTATCACGCGGTAAGTGCACATCGACAGACCCTGAACCGTCGCGCACGCACGGCCGACCACGTCGTTTAGCATGCGGTTCTGGTAGAGCAGGTAATGTGCGGCGTCGTGCGCAATCACGAAAAGCGCATGCTGACGCGTTCCGATAATCAGTATGCAGACGACAAGGACGAGCGGGTTGGGCCAGAAATACAGGCCGACCGCGATCGCGGCGGCGAGCACCAGCAGATCATGAAGAATCGCCGCCGTCGCCCGCCACGCCGAGCGGCGAGTGAGGCGCTGGACGACCTCCCGCGGCAGCGCCTTGCGGAAGTCGTCCTTGAATTCTTCGCCTTTACTTATCGATTCCTCCCACCAGGATGTACTTCACCTCGAGGTATTCCTCGAGGCCGTACTTCGAGCCCTCCCGGCCAAGCCCGGACTGCTTTACGCCGCCGAAAGGCGCGATCTCGGTGGAGATGATGCCGACGTTCGCGCCGACGATGCCGGTCTCCATCGCCTCGGCGACACGGAAGATGCGTCCGACGTCGCGGCTGTAGAAGTAGCCCGACAGGCCGAACTCGGTATTGTTGGCGAGCCGAATCACTTCTTCCTCGGTCTTGAAGCGGATGAGCGGCGCGACCGGACCGAAGGTTTCTTCGTACGAGAGAAGCATCTCTGGCGTCACGTGGATGAGCACGGTGGGCTGGAAGAAGAGCCCGCCTTTTTCATGCCTTTTCCCGCCGAGAACGACCTTGGCGCCCTTGCCCACAGCGTCGGCGACATGCGTCTCGACCTTCTTCATGCCTTGCTCGTCGATCAGCGGGCCGATCACGACGCCGGACTCGGTGCCTGCGCCGACCTTGAAGCCCCTGACCTTCTCGGCGAGCTTCGCCGCAAAAGCGTCGTAGACGCCGTCCTGGACGTAGATCCGGTTCGCGCACACGCAGGTCTGACCCGCATTGCGGTACTTAGAGGCGAGGGCGCCCTCCACCGCAGCGTCGAGGTCGGCATCGTCGAATACGATGAACGGCGCGTTGCCGCCGAGCTCGAGCGATAGCTTCTTGATGGTGTCGGCCGACTGGCGCATAAGGATGCGCCCGACTTCGGTCGAGCCGGTGAAGGAGAGCTTGCGCACCTTGGGGTTGGCGCACAGCTCGGCGCCGATCGCGGGCGCATCACCGGTGATCACGTTGAAGACTCCTTTCGACATTCCGGCGCGCTCGGCGAGCTCGGCCATGGCGAGCGCAGAGAGCGGCGTCTGCTCGGCGGGCTTGAGCACCACGGTGCAGCCCGCCGCAAGCGCGGGCGCGGCCTTGCGCGTGATCATCGCATTCGGAAAATTCCAGGGCGTAATCATCGCCGACACGCCGATCGGCTGCTTGATCACGAGCACGCGCTTATCGGCCTGGTGGGTGGGGATGACCTCACCGTAGGCGCGCTTGCCTTCCTCGGCGAACCACTCGATGAACGAGGCGCCATAGGCGATCTCGCCGCGCGCTTCGGCGAGAGGCTTGCCTTGCTCGGCCGTCAGGATCTGCGCCAGGTCCTCCTGCGCCGCCATCATGAGCTCGAACCACTTGCGCAGGATCGCGGCGCGCTCCTTCGCGGTCTTCGCCCGCCAGGCGGGCCAGGCGCGCTCTGCAGCCTCGATCGCGCGGCGCGTCTCGGACGCGCCCAAGTCCGGAACGGTTGCAAGCTGCGCCCCGGTCGCCGGGTTGACTACGGGGAAGGTCCTGCCGTTGCCGGTCCACTCGCCGTCGATGTAGCACTGCGTGCGGAAGAGCTTCGGGTCTTTCAGGGGAAGGGCCGGCAGTCCGGCCTGAGCTGGCGCATTCATGGAGCCTCCAGGGGAAGATGAAATTTTACGCCCGCCGCGTGGTTAGAATGCTTGTCTGACAACCGAGGAGGAGTCATGAAGAAACTATTCGCCGCGGCGCTGTTTTTCGCGGCCGCAACTTCTTACGCGCAGTACCCGCAGCGCCCGGTGCAGGTCATCGTGCCCTGGGGCGCGGGCGGCGGCACCGACGCCACCGCGCGCATCATCGCGACGCTGCTCGAGAAGGAGCTGAAGCAGCCGTTCAGCGTCGTGAACCGCACCGGCGGCTCGGGCGTCGTGGGGCACGACGCGATCGCGAAGGCGCCGGCCGACGGCTACACGATCGGCATGATCACGGTCGAGATCACGATGATGCATCACGTGGGCCTCACGCCGCTCAAGCACACCGATTACACGCCGATCGGCCTCGTGAACGCCGACCCCGCCGGGGTGAATGTGCGCATCGATTCGCCGTACAAGTCGGTGAAGGACCTGCTCGCGGCGATCAAGGCGAATCCCGGCAAACTGAAGGCCTCGGGAACCGGCCAGGGCGGGATCTGGCACCTCGCGATCGCCGGCCTGCTGAAGAACCAGGGAATCGATCCGGCCGCGCTGCCCTGGGTGCCCTCGCAAGGCGCCGCGCCGGGGTTGCAGGACCTCGTCGCAGGCGGCGTCGATGTCGTGCCGTGCTCCATTCCCGAGGCGCGCGCGATGATCGATGGCGGCAAGGTGCGCGCGCTGGCGATCATGGACGCAAGCCCGCCGTCGCTGTACCCCAACGTGCCGACGCTCAAGAAGGAGTTGGGCACCGACTGGCAGATCGCGGCTTGGCGCGTGATCGCCGCGCCGAAAGGAATTCCGGCGCCGGTACAGAAGACGCTCGTCACCGCGCTCAAGAAAGTCTACGACTCGAAGGAGTACAAGGAATTCATGGCAAGCCGCGGCTTCGGCGTGGTGTGGGCCGACCCCGCCGGCACCGCGAAGTTCATGGCTGAATCCGACAAGAACCTCGGCGCGGCGCTGAAAGCCGTAGGGCTGGCCAAATAAAGGCCAACAAATAAAGGTCAACGACGGGTTGACCGGCGCGGCGCTCGTCGCGCTCGCCGCCGTCATCCTCTGGCACATCCAGGGGTATCCCGCGATGCCGGGCCAGAGGTTCGGCCCGGCGTGGTTTCCGGGCCTGATCGCTGGCGGGCTCGGCATCTGCGGCCTGCTTCTCCTCTACGCGGCCGTACGCCAGAGCGCGCCGTGGGTCGCACTGCCCGATTGGATGTCCCGCCGCCGGCCGACGCTCGGCGTCGCGGCCGTGGTGGCGGGCTTGCTGTTCTATATCCTCGCGGCCGACAAGCTGGGTTTTCACATCGTCGGCATGGCGCTGCTCCTCCTTTGGACGCGCTTGCTCGGCGCGACGTGGCGCACGGCCGCCGTGGTCGCGGTGCTCGCCACCGTGGCGATCCATCTTGCGTTCTACAAGGCCCTGCGCATTCCGCTGCCCTGGGGATTGCTGGAGCCCTATGCTTTTTGAAGCGCTACGCCTGGTGCTTGATCCGTATGTGCTCTGGGTCATTCTCGCCTCGGCGGCGTTCGGTCTGTTTGTCGGGGCGGTGCCCGGGCTTACCGCGACCATGGCGACCGCGTTGCTTGTGCCGGTCACTTTCTTCATGGAACCGGTGCCCGCGATCGCTTCAATCGTCACCGCGACCGCGATGGCGATCTTCGCCGGCGACATCCCAAGCTGCCTGCTGCGCATGCCGGGGACGCCGGCCTCCGCCGCCTACA
>DATFEI010000206.1:0-4321 GCA_035251315.1 Burkholderiales bacterium | reverse complement strand
GACGGCCGCTTCAATTTCTCCGACCTGGTGGAGCAGGGCGGCAAGCCACCGGCGGCAGAAAAGAAGCCCAAGGACGAGAAATCCGCCCCGGTCGTGTTCGATATCGGCGGCGTAAGCATCGAGCGCGCCTCGATCAGCTACATGGACCTTCAGGCGGGCCAGGAGTACGCGCTTGAGGACTTGACGCTTAAGACCGGCCGTATCGCGCAGAACGCCGAAGGCAAGCTCGAGTTCGCGACACTCGCCAAGCGGAAGACGCCGCCGCTGCAAGCGAAGCTCGCCCTTGACGGCCGGTACAAGCTTGATGCCGGCAAGCTGAGCGCCGATGTGAACGGCAAGCTGGACGAATCCACGATCAAGGCCAAGTTCACGCTCGCCGAGCCCTACGAGTTCGACGCGAGCATCGACCGGATCAATCTCGATCGCTATCTGGGGGCGGCCGACAAGCCTGCGGCAAAGCCTGCAGCCGAGAAAGCTCCTTCAAAGGATGCGGATACGCCGGTCGACCTTTCGGCTCTCAAGGGCATCAACGCGAAGGGGCGCCTGCAGGTCGGCGCGCTCGAGGTGCGCGGGCTCAAGCTCGCCGAGGTGAACGCGCAGGTCAACGCCGCCAACGGCCGCGTGGCCGTGGCGCCGCACTCGGCGAAGCTCTACGAGGGCAGCATCTCGGGCGAGCTCGCGGTGGACGCGAACAAGAACTCGGTAAGCCTGAAAGAGCAGCTGCAGAACGTCTCTATCGGGCCCATCCTGCGCGACTTCGCCGGCCAGGACCGGCTCGAAGGCCGCGGCAACGTGGCGATGGATGTCACTACCGCGGGCGCCACGGTGAACGCGATGAAGCGCGCGCTTAACGGCACCGCCAAAGTGCAGCTGCGCGAGGGCGCGGTCAAGGGCATCAATATCGGCGAAATTTTGCGCAAGGCGCGCAGCGCGCTCGGTGGCTCGCAACAACAGGCCGCAGCCGGCGAGAACGCGGGCGGCAAGATGCAACAAACCGACTTCACCGAGCTCAGCGCGAGCTTCACGATCAAAAACGGCATCGCGCACAACGAGGACCTCGACGCCAAGGCGCCTGCTTTCCGGCTCGGAGGCGCGGGCGACATTAACATCCCCGCGTCGACGCTCGACTACGTGGTGAAGGCTTCCATCGTCGCGACGTCGCAGGGACAGGGTGGCAGGGAGCGAGACGACCTCGCGGGGCTTACGGTGCCAGTCAAGCTCAGCGGCAGCTTCGACGACTTGAAGTACCAGGTGGACGTGCGCGCCATGGCCGGACAGGCGGCCAAGTCGCAGGTCGGGGCAAAGGTCAAGGAGCAAATCGAGCAGAACCGGGGCAAGCTCGAGGAGCGCATCGGCGACAAGCTGAAAGGATTGCTAGGACGGTGAGGCGGGTGCTTGTACGCCGTCGGCGAGCGCCGCGAGCGCCTCGATCCATTCGGCGGAGTCGTTGAGGCAGCTCACGAGGTGGAACTCGCGCCCGCCGGCAGCGAGGAACGCCCTCCGCGCGGTGATGCCGAGCTCCTCGAGGGTCTCCAGGCAATCGGAAACGAACCCGGGACACACGACATCCACGCGCTGCACGCCTTGCCTTGCAAGATCGATGAGAGTCGGCTCGGTATACGGCTGCAGCCACTCCGCATACCCGAAGCGCGACTGGAAGGTGACGAAATATTCCGTTTTCAGGGTCTGGGCAAGGAGTCGCGCCGTGACGCGGCATTCCCGCTCGTAGCGCTCCGATCCTTTTTTGGGCAGGCCGTGAAAGCTCATCACCATCTTCGCGCCGCGCCCGTGCCGGCTCCAGTGCCGGCGCACATTTGCTGCGAGCGCACTAATGTACGCGGGGTGGTCGTGGAAATGCTCGAGCATCGGCACGCCGGGCGGCACCACATCCGCGACGCTCGCTGTCGTGCTTTCGGAGTACTGAGGATAAAGCGGTAGCACGATCGGGTCTTCAAGCTCGTTCAGCACTTTCCCGATCCGTGGTTCGCCGTAGCGCATGGCATACCGGACCGGAAGGCCGGTTCTTTCCTCCAACAGCCGCGCCTGACGCGCTGTGTACACCGCGAGCGGCGAGCCCTCGGTCATCCAGATCTGAGAGTACTTTTCGGCCGAACGTTCGGGTCTCGTCTTCAGAACAACCAGTTTCAATATGGGGAGCCAAAGCCAGCGCGGCAGCTTCACCACGCGCGGGTCCGAGAGAAACTCGCAGAGGTAGGAGCGTACCGCTTGCGGCGTCGGCGCCGCGGGCGTTCCCAGGTTGACGAGGAGAACGCTCTTCAGTGCTGGGAAAGCGCGCTCGACAGGAGCTTCGCGGTCACGTCGACGATCGGGATGACGCGGTCGTAGGCCATGCGCGTGGGTCCGATCACGCCTACGGTGCCGACGACCTCGCCGTCCACGCTGTAGGGCTTGGTGACCACCGCGACGTCATCGGGCGCGGCGACGCCGGACTCCCCGCCGATGAAGATCTGCACGCCCTGGCCGCGCAGCGAGTGGTCGAGGATTTGCAGCAGCGAGCTCTTGCGCTCGAAGAGCTCGAGCAGCTGCTTGAGCCGCGTCACGTCCTGCGACAAGTCCTGCACCGTGAGCAGATTGCGCTCGCCCGAGATCACATAGTCACCGGTCTCCGCGAGCGCGCGGCTGCCGGCGTCGAGGGCGGTCGACATCAGCGTGATCAGGTCGTGGCGCAGCTCGCGCAGCTCTCCCTGCAGGCGCGCGCGTACGTCCTCGAACGTCTGCCCGGAGTGGTTCTGGTTGATGTAGTTCGCCGCCTCGTGCAGCGCGGCGACGGCGTAGTCGCGCTCGGTGAAGAGAATGCGGTTCTGCACGTCGCCTTCAGGCGTGACCACGATGAGCAGGATGCGCTTCTCCGAGAGCTTGAGAAACTCGATGTGGCGGAACGTCACGGCGCGCCGCGGCGTCATTACCACGCCGGCGAATTGCGTGAGCTGCGAAAGCAGCTGCGACGCGGCCTGAATTACGCGCTGCGGATTGTCCGGGTGCAGCTCGTCCTCCAAGCGGTGCAGCGCGTTCGACTCGAGCGGCTTGATCACGAGCAGCGTGTCGACGAAGAAGCGGTAACCGAGCGGCGTCGGCACGCGGCCCGCGGAGGTGTGCGGGCTCGCGATGAAGCCGAGCTCCTCGAGATCGGCCATCACGTTGCGGATCGTAGCGGGCGAGAGATCGAGCCCGGAGTACTTGGACAGCGTGCGCGAGCCGACGGGCTGGCCCTCGGCGATGTAGCGCTCGATCAGCGTCTTGAGAAGAATCTGGGCGCGCTTGTCGAGCATTGAATTCATTGTACACTCGGCGCATGCCTGCGGATTTCCGTCGGATTGCGCTCATCGGCAAGCTGCGCAGCCCGGAAATCGACGCCTCGCTGCGCGATCTGCGCGTGTTCCTCGCGAGGCGTGGCTGCCAGGTTCTCGCGGAGGGCGAAACCGAAGCCGATCTCGCGATCGTTATCGGCGGCGACGGCACCATGCTGTCGGCGGCGCGCGAGCTCGTGCGCCAGCGCGTGCCGCTCGTCGGCATCAACCAGGGCCGCCTCGGCTTCATGACCGACATCGGTCACCAGGATATGCAGCGCGGCGTCGGTGCGATCCTCGACGGCGATTACTCGATCGAGGAGCGCTCGCTGCTCGACGCCGAGATCAGGCGCGACGGCGCCTCGATGCTGCGAACGATCGCCTTGAACGAGGCGGTGATCGGCAAGGGCGCGGAGGGGCGCCTGATCGAATTCGAGCTCTCGGTAGACGGCGAATTCGTCTACACGCTGCGCGCCGACGGCATGATCGTCGCCACTCCGACCGGCTCGACCGCGTACGCGCTCTCGGCGCAAGGCCCGATCTTGCACCCCGCAGTGCCGGCGCTGACGCTGGTGCCGCTTAACCCGCACACGCTGTCCGCACGGCCGGTGAGCGTCAGCGACCGATGCGTGATCGAGATCGCGATCGTGCACGCGCTCGACGCCCGCGCTCACTTCGACGGACTCGCGCTCGCCGACATGGCGGAGGGTGACCGCCTGGTGCTCAGGCGCTCGGCCGACGTCGTGCGCTTCGTCCATCCCCAGGGCTATCGCTATTTCGCCACGCTGCGCGAGAAGCTCGGCTGGAGCGAGGCGATCGAAATGCGCCGCGGCGGAGGGTAGCGATGCTGCGCGCGCTCGAAGCGGCGAATTTCATCATCATCGAGAAAGCATCCCTGGAATTCGGTCCCGGTTTCACCGCGCTCACCGGCGAGACCGGTGCCGGCAAGTCGATCCTGGTGGACGCGATCGAGCTTCTGGTCGGCGGCCGTGGCGACGGCGCGCTGGTGCGCG
>DATFEI010000076.1:0-12477 GCA_035251315.1 Burkholderiales bacterium | reverse complement strand
GCGTTGCTTATCTTCGCGTCCTGAGAATCCCGTCCGACTCGCAGTGCGGAACTTCGCGCGCTCTTATCCGCGCGTCGTGCTCATCGGAATATTTGAAATGTCGTGTGCGGCTGCGCGTGTATTTGTCACGCCGCGCGCCGCCAACACCAAAGTTTTGCTTTGACTGCTCGCCCTTGGGAGGATCATTAGCGCGTGAATGCGCTGATTGAGGACGCGAATGACGAGCGGTCTCGGAACTGAAACGAATCTATTCCCAGCACAGCGGGATGAGGGCCGGGATGATCTCGGGCCGATCTCCGATTGGCTGTATGGGTGGACATTGCCGTTGGTGTGGTTCGCTCTCGCTGTGGTGCTCCTCGCCCGGATAGTGTGGTTCTGACGGGCGAGCGTTCGTACTCGGGGAAAAGCTACTCCAAACAAAAAGGGCCGCGAGAGCGACTCTCTTCGTTGTTCAGTCTGCTGGCGAAGTGCGTTCCATCGATCACCGGCCAGCGCTCCCCGCCAGGTTTACCCATTGTAGGGAGAATCCCTCTGGCGTTGTCCGGGAAACTAGGGATAAATCACCGGATGCCAGAACCGGATGGCACGTACCGGGCTGCGCTTGTGCAAGCCGCCGACCTCCTCGGCGGAGCGGGACCACTGTCCGAGCGCTTGCGTCTGCCCATGGCAGACCTCACGCGCTGGCTTGCAGGTGACGGCAAGCCCCCCATAGGCGTGTTTCTCCAAGTCATCGACATACTCCTCGAGGAAGGGCGTAAGCCGAAATTCTTTCCTTACCGCCCAACAGATGCTGAGGGGAAAGACGGCAGTTAAGTAGCCCGCGCAACGGCGCGCGCCGGTAGGTACGAAGCTTGCGACGCAGTGGTATGCAAGACGGCGTCCTTAATCATTTCTGCCGCAATGACGACGGATCGTGGACTTGTACGTCGGCGGCCACCCTTAGCACCCCCAAGGGTCGCATCCAAGTGACGCAAGGAAGCCGCTTCTCCCCCGGCACGTCTTTCATGGGTTTCGACCTTGCCAAGTGGCTTGAGGAGGCTGCGGCCAGTCGCCACATTTACGGCGACCCTGCGAGGTAGATAGTTCTACCGGCGTAGGCGTACATTCGGTCCTCGCAGCAGTTGGAGGCCGAACGGGATGGACAGCTTTCTCGCGTTGCCACGTTATCCATTTACCCGATCCGCGATTGAACACGCGCCGGAAGAAGGCGGCATCTATGGATTGTTCGAGGCCACGGAGTTTATCTACATCGGCACGACATTCGATTCGAACAGGGCCTGCTTGCTCCGCCACCAGGACGGCGCCCACGGCGAATGCACTATGGCCGCCACGGCCTTTGCGTGGGAAGCGACGCTGTGGCCCAGAGCCAGAGCGGCGGAAGTCATGGCGCGATACCACGAAAGCCAGAGACGCGCGCCGCGCTGTCAGGCCAAGGCAGCCTAATTCGGGACTTCGCTGAAAAGGCTATCAACCCGGCAGCAAGCTCAAAAACAACCAACTGATAACGCCCACTGCTACGCCGACGAAGTAAGCGAGCCACAACCAGCCAGCAAGGGTGAGCGACAGGTCTCGGCGCCCGCTGGAACTAATGGGCCGGCTCAAGACTTGGCCCTGTAGGCTCTTTCGCCTCACGTACCGGATCGACACGGCGAGCGCCAACACGCCCGGCGCAGCAGCATTTGTTCATGGTGTGGTCCCCCTCCCCGGAGCCTGGCCGTTGGCCGCGCTAATGCATATCGCGTGCCATGCCCATAGGATCAAAGATTTCTCGCTGCGAAGGCACGCCAAACCGGGGAATGTAAAAATGCTCGACGCGCCGCCCGTCATCCCCCGCATGGGCCGCAGCGGGGCTCACGTGTGTGCCCGGCTGAGTACCCGGGGCGGATCTATGCGGCGGTAGTGGCCGTGCTGCTCAGGGACTTAGAGGGCGCCATTGATTTTTGCTCCGCCTACGTCACCCGGCATGGCAGCTATGATGCCGAGATGACAACCGCGCGCAGCCTGATTCAACGCCGGTTCGCCCGCGTGCTGGCGGGCAAGCTCAGCCCCGCGGGGATCAGGCAGCACGCCGCGCGAGGCACTCCTTGGTGAAAACATCGACTACCGTCAACGCCCTGAAACGCGCACCGTGCACGAGCTGGTCAGCGACGAAATCCATGCTCCAGGCCTCGTTCGGCGCCGCAGGAACCGCGCGTGCTTCCCGATGCACCGCCGACACGTGGCGCTTCGGGCGCTTGCGCCTGAGCGACAATCCCTCCTCTCGATAAAGTCGGTATACGAGCTTGTGGTTGGCCTTCCAGCCCTCGCGGCCAAGCAGCACATGCACGCGCCGGTAACCGTAGCGCACGCGCACCTGGGCGATCTCCCGGATCCTCGCTCGCAGCTCGGTGCGCGGATCGCGCCGGCTTTGGTACCGGTATAGCGATCTCGAGCACATCGCCAGCGCACAAGCTCGGCGCTCGCTCACCTCGTAATGCGCGCACCAGTAGCGGATCATGTCGCGCCGCCGCGAGGGCCTCACCACTTTTTTTGA
Source organism: Burkholderiales bacterium (assembly GCA_035251315.1). Lineage (GTDB taxonomy): Bacteria > Pseudomonadota > Gammaproteobacteria > Burkholderiales > SG8-39 > SCGC-AG-212-J23. The sequence continues at coordinate 9,944 of DATFEI010000076.1, read as the reverse complement.
GAACGTCCTGCAGCATGATCTTGTCGAGCGACAGATCTGCCACCAGGCGCTTGAGCTTCGCGTTCTCCTCCTCGAGCTGCTTCAACCGCCTTGCCTGGCCTGGCTCAAGCCCGCCGTAGACCTTCTTCCAGCGATAAAACGTCTGCTCCGAAATGCCCACCTTCCTGATGAGTTCCGCCGCCGGCGTGCCCCAGCTCCGCCTCCTTCAGCACCGCCACGATCTGCTCGACCGAAAAGCGCTTCTTCTTCACGACAAGATCCCCTCTCCTTTAAGGTTAATCTTGCCGGAAAACTCTCCTTCACTTCGGAGCCATTTACGGGGACCCCTCACTGTCTTATCAGTAGACTGTCTGAACAGGCGCGACGAAGGTATATCCGACACCACGCTCTGTCCGTATGTAGCGCGGCTCGCTTGGGTCGTCCTCGATCTTGCGGCGCAGGCGCATGATCTGCAGATCAATCGATCGGTCGTATACCTCGTCGCCGTGGAGCCGCGATAGACCGAGCAGCCGGTCTCGCGTAAGCACGCGTTGTGCATTGGCCAGCAAGGCCGCCAAGACGTTGAAATCTAGTTTGCTCAGCGGCACGATCGATTGATCCTCTTTCTTCAAGCTGCGTGTCCAGAGATTGAGTTCCCATCCCGGGAACCGGTAGGCGCGGATGCCTTGCGGACGGGCTTGGCGGAGTCCGATGCGGCAGCGGCGCAGAACGCTTCTTATACGAGCGACTAGCTCACGCGGACTGAACGGCTTAGTCAAGTAATCATCGGCGCCGAGTTCAAGTCCCATGACTCGATCTGCCTCTTCGGCTTTGCGCGTAACCATGATGACTGGAAGCTCGGAGTCCGAACGCAAGCGCCGCAAGAACGCGATGTTGTCCAGGCTGTCAAGCTCCACATCTAGTATCACGAGATCGATAACCTCTTCAGCCAACACGGTTGCCATGGCGCGCCTCTCTGCGACTGCGCTTACGCGAAAACCGTTGTCATGGAGGTAGCTCGTCAGCGTGTTGCGAAGCCGGTCATCCGAATCCGCAACGAGCAGATGCCGTACAGGACAGCCGCCGCCCAGTGATTGAGGGCTTCGCTCGACATTCATTGCGGCTTCCAGCGGCGCTTGCGGTAATAGATCGTGGGAAGCTTCTTGTGCCTGGAAGAAGCTAGCAAAGCGGCTTCTCGCGTCGGCACCGGTTTATTGCCGGAACCGTCCATTTTGGTGTCCTGCCGGTGACGCAGTGCGAACTCGTACGCTTGCAGGTTGTTGTCTGCGTGGCTTCCACGCAAACGGCCTGAGGCATAAAGGTATCCGGCGGCGTTTGCAGCGGCGCTTATGCTCGGCTCCAATGGTTCAGGAGCGGCTTCAATGCACGGAGATCGTGCTTGCAAGGCGCAGCGAAATTCACGGCTTCACGCCCAGTCGCGCCGGGCGCAGGGCCGTGCGCATCCTTTCCGCCGCCCGGTACGCCAACAGTACCGCGAGAACGGTGGCATAGATGGCAGGCTCCTTGATGTCGCGCTTCACCATCCACCAAAAGTGCAGTACGCCGAGGGGCGCGATGAGATATATCAGGCGGTGAAGCGCCTGCCATCGCGCGGCGCCGAGCCGGCGCACCATCGCGTTGGTGGAAGTCGCGGCGAGCGGACCCATGAGAAGAAGCGCGGCGAAGCCCACGGTGATGAACGGCCGCTTCGCAATGTCCGCGAGGATCTCGGAGAAGTCGAAGATCTGATCGAAGCCGGCGTAACTGGAGGCATGCATGACGCCGTAGAAGAAGGCGTAAAGCCCCAGCATACGTCGCAAGCGGAGCAGCCAGTTCCATCCGGTTAGCCTGCGCACCGGCGTCACCGCCAATGTGATGAGGAGGAAGCGCAAGGTCCAGTCGCCGGTCGATCGCGTGATGAACTCCGCTGGGTTGGCGCCGAGCGATTCCGGGAAGTAGAGGACACCCGCCACCAGTTTCGCCAGCGGCCCCAGCGCCGCCACGAATAGGGCCGCTTTGAGGAATGCAATCTGCGTCTTGCTTGGCTGGGTACGCATCAAAAGTACTTCTTGAGGTCCATCCCGGCGTACAAGCGGGCTACCTGCGCCGCATATCCGTTGAAGAGCTCCGTCGGGCGGCTCGCACGAAACTCCGGGATGCGCCGCTCCCGCTTCTGGGACCATCGCGGATGGTCGACGTCGGGGTTGACGTTGGCATAGAAACCGTACTCATGCGGAGAGGCGAGGCCCCAAGCCGTCCTGGGCTGCCGCTCTACGAAACGGATGCGGATGATCGACTTCGCTGACTTAAACCCGTACTTCCACGGCACGACGAGGCGCATCGGCGCGCCGTTCTGATTGGGCAGGATTTCACCGTACAGGCCCACTGCCAGGATCGTGAGCGGATGCATCGCTTCGTCGATGCGCAGCCCCTCGGTGTAAGGCCACTGCAATACGGCACGCCGCACGCCGGGCATGGTATCGGGCTGCACGGCAGTCTCGAATTCGACGAATTTCGCGCTGGACACCGGCTCCACCAGCCTCGCGAGCCGATTGAACTCGAAGCCGATCCACGGGATCACCATGGACCATGCTTCCACGCAGCGCAGGCGATAGATGCGTTCCTCGAGGCCGAGCTTGAGCAGGTCCTCGATGCCGAAAGTTCGCGGCTTCGCCACCTCGCCTTCGACCGATACGGTCCACGGCCGCGTGCGCAGGCGCCCGGCGTGGCGCGCCGGGTCCGACTTGTCGCTGCCGAACTCGTAAAAATTGTTGTACGACGTCAAATGGGTATAGGCGGTGGGGACTTCCGCGCCGCTCAACGGGCTCGTTGTCGTGCTCTCAAGCTTCGGCAGGCCGAGCGTCTTCGCCTGCGCTTTCGCGCCCGACGCGACCAGCCCGCCCGCCGCCGCGATCGAGCCCGCCGCGGCGAGCTTCAGAAACTCGCGTCTGCGCGCATAGACTCGGCGAGGCGTGACTTGCGAGGGAGCAATCGGCTTCATATGGCTTTGATTCGGGTAGCGCGGCTGCCTGTGTACACCGTCGTCAGTACGGCGTTCCGTCCTTATGCAGGAACTTCCATCCGCCGTTGACCAGGGTGGCCTTGAGGTCGTCGTCCGGATACGAGCCTTCGTCGCCCGGCGTGCGGTCCCCTACTTCCAGAAACACGACTTCCTCTTTGGTCTCGTTGACCAGGCAGTGTGCATTCCCGGTGCCGGCGCGAAAGCCAGCGCACATGCCGGGCGAAAGCCGCGTGCGGCCCTCGTCGGTGTGAAGCGTGGGGCGGCCTTGCAGGACGTAAACGAACTCGTCCTGCCTGGAATGCGCGTGGCGCAGCCCCGAGGCCGTCCCCGGCGCGAGCCGCGTTAGGTTCACGCCGAAGTTTTTCAGCCCGAAGAAGTCCCCGAGTGGATGCTTGCAGCGGCCAGCCATGCGTGAAGCGAAGGGCTGCGGATAGCTCGACGCCCTAAGTCTTGCCGGCGCGTCCTCCGCGAAAATGGCGACAACGCGCCTTGCGATCGTCATGGTGGTCATCGAGGACTCAGCGGGCCATGGGATCCCGGGACATTGCATCTCTGCCCATGCCTTCGTCCGACACGGGGTTCTTGTCCATCTTGTCCCCGCCCATGTTGTTCTTCATGTTGTCGCTGCTGCTCATGTCGTGACTGCGCATGTTCTCGTTGTCCATGCGCTCGCTGGCCATGCGCTCATCACCCATGGCCTTCTCTTTCGTCTCGTGCGCGCCCATCGATTCGCGCGGCATGGGTTGCTGCGCCAGAACGTGCGTGCCGGCGATCGCGAGCAGGACGGAGAGTGCGGTGATGGTGAGCTTCGGCATACGGAGTGACTCCTTCTGATGAGTTGAACGACGGAAAGTTAGCTGATCAGCCGGCGCAGTGGCCGCCGACGGCCTGCAGCACTCGGCCTGTGCGCTCGTGCTGTACGAACGCGGCGATCTCGAGGTTTTCATGCTTCCACCCCGGAGCGAGGGAAACGTCGCGTCTTATGCTCGCCCCCTCGGGGCCCAGGGGAACCGGCCCTATCCACGCGCGCACGACGTGATCGTGCTCGAGGGTGGCGTCGGCGTTTTCTCCGCGAGTGACGCGCGACACCAGGCCGCTTTCGGCGATCGCCACGTGCAACGCGAGCGAATCGCCCGGCCGTGCGGACGCACTGGCATGCAGCGCGAGCCTCTGCCCGGGCAAAACTTGAGCGTGGAGCCGGACCGCGGCAGCGGCCGGCATGCCATTCACGCGCCGGACCTGCTCTCGCAGGCCGGCGCGCACGGAGCGCAGCTCCGTTCCGCCGACGAAGAACTGCGGCGTGTAGAGGGTGCGCTGGCCGTTCACACGCACAAGCCAGCGCTGCCGCTCGTCGAACGCGCGCTGCGCGAAAGGATCGATCCAGCCGATGTAGTTCCAGTACGTGACGTGCAGCGAAAGCGGCACCACGTCGGCGCCCGGGTCGAGCGCTTCGCGCAATTTGCGGAGCTGCTGGTCGGCCGGCGGACAGCTTGAGCAGCCCTCCGAGGTGTAGAGCTCCACAAGCGCCGCGGTGCGCGGCCCGCTCTCCATTTCGCACGTCGCGTGGGCTGGCGGTGTCAGGAAAGCGGGGGATGCGGCGACCATAGCGGACGCAAACAACGAGCGCGGTTCCATGACGGTTAATTCGCGGGCGATGGCCGGGCGGTTACGCGAGGCGGGAGAAAACTTTTTTTCGCTGGCCTGTAACCTCGTGCCTCGCCCGGACGAACATCTGAGAGAGCTCCTGCTGCGGGGCCTTGGCGGCGATCCGGCGGCCTATCACGGGTTTCTGCGGGAGCTTGGCGCGCACCTGCGCGCTTTGCTGCGCCGGCGGCTTACCGGCATGCCGGACGACGTGGAGGACATCGTGCAAGAAACACTGCTCGCCGTGCACAACCAGCGCCACACCTACAATGCGGCGCAGCCGCTCACCGCCTGGGCGGGCGCAATCGCCAAGTACAAGATGACCGACTTCCTTCGCCGCCACGGCCGCCGCGAGCGGCTTACCGACCCGCTGGACGAGGTGACCGAGCTGATGCACGCGAAGGACGACCGGGCTGGCGAAGCGCGCCGCGACATCGCCATATTGCTCGACGCGCTGCCCGAACGGCAGCGACTGCCAATCGTGCACGTCAAGCTCGAGGGACGCTCGGTGCTCGAAGCGGCCCGCCTAACGGGCATGTCGGTGTCTGCAGTCAAGGTCGGCGTGCACCGTGGCCTCAGGGCGCTCGCCGCGAAGCTGAGGGAGAGAACATGACGACCGACGAGCTGACAGCGCTGCTCGCGCGCGGCGGCGGGATGCCGCAGGACGCGCCCGCGCGCCGCCACGCGACAGCTGTGGCATCCGGCGCGTTTACTTCGGCGGTGCTGATGGCGCTCACGCTCGGCGTGCGTGCCGACATCTCCCAAGCCGCCCTGCTGCCGATGTTCTGGCTGAAGCTCGCGTTCCCGGGCGCGCTTGCCGCCGCCTGTTTGGTCGCGGTGATGCGGCTTTCGCGCCCTGGGGCGCCTCTCGCTGCAGTGCCGGTCCTGCTGGCGCTCCCGGTGATCGCCGTGTGGCTGGTCGCCGCGGCGGCGCTTGCCCAGTCGGAGCCCGCCCTCCGGCCGGCGATGGTTTTCGCCCCGACCTGGCAGTCGTGCCCGTTACTCATCGCCGCGTTTTCCGTGCCGCCGCTCATCGCGGCACTATGGGCTCTGAACGGACTGGCGCCTACGCATCTCGCGCTCGCCGGAGGCGCGGCCGGACTGCTGGCGGGCACGCTCGGCGCGCTGGCGTACGCGCTGCACTGCCCCGAGATGGCGGTGCCGTTCGCTGCCCTGTGGTACCCGCTCGGTATGCTCATCCCGGCCGCGGCCGGCGCGATGCTCGGCACGGCGCTCCTGCGCTGGTAGCGAACTCGCCTAGCCGCTTTGCCTCCTTTGACGAAGCAAACCCATCTTCGTGTCGCGCGCTCGACTTATCGCCTCGATGCGGTCACGCACTTCTACGTGGTGGGAATCGGGTTGCAGTGGCTCGACTCATTCGTCGACCATGACGGCTTCGACGGCGTCATGCTCGGTGTGCCGGGTGCCGGTTACCATTTTGAGTTCACTCACCGGCCCGGACATGCCAGCGGCGTCCCGAGCAAAGAGAACCTGCTGGTCTTCTACCTGCCCGATTTGGATCAGTGGAAGGCCGCCATTGCCCGCATGACGGGTGCCGGCTTCCATCCCGCCCCATCGATCAATCCGTACTGGGATCGCGGCGGCGCCACCTTCGAAGACCCCGACGGATATGGCGTCGTGCTTTATAACGGACGGTGGCCAGCCTGAGCTTTGATCCTCGGCCGACTCCGCACCGGGAAGTGTGCCTTCCGTGAAGCCGCATCGAGCATAGTCCGTCACGGTTCATGACGTAAAGCCGGCGCTCGCCCAAGCGTTGGCGAAACGTCGCCATTCAGTCGGGATTGGTGGAAATCGGGGCAATTCCAGACTTAACGAGACGCAGCCGCGCCGAAACGAAAGCGCGACTTTGGCTGCGCAGACTGCTCGCATGGCATCCAGCGCACGACAACCCGCGAAACCCGCAGAGAGCATCCTCGACTTCGCGTTCCGCAACCGGGCCAGCCACGCGACCGATGTGCGCGAGACCTTCGAGCGCGTGCGGCGGAAGCTTGAGCGGGGACGCGCTGCACGGGCGGCCGCCGTGAACGTCGATGAGCTCAAGAGAATCGAGCGGAGGTGAAGCACGCGCCTGCTGCTTGTCGCGGTTGGCGCCCTGTACCTCGTCTCGGGCGGCCTGCATGCGCGCGAGTGGAGCTCTGCCAGACCTTCGCCCACATTTCCCACGGCAGCGCGATCGGAATCCGCAAAGACGAGCCGAAAGTCCGCGCTCAATTTCCGATGAAAGCGCGCTTCAAGCGTATCGCCGCGCCGCTCGCCGACGCTAAAGATCTCGGCAAGCCGTTCATTCTCGTGGCGAGGCCCGAGCTGTGCGATCCACTGTTACGCGTTCACGATATGGTCGTGACGCCCTTCGGCGCCCACGGGCACCTCGGCTTTATCGTGAACCGGCCGACCGGCCTGACGCTCGCGAAAATCTTCCTGGAGCACCTGCTTTCGCGGAAGATCGCTGACCCCGTCTACCTCGGCGGCCCCGTGCAGCCATGGCTCGTTTTCGCGCTGGTGCAGCACCGCGGCGGCCCGGGTGGTAATTCCTTCAAGGTCATGCCGGGCCTCTATGCCGCCTATGAGGCTGCGGTGCTGAACGGCATCCTCGAATCGGAGCCCAAGCGCGCGCGCTTCATCGCCGGGCACGTCGCCTGGTGCTCTGGCGAGCTACGCGCCGAGATCGACCTCGGCGCGTGGTGACGTGCTCGAGCCCGACGCGGCGCTTGTTATGGACCGCCCCGAGGGCTGTGGGAAGAGCGGTGCGGCTCGGAGCGGCTAGGCGACACGATCTGAGTCTTTCTGAGTTTTTTCACCACCAAGGAGATTAGTAATGAAGAGCATGAAAGCATTGTTTGCTGGCGCGGGCGTCGCTGCGACGTTCGTCTTCGCCGGCCCGGCAACCGCGCAGACGAGCTGGAGTGACGTCTACCTCGGCGCCACGATCGGGCAGTCCAAATTCAAGGACGGCTGCGGCGGCTTCGGCGACTGCGACGACAAGGACACCGCCTGGAGGATCTTCGGCGGCTACCAGTTCAACCGCTACTTCGCGGCCGAGCTGGGCTACCACGACCTGGGCGAAGCCTCCGCGAGCGCCGGCGCCTCCGAAGGCACGGCGTGGGAGATCCTCGGCGTGGCGTCCTACCCCGTCACCAACCAATTCTCCGTTTACGGCAAACTCGGCGGTTACCGGGGCGACCTGGAAGGTCCCGGCGGGGACGAGTCGAATACCGATCTCACCTATGGCGTCGGCCTGCGCTACGACTTTACGCCTAAGGTGGGCGTGCGGGGCGAATGGCAGCGCTACAGCGAGTTGGGCGGCGGCAACCTGGTGGAGACCGACGTCGACGTGCTGAGCGTCGGCATCCTTTACCGCTTCCAGTAACGCCTCGAGGCGGGCCGGCGTTGCGCGGGCAAGGCCGGCCTGCTACCTAGGTTCTTCTTGGTCGTCACAAATTTAGCACAAGCGCCCCAGGGATCTGGGTCTCATCCTTGGCCGGCCCTCTGCTGGCCCCCGCGCTTCAGCCGGCGTCAAGGTCGGCCGCCGGTCAATGTGAATCAACCCGAGGAGAGTTCCAAAGAGGGTGAACTGCGCGGCGGCTGCGCCGGCTTCCACCCCGATCCAGCTTGCGAGCGACGGCACAGCATACTTCCCGGCTTCGGCGAGCGTGATATACGACGTGAGGAACAGGCCCATGGCCCACGAGAAAGCGATGCCATTCCGCATCGCCTTGCGGTCGCGGTCGAAGACCGGGAAGAGCACGGCGAACAGGAGGCCCTGAATCAGCATCGACGTGAAGCCTAGGACGAAGACCGGCTCGGTGCGCATGACCGAAATTGATCGGTAGTGATCCGCATTCAGCGCGAAATGCGAGGTGGCCTGGACCGCGAACGTCGCTGCGATGTACGCGAGGACCGTGAGGAGGATTCGGACCGGACGCGAGCGAACCATGGGTTCTCCGCTCTGTGAAGAGGTATCCGATTGACGCATGCGTTACATCTATTTCAATTCGTAGATTCGGATGCTTCTAACGAATGGATTGCTCTGGGCAATCTTCTGCACAGCGTCAAGATTCCATAGGGAAACTGAGCCTTGAAGTCGGATCGGCTAGTCGGCCTTGGACGCCGAAAGTATGCGTTCCACGTAGCGCGCCACAAGATCGATCTCCAGGTTCACTTTCGCCCCCGGTTGCAGCCGCGACAGGGTCGTGACTTGCAGCGTGTGCGGGATCAGGTTGACCTCGAATTCCTCTGCGTCGACCCGGTTGACGGTGAGGCTCACGCCATCCACGCAAATGGAGCCTTTCCGTGCGACGTACTTGGCCAGATCGCGGGGGATCCGGATCCCGACACGGGTTTGCTGCTTTGAAGTCACTTCTCCCACCCCGTCGACATGCCCGGTGACGAGGTGCCCACCGAGCTTGTCGCCGAGCGCGAGGGATTTCTCGAGGTTCACCGAAGCGGGCCGGTCGAGTCCGGTCGTAACGCGAAGGGTTTCTTCGGACACGTCGGCCGTGAAGCCGCGAGCTTTGATCGCGGTGACGGTGAGGCAGACGCCCTGCACGCAGATCGAGTCGCCCACCGCGACCCCGGTGAGATCGAAACCGTCGCATTCCACCTCGAGCGGGTTGGTGCGCACGATGCGCCCCACCGCCTGCACGATACCCGTGAACATGCGGCGGAGGGTAACGCAAAAAGCCCGGTCTAACGGCTATTGCGACCTATGCCAGAGCGCGCCGATTCGCTTGTCGAGCGAGAGCGCCGATGCGGCAAGCGCGAGGATGAACACGCCGACCAAGATCGAATTGGCGCTTCCCACCCGCGAGGTGAACTCGATGATGAAGGGCGCGCACACGAGCCATGCTCCAATGGCGAGGTTCAGCCATTCGACGGGCAGGTCCTCTTCGCACGCCACGCATTCGAAATGCGATGCGAGCGCGAGAACGAGCCCTGCGGTCACCGCGTTCGCGGTCGCACCAGCATGCTCGGAATAGCCGGCGATCCACGGCGATAGGGCAAGCCAGAGACCGAGCGCAAAGCTTGCCCAGTCCTGCCATTTCGCACTCATCGCGCCTCCTCGAAGCGCCCACCAAGGGCACTACGCTATTGGACCGGCCGGGCATTGCGGGCGTTCGTACCAGGGGCGTAGTCTGTTTCGAGTGCGCGCGGTAACGATTCAACGACAAGTGGAGCTGATCGGCGCGGCGTGGGGCCTGGGCGGCGCCGATCCGGGCTGCGCCGAGGCGCCCGCGGTGCTGGCGCCCCTCGTGTTCGCGCGGCTCGAGGCGTGCGGGGT
>DATFEI010000083.1:0-6731 GCA_035251315.1 Burkholderiales bacterium | reverse complement strand
GCTGCGCGACCTCGACGAGATGCAGACCATGGTAGGAGAGACGCTGGATTTCTTCTCCAGCGTGGGGAAGGGCACGGAGCGCCAGCCCGTGGACGTCGGCGCCTTGATCGAAAGCGTTTGCGAGGACCGGCGCGAAGCCGGCCAGGCTCTCACGGTGCGCGGGGCGCCGCTAGGTCCCTACCGGGCCGATCCGCAGGGCCTGCGCCGCTGCCTCGACAACCTGATCGAGAACGCGATCCGATATGGGGGCTCGGCAGAAATCGAGATCGCGGATTCTGCGGAACAACTCAGGATCGCTATCCATGACCGCGGCCCGGGCATACCGGACCCGGAGCTTGAGCGGGTGTTCGAGCCTTTCCACCGGCTCGATGATTCGCGCAATATGGAAAGCGGGGGGACCGGTCTCGGCCTGGGCATCGCGCGCAACATCGCCCGCTGGCACGGTGGCGAGGTGACGCTACGCAACGCCGCCTCGGGACTCGTCGCCGAACTCGCGCTGCCGCGCTAGACTTTGGCGCGTGAAGCTGGCCCTGGTCATCGGCAACAAGAATTATTCGTCCTGGTCGATGCGACCCTGGGTGCTCATGCGCGAAGCCAAGATCCCGTTCGAGGAGGTGCCGCTCAAGTTCGACGAGAGCGGCGGCGGGCTGCGCGTGGCCGGCATCGAGCGTTACTCGGCCGCGGGCAAGGTGCCGGTGCTGCTGATCGACGGCGAGCCGGTGTGGGACACGCTGGCGATTTGTGAAACAGTGGCCGAGCTTTACCCCGCGAAGCAGCTTTGGCCGCAGGACGAGCGCGCGCGGCGCGTGGCGCGCTCGGTCTGCGCAGAAATGCATTCGGGCTTCCAGGCTCTGCGCGGAGCGATGCCGATGAACATCCGCGGCCGCTATCCGGGCAAGGGCCTGAACGAGAAGTCGGGCAAAGACATCCAGCGCGTCGTCGCCATCTGGTCGGATTGTCGCGCGCGCTTCGGAAAGGGCGGGCCTTTTCTTTTCGGCGCGTTTGGCATCCCGGACGCCTTTTACGCGCCGGTGGTTATGCGCTTCCAGACATACGCGGTCGAAGTGCCTCCAGCCGTGCGCGCATACTGCGACGCGATCCAGTCACTCGCCGCCGTGCGGGAGTGGTGCGATGCCGCGCGGCGCGAGATCGAGTTTGTCGCCGAGGACGAGCCGTACGCCAAGAGGAATTAGATTCGGGTGAGGGTTTACCTCGTCGGTGGTGCGGTACGCGACGAGCTGCTCGGCCTTCCGGTTAAGGAACGCGACTACGTCGTGGTCGGTTCGACTCCCGAAGAGATGGTGCGGCTCGGCTTTAAGCCGGTCGGCAAGGACTTTCCGGTATTCCTGCATCCCCAAACGCACGATGAGTACGCGCTTGCGCGCACCGAGCGCAAAAGCGGCCGCGGCTACAAAGGGTTCACGGTCTACGCCTCGCCCGAGGTCACGCTGGAAGAAGACCTCAAACGCCGGGACGTCACCATCAACGCGATGGCGAAGGCCGAGGATGGAACTCTGATCGATCCCTTCGGCGGCAAGAAGGATCTCGAGTCGGGCGTATTGCGCCACGTGAGCGAAGCATTTGCGGAGGACCCTGTCCGCATCCTCCGCGTCGCGCGTTTTGCGGCGCGCTTCGGTTTCCGCCTGGCGGAAGAAACCCTGGCACTTATGAAGGACATGGTTGCTTCCGGCGAAACCGACTACTTGGTCCCCGAGCGCGTGTGGCAGGAGTTCTCGCGCGGCCTGGCTGAACCCGAACCCGAACGGATGTTCGAGGTCATGCAGCGCACGGGGTTCCTTGCCAAGGCGTTTCCCGAGATCAAGGCATGGCCGCGCCGATTCTCGGGGTCGATGCCTGTGCGCTTCGCGGTGCTCGCATGGCCGCTCGTAGAACAGCAGGTGCTGGCCTTGTGCGATCGGTTGCGCACGCCGGGCGATGTACGCGAGCTCGCGCTTGCCGCGGTGCGCCACAAGGAAGGACTGAAGAAATCCACGGCAGACGCATTGCTCGGCGTATTGAAGGGCGCCGATGCGTTCCGCCGCCCGGAGCGGTTCGCCGAGCTCCTCGAGGCGGCGCGGCTCGCCGAGCCGGGAATCGACGTGTCACGCATCGAGCGCGCGCGCGCTGCGGCGGCAGCGGTCGACGCGGGCGCGATCGCCAGCTCGGCACAGGGCGCGGACATCGGCCGGCTCGTCGACGAGGCGCGGCTCGAGGCGATCAGAGGACTCGGCTGATCAGCCAGACCAGCAGCGAAAACGCGAGCGTGCTGGCGAGAGGAATGTAGTAGATTCGTCCGCGCACCGGAATGCTGAAGTCGCCCGGCAGGCGCCAGGCGCCGAAGCGCGGCGCGAGCACCGCGAAAATCACCAAGACCACGAGCACGGTCACGAGCCACTTCAACATGATTGAACTGTACACCTGGAGTACACCGAACGGCCGCAAGGTTTCCATCATGCTCGAGGAATGCGGGCTGCCGTACAAGGTGCGCAAGATCAACATCGGCACGAACTCCGAGCAGTTCACGCCGGAGTACTTAAAGATCAACCCCAACGGCAAGATCCCGTCCATCGTCGACCCCGACGGCCCGGACGGCAAGCCCATCGCGATGATGGAATCGGGCGCGATCCTCATCTACCTGGCGGACAAGACGGGGAAGTTTTTTCCGCAAGAGTCCAAGTACCAGGTCCTGCAGTGGCTCATGTTCCAGATGGGCGGGGTGGGACCGATGTTCGGCCAGGCGCACCATTTCATGCGCGCGAAGAAGGACGAGATCCCGTACGGCAGCGAGCGCTACGGCAACGAGGCGAAGCGGCTGTATGGGGTCATGGACAAGAGGCTTTCGGAAAGGGATTACTTTGCCGGCGAATATTCCATCGCCGACATCGCGATCTACCCGTGGGTTGCGCGCCACGAATGGCACCGCGTGGATCTGACGGCATTTCCCCAAGTCAAGCGCTGGTACGACAGGGTGGGCGCACGGCCGGCGGTGGCGAAAGGCATGGCGGTGCCGCAGGTGTGATGCGCGCCTCGTAGATGCCGCGCTCGTCGGGATAAGGCTCGCCGTCGAAGATATCGAGCGCGGGCGGCTGCCGGTGGAGCTGCTCGGGAAGCCAGGTCGCAATGGAGGGAAACGCGAGCAGCAGGCCGATGGCCACCGCCTGGATCGCCATGAATTCGAGCATCCCCTTGAAAATCGTCGCGAGCGCCCAGGCGGGTGCCACCTGCTTGAGGTAGTAGCCCGACATCGCCACCGGCGGCGAAAGGAACGCGGTTTGGAGCGTGACGGCGACCAGCGCGCCGAACCAGACCATGTCGATCCCGAGCGCCAAGACCACGGGATAGAAAATCGGCACGAACACCAGCACGATCGCCGGCCACTCGAATGGCCAGCCGAGCACAAAGAGCAGCGCCACGATGACGATCAGCATCAGTGTCGGCGGCACCGTGAGACCGAGCAGCCAGTCGGTGATCCAGGCCGCTGTGCCGAGCCGGGCGAACACGGCGCCGAACACGTTCGACGCAACTGCGAGAAAGAGCACCATGCTCGAAGTCGCGAGCGTGCGCAGCGACACACCTTTCAGTACCGCCCAGTCGAGCCGTCCGTAGGCGAGCGCAAGCGCCAGTGCGCCGAGCGTACCGACCCCTGCTGCCTCCGTTGGCGTGGCGAGGCCGGCAAGGATGGAGCCGAGCGTCGCCGCAATCAGCACCGCGAGCGGGATCACGCCAATCAGCACCTCGCGCGCGATGTCGAGGCGCGAGGCGGCGCGCAGCGACGGCGGCAGCGGTGGCCCGAGGCTCGGATCGAGGTGGCAGCGCACGAAGACATACCCGAGGTAGAGGGCCGCGAGCAGCAGCCCGGGCAGCATCGCGGCCGCGTACAGGTCGACGACCGAAACGCCGAGGACCGGCCCGAGCACGAGCAGCATCACAGACGGCGGGATCAGAATTCCCAGCGTGCCGCCGGCCGTGATCGCCCCTGCCGCGAGCTGCGCGCTGTAGCCGGCGCGCAGCATGATGGGCGCCGCCATCAGCCCGAGCACTGCTACGGCGGCGCCCACGATTCCGGTCGCCATCGCGAACACCGTGGCGGTGAGGATTACGACCAGGAAAAGCGACCCGCGCAGCGGCGCGAGCGCGAGACGCAGCGCAAGGAAAAGCCGCTCCATCAGGCCCGCCTTCTCGACGAGATAACCCATGAAGATGAAGAGCGGGACCGCGGCAAGCAGCTCGTCGCGCATGAGGCCGGTCGTCTGGAAGAATGCGAGGTCGAACACGCGGCCCTGGAGCACCAGCGCGCCGAAGCCGAACGCGAGCACGAGGAGCGTAAAGGCGACCGGGAAGCCGACAAAGATCGCGCCCATCATCACGACCAGCATCGCAAGGCCGATCAGCGCTTCCATGCGTGCAGGCTTTTTAGCAGCTCAGACAGCCCTTGCAGCAGGAGAAGGAGCGCCGCTGCCGGCACCAAGGCCTTGAGAGGCCAAAGCGGCGGAAACCAGGCCGTGTCGGCCGAGCGCTCGCCGATCAGGTACGAATTCCACGTCGCCTCGAGGCCGGCAACGAGAAAGAGCAGCATGGCTGGGAAGAAGCACGCGAGGTAGGCGATGCTGTCGATCGCGGCGCGCGTGCGCGCAGGCCATCTCTCCCACAGGAAGTCGGTACGGATATGCGCCCCGGTGCGCAAGGCGTACGCGGCGCCAAGCATGAACATCGCCGCGTAGAGCGCGTAGATGGTTTCGTAAGCCCACGAGGTAGGCGCGTCGAACGCGTAGCGCGCGACGACTTCCCAGGTCACGGCGGCGAGGAGCGGCGCGATGAGCGATGCGAATACCAGCGCGCTCTTCTCGGTGAAGCGGTCGATCGCGCTGGCCAGGCGCAGCATCAGCCGCCCGGCTTGCGCGCGTGTCTCGCCAGGAAGGCGTTGATCTCCTCGACCGCGAGCTGCGGCTCGCCGGGCACGGGCTTGGAGCCGACCACGCGGTTCATCCACTCCATGTTCTCCCGCATCCGCGCCACGACGCGCGGCCACTCAGCGGCGGTGTAGCGTTGGGGATCGGGAAGCACGTGGCACTGGTTGCATGCCAGGCGGAACGCTTCGCCGGACGGCTGGTTCACCTCGGGGTAACGCGCCGGATCGAGCGGCTGCTGCGCGTGGCGCTGCAGGTAGGCGACGATGGCCCTGGTGTCCTCCGCGGCGGGCGCTTTCACTCCGGCCATCATCTCGGCCATCAGCGTGCCCATGTTGCCCTTGCCCTCCATGCGAAGCACCATGCGCTGCACGACGCTCGGCCACTTCTCGGCATGGTGCATCGCCGGATTGGGGAGATTGTGGCACTGCACGCAATAGGCCACCACCAGCTTCGCTCCGCTCGACTGCCGCTCCGGCAGCCGTGCCGCATCGAAGGTCGGCGGGAGAATGCGCTCGAGCAGCGGCCCGTGCGGGCTCGCCTCCCAGCGCTTTTTCGCCTCCGAAATCCCATCGGCGAGCGCCGGGAACGTCAGGAATAAAGCCGCCGCAAATAGCGCGCGCATGCCCTAAAGCCTATTGGAACGATCCCCTCGTGAAAACCCCAGGAGCGGCTGTTTGACCCCGCGCCCGACCGCGAGCACCTTGAAAAGCTCGCCCATCTCATTGGGCGAGAGCAGGACCTGGGCCTCCGCCGCGATTGGCGCGTAGTGCAGGGCTTTCTCCAGGTTCGCCTGCTCGAGCACTTCGGTGATGCCGCAATTCACCAGGAACTGGGCCTGCGTCGCGTAACCGAGCAACTCGAGGCCGCCGGCATGCGCGGCGCGCGCAAGAGCGCTGAAGTCCACGTGCGCGGTGATGTCCTGCTCGCCCGGACGCTCGAACGGGTCTTCGTGCGCGCGGTGGCGTGCGTGGCACATCAGCGTGCCCATCGAACGCTGAGGGTGGTAGTACTCGCGCGAAGGAAAGCCGTAGTCGATGACAAAGATCGCACCCGATTCGAGCCGTTTGGCAAGCGTGTCCATCCAGGCCCGTGCGGCCAGCCCGATCTCGCTTTCATACGGAACCGGCACTTCTATTGCCTGCGCTGCTTCGAGCAGCGCCCCGTGCGCCGGCCGCTCGTCCCACGCTAGCTTTCCGGGGAAGGCGACTCCGCGCTCGAAGATTCCGCTCTGCTTCCACGCCACCGCGTGCACCGGCATGGCGTCCACGACTTCGTTCACGATGACCACGCCCCGGATGGCGTCGGGAAGACGATCGAGGAAACCCACCTTGCCGGCGAGCCTCGCCGCCTGGCGCGCGCGCAACGCGTCGCTCGTCTCGAGGATCAGATATTCGCAGTCGAGCTCTTCCGTGAGCACCTCGGCCAACGCACCGCTGCCTGCCCCGAATTCCAGGATCGGTCCGTCGAGCTCCCGCAGCTGCCGGGCGAGCGTGCGGGCAAATAGTTTTCCCAGCTCGGGCGCGGTTACAAAATCGCCATTTGCGCCGAACTGCCGGTCGTCGCGGCCGTAATAAGCCCCGACTGCGAGCTCCATGTAGCGGGCGAAAGGCATCCAGCCGCCGGCGGCGGCGATCTCTGCGCGCAGCTCCTCAAGCACCCGGGAAATCTAACCTAGAATCAGCGGGTTCATGGATGATTCCCTGGCAGGCAAGGCGGCGCTCGTCACCGGCGGCGCGCGCCGCGTCGGCGCGGCGATCGCGCGGCGGCTGCACGCGGCCGGTGCAGCCGTGCTCATCCACTACCGCGACTCCGAGACCGATG
>DATFEI010000152.1:0-5331 GCA_035251315.1 Burkholderiales bacterium | reverse complement strand
GCCCGCGAACCATGCAGTGCGCACTCGCGCGGCGAGCTACCGCAACGGCGAGGTGGAAGTTCCCGTGGAGATCTTTTCCGCGGGCAAATTCCCGGTGGTGGTGTTCCTGCACGGGCGACGGGGCCTCGACGAGCTGACCCGGCTGGTGCCGCTACGCCTGGCGGCGCGCGGCTTCACGGTGGTCGCGCCCGACCTCTTCAGCGGCCGCTTCATTGACAAGATGCCGGTGCGGCACGACCCGGCGCTCGAGGACGATGCGGCGCTCGCCATCGATTTCGCGCTTGCGCTCCCCGAGGCGCGTGGCCAGGCGAAGACCTGCGTGGTGTCGCACACCCGCGGCGGCTATTACGCGCTCCGGGCGCTCGTCACCAAAGGCCGGCAGGCAAAAGCGGCGTGCTACATCTCCTACTACCCGCACTGGCAGCATCCCGAGGCGCCGGAAGCGATGCAGGTCTATCAGTACGCGCCCGAGGTGGACGAGCTGCGTGTCCCGGTGCTCGTCTTCGTGGGCGAGCACGAGCAGTATCAGCGCGTGCGCCCGATCCTCGCCGGCATCGATTCGCTCAAGGCGAAGAAGCGCGAGGCGCGCGTCATCGTCTACCCCGGCGTCGGGCGCGGCTTCGACTTCCGGCCTCCGGAAGTACGCACCCTGGCCGACGACCTCGCGGCGCAGGACTCGCTCGCGCGGGCGGCGCGCTTGATCGAGAGTCTAATCAAGCAATAAGTACAATTGATTCCCGGGCGCCTTGCCCGGATTAGGATGCGTTTGGGAGAGGAGATGCCATGATGGGCAGGCGGTTTCTGGCGGCAATGGCAGTGGCGGTGCTGGCGGCCGGCTGCGCGGCGCCGACCGGCAAGCAGGACAAGGTCGTCTACCACCTCAACGAGGGCCTGGCCCAAGCGTCGAACGGCCTGCGCAACATCGGCAACCACCTTGAAGTGAATCCCGACGCGAAGATCGTGGTGGTGACGCACGCGCTCGGCGTCGACTTTCTCATGAAGGGTGCCAAGGACAAGAATGGCGCCAAGTACGAGGACCTGGTGGAGCAGCTCAGGCAGCGCGGCGTGCAGTTCGACGTGTGCGAGATCACGCTGCGCAACCGTAAGCTCAGCAAGGACCAGTTCATCGAATACGTGACTTGGGTACCCTCCGGGGTTGCCGAAGTGACGCGGCTGCAGCAGAAGGAGGGCTACGCGTATCTCAAGCCTTAGAATGACCAAACTGGAGTTTTTTGGGGGTAAGTAGAGATGATGGAACGTAGAGGGCTGCTGAAAGGCGCGGCTGCGCTTGTCCTCGCGGGGCTGCTCAAGCCCGTGGCCGCGCTTGCGGCGTGGAACAAGGCCGCGTTTTCGTCCAAAACGAGCGCCGACGCGCTGAAGAGCCTCGGAACGCCGAGCGCCGAGGCGAGCGGCGGCATCGTCATCGAGGCGCCGCAGATCGCCGAGAACGGCGCGGTAGTGCCCATCGAGGTCACGAGCAACATCGCGGGGACAACGTCGCTTGCGGTGCTGGTGGAGAAGAACCCCTATCCCCTGGTGGCGAAGTTCGACTTCATGGAGGGCGCGCTGCCCTTCGTCAAGATCAACGCCAAGATGGGCGAGACCTCGGACGTGCGCGTGGTGGCCACGGCACGCGGCAAGCATTACCAGGCGACCAAGGAGATCAAAGTAACCATCGGCGGGTGCGGAGGCTGACATGGCGGGACCGATGAAAATGAGAGCGACGCTCGCGGGCAGCTACACCGACCTGCGCGTGCTGATGACGCACCCCATGGCGACCGAGCAGCAGACCAAGGGGCAGCCGCACTTCATCCAGAACCTCACGGTGAAGGTGAACGGCAAGACCGTGATCGAAGGCGAGATCAGCCAGGCGGTGTCGCGCAACCCCGTGTTCTCGTTCCGCCTCAAAGGCGGGGCGAAGGGGGACAAGATCGAAGTGAGCTGGCTCGACAACAAGGGCGACACGAACAAGACGGAAACCGCGGTCGCCTGACCGCCGCCCGCGACAGGAGGAGGACGATGCGCGCAGTCATAGGCAGTACGGTGCTCGCGCTGGCATTCGCGCCGGCGCTCGCGCAGCAGAAATCGCAGTTCGCCGACTACCAGCGCATGACCGCCGAGGGCAGCCCGGTGGAGCTGTTCGAGATCGGCGGCGAGGAGCTCTGGAAGAAGCCCCAGGGCCCGATGAACGCGTCGCTGGAGAAGTGCGATCTCGGCAAGGGGCCGGGAGTGCTGAAGGGCGCCTACGCCGCGCTCCCGCGCTACTTCAAGGACGTCGACCGGGTCATGGACCTCGAAACGCGGCTCCTGCACTGCATGATGACCCTGCAGGGCCGCAGCCGCGACGAAGCGACCAAGGCCCTCTTCGGCAACGCCGACCGACCCTCGGAGATGGAGTACCTCTCTGCCTACATCGCCGGCAAGTCGCGCGGCGTGAAGATGGCGCCGGGTAGCTCGCATCCCAAGGAGAAGGAAAGCTATCAGCTCGGAAGAGCGCTCTTCTTCCACCGCACCGGCTCGTGGGACTTCTCGTGCGCCTCGTGCCACGGCGAGGAAGGCAAGCGCATCCGCATGTCCGACCTGCCGGTGCTGAGCGATCCGAAGTCCGCACGGCCGCTGATCGCCACCTGGCCGGCGTATCGCGTCTCGAACAGCCAATTCAAGACCATGCAGTGGCGCATCAACGACTGCTACCGGCAGATGCGCATGCCCGAGCCGACGTTCGCCTCGGACGCCACGATCGCCCTGAACATGTACCTCGCCACCACTGCGAAAGGGGCTGAGTACCGCGGCCCGGGGACCAAGCGATGAAGCGTACCGCGATCCTAATCCTGCTCGGCTTTTCCGCGGGCCCGGTTCTCGCCGAGCCCACCGCGCGCGAAGTCACCGAGGCGATGAAGCGCGACTTCCACCCGCGCGGCCAGGCCACGATGGAGCGCATTCCGCAGGACGCCGTGCAGCGCATCTGCACCGAGACGCGAGACAACCCGCCCGCCGCGCTCGCGAAGCAGCTCGAGGGGGACCAGATGAAGACCATCGTGTTTCCTTCGGGCAGCCTGATGGGCGACTGGAAGCGCGCCGAGAAGCTGGCGCAGAGCGGGCGCGGCAGCATGTGGAACGACAAGCCGGGCGTGGACGTTGGAGGGAGCTGCTACAACTGCCATCAGATTTCGCCGCAGGAAACCTCTTACGGCACGATCGGGCCGAGCCTGCTCGGCTTCG
This sequence comes from Burkholderiales bacterium, assembly GCA_035251315.1. Lineage (GTDB taxonomy): Bacteria > Pseudomonadota > Gammaproteobacteria > Burkholderiales > SG8-39 > SCGC-AG-212-J23. Next base: position 2,109 of record DATFEI010000152.1, on the reverse strand, counting down.
GCAAGAAGCGCGGCAACGGCCCCGACGTGCAAAGGTACGTCTACGGCAAGATCTACAACGCCAAGGCGTACAACGCCTGCTCGCAAATGCCGCGCCTGGGCTACGCGGGCACGCTGACCGAACAGCAGATCAAGGACCTCGTCGCCTTGCTGCTCGACCCGGAGTCCCCGGTTAATAAGTAGTAAGACACCACGTAAGACGCCCGTAGCCCCTAGTTGCAGCGCCGCGAGTTTCTCCGTCTTCTAGCCTTTGCCGCAGCGGCGGGCGGCACGCTGCGCGCCGGCCTGACTCAGGCGCAGGCGGCGGCCGAGCTTTACGACGTGCCGCCGTTCGGCAACCTCTCGCTCCTGCACGTCACCGACGTACACGCCCAGCTTCTGCCGGTCTACTTCCGAGAGCCGAGCGTAAACCTCGGCGACGGCAGGCCTCCCCACCTGGTGGGCACGGCATTGCTGAATCACTTCTCAATAAAGAAGCAAACTTCCCTCGCACACGCGTTCACTCACCTGAACTTCGTCGAAGCGGCGCGCCGCTACGGCAAAGTCGGGGGCTATGCGCACCTTGCGACGCTGGTGAAGCGGCTGCGCGCCTCGCGGCCGAACGCGTTGCTGCTCGACGGCGGCGACACCTGGCAGGGCTCGGCGACCTCGCTCTGGACCAAGGGCGCGGACATGATCGGCGCGCAGAAGCTGCTCGGCGTCGACTTGATGACCGCGCACTGGGAGTTCACTTACGGCGCTGAACGCGTCAAGCAGGCCGTCGAGAAAGAATTGGGCTCGATCGAATTCCTCGCGCAAAACGTCAAGACGACGGATTTCGAGGACCCGGTGTTCAAGCCCTACAGCGTGCGCAGCGTGAACAGCGTGGCGCTCGCGATCATCGGCCAGGCGTTCCCCTATACGCCCATCGCGAATCCGCGCTACATGGTCGCGGAGTGGACCTTCGGCATCCAGGAAACTCGCCTCCAGCAGCTCGTTGACGAGGTGCGCGCGAAGGGCGCGAAAGCCGTGGTGCTGCTCTCGCACAACGGCATGGACGTGGACCTGAAGCTTGCTTCCCGCGTGCGCGGCATCGACGCCATCCTCGGCGGCCACACGCACGACGGCGTGCCCGCGCCGGTGGTAGTCGGCAAGACGCTGGTGACGAACGCCGGGTCGAACGGCAAGTTCCTCGGCGTACTCGATCTCAAGGTGTCGGGTAGCGGCGTGGAGGACTATCAATATCGCCTCGTGCCGGTATTTTCGAATCTCCTTCCCCCCGACGCCGACATGAGCGCCTACATCGAAAAGGCGCGGGCGCCTCACGTCGCAAAGCTGCAAGAAAAACTCGCCGTGACCGAAGGGCTGCTGTACCGCCGCGGCAACTTCAATGGCACCTGGGACGAGCTCATCATGCAGGCGATGCTCGCCGCGAAAGGCGCCGAGATCGCGTTTTCCCCGGGCTTCCGCTGGGGCACGACGCTGCTGCCGGGCGAGGCGATCACGTTCGAGCATGTGATGGACCAGACTGCGATCACGTATCCATACTCGACGCTGAACGAGCTCAGCGGCGGCGAGATCAAGGCGATCCTCGAGGACGTGGCCGACAACCTGCTCAATCCCGACCCCTATCTCCAGCAGGGCGGCGACATGGTGCGCGTCGCCGGCATGACGTATACCTGCGAACCTCGCGCAAAGATCGGCTCCCGAATTTCCGAGATGAAGATTGGAGGGAAAGAAATCGAACCCGGAAAGCGCTACAAAGTCGCCGGCTGGGCGCCGGTCGCCGAAGGGGCGAGCGGCGAGCCGGTCTGGGATGTGGTGGCGCGCTACCTGCGCGGGGAAAAGCGCATCCCGCCGCTCGCTGCACAGCGCCCACGCCTGATCGGCGTGCAGGGAAATCCCGGCATCGCCTAGCCGTGGCTGCGCGCGCCGTCCGCGTCATCGACACCGGCGTCCGCACCGGGCGCGAGAACGTCGCCTTCGACCAGGCGCTGATCGAGGCGCACAACGCCGGCCGCGTCCCGGAAACGATCCGGTTTCTCCGCTTCCGCCCCGCAGCGCTCGTAGGCCTGCACCAGATCCTTGGCCATGAGGTGCGCCTGGAATACTGCGCGCGCCACGGCATCGA
>DATFEI010000266.1:0-18201 GCA_035251315.1 Burkholderiales bacterium | reverse complement strand
CGGTGACGTAGGAGGACTCGTCCGACGCGAGAAAGAGCGCCGCCTTGGCGATCTCCTCGGCCTCGCCGAAGCGGCCCATGGGAATGTGGACCAGGCGGCGCTGCTTCTTCGCCTCGGTGTTCAGGAAGCTCATCAGCAGCTCGGTCTTGAGCGGCCCGGGGCACAGGGCGTTCACGCGGATGTTCTGCCGTGCGTGGATGACGGCAAGCTCGCGCGTCATGGAGAGTACGGCCCCTTTGCTCGCGGTGTACGCGATCTGGGGCGTCGCCGCGCCCATCTTGGCGACGAACGAGGCGGTGTTGATCACCGACCCCCCGCCGGCGCGCTTTAGCGCCGGGATGCCGTACTTGCAGCCTAAGAAGACGCCCTTGGCATTGATGTCGAGCGTGAGGTCCCAGACCTCTTCGCTCGTCGACACGGCATCGTCGTCGTTCGCGTGCATGATGCCGGCGTTGTTAAAGAGCACGTCCAGCTTGCCAAATGCTTTTTCGGCCGCCGCGACCATCTGCTCGCAGTCGCGGGCTTTCGAGACATCTGCTTTGACTGGAATCGAATTCTTGAGCTGGGAAGCGGTCTCGCGAGCGGCCGCCTCGTTGACGTCGACGCAAACCACAGCCGCGCCTTCCCGCGAGAAAAGGAGGGCGGTTTGCCGGCCGATGCCGCTGCCCGCGCCAGTGATTAGGGCCACCTTGCCATTCAATCTCATATGCGCTCGAAGTATCTCCTGCGTTCCCAGTCGGTGACCGCGCGGTCGTAGGCCTGCGCCTCGGTGCGGCAGAAGTGCGCGTAGTGCTCGTGCACGGTCTCGCCGAAAACTCGTTTCGAGAAAGCGCTCTTTTCGAAGAGCGAAATTGCTTCGCTCAGTGTATATGGCACGCGCGGAAGATTTTTCGCCTGGTAGATGTCGCCGATGAAGCACTCGGGCGGCTGGATCTTGTTCGCGATGCCGTCGAGCCCTGAAGCGAGCGAGGCGGCGAGCGCGAGGTACGGATTGCAGTCTGCGCCGGGGATGCGGCACTCAATGCGCAGGCTCTGCCCTTCGCCGACGACGCGGAAGCCCGCAGTGCGGTTATCGTGGCTCCACGCGAGGCGCGTGGGCGCCCACGAGGCATCGACGTAGCGCTTGTAGGAATTCACCGTGGGCGCGTAGAACACCATTACGTCGGGCACGTGCGCGATCCAGCCGCCGAGGAAGTGCCGGAAGACGTCGGAGCCTTTCACCGGGCCGAACGCCGAAGGTCCCGGAAAAGCGTTCTTTCCGTCGCGCCACAGGCTGAAGTGAATGTGGCAGCTCGAGCCGGCGCCGTCTGCGGCGAACTTCGCCATGAAGGTGACGCTCAGGCCTTGCGCCTCGGCGATCTCCTTGAGGCACTGCTTGAATACCACGTGGCGGTCGGCCATCTCGAGCGCCTCGGCGTAGCGCACGTTGAGCTCGTGCTGGCCTTTGCCCCATTCGCCCTTGGAGTTCTCGACCGGCACGCCTGACAGCTTAAGATGCCTGCGCGCCGCGGCGTGGAAGCCCTCGGTCCGCATGCCCTGGAGCATGTGGTAGTCCTCGAGGTACCAACCCGCGGGCTCGAGGTTGCGATAGTCCTGCTGGGCGGCCTGGCGGTAGCTCGTCTGGAAGAGGTAGTGCTCGAGCTCGGTGCCCGCATAGCCGGTGTAGCCGGCCTTCTTCGCCGCCTCGATTTGCCGCCGCAGGATGGAGCGCGGCGCAACGTCGACGTAATCATGCGTCTTGTCGCTCTTCACGTCGCACAGCACGAACGCGGTTTTTTCGAGCCAGCTCGCGAGCCGCAGCGTGCCGAAGTCCGGAACCATGTGCACGTCGCCATAACCGAGCTCCCAGTTGGCGAAGCTGTAGCCCGGAACAGGTTCCATCTCCATGTCCACGGTAAGGAGATAGTCGCAGGCGTGGCCGCCGTGCTTGGCGATCTCGTCGACGAACATTTCGGCGTCGAAGCGCTTGCCCATCAGCCTGCCGTAGTGGTCGGTGAAGCCGGCGAGCACAGTCTCAATCTCGCCTTGCGCCACCATCCCCTTGAGCTGCTCCAGCGTCACCATGCCCCGTGTCTTACTCATCGGTCTTCTCGTTCTTCCTGAACAGCACGAAGACCTTTCCGACGTGCTGGACTTCTTCTGCGTTTGTGCTCCTGCAGATCGAATCAAGGGCCTTGTCGCGCTGGTCGCGATCCAGGCCTCCGGCGCGCACCTTGATGAGCTCATGGGCGCGCAGCGCGCGGTCGACCTCCGCGATCACTTCGTCGGTAAGGCCCTTCGCGCCGATCTGCACCACCGGCTCGAGGCTATGGGCCCTTGCCTTCAGCGCCTTGCGTTCGGCCGGCGTCAGCATGAATGAATCCCGGAATCTAATGTCAAAATGTTCGCCTTGCTACCCCCGGCGCATTTGCCTCCCGACTTCCATCCCGTCCTGCAGCACTGGTGGGCGAGCCGCTTTGACGCGCCCACCGCGGCCCAGCTCGAAGGCTGGCGTGCGATCCGCGAAGGGCGCCACACGCTCATCGCCGCCCCGACCGGCTCGGGCAAGACGCTCGCGGCTTTTCTGACGTCGATCGATGAGCTGCTCAAAGAGGGAATAGAGCAGGGCGGGCTGCCGGACGAAGTGCGCGTCATTTATGTCTCCCCGCTAAAGGCGCTCTCGGCGGACATCCATAAGAACCTCGCCGTGCCCCGGCGGGAAATCCATGCGCTGTCACCGGTGAAAATCACGGCCGCAGTCCGTAGCGGCGACACGCCGCAGCCTGAGCGCGCTGCGATGCTGCGTACCCCACCGCACATTCTGGTGACGACCCCGGAATCGCTTTATCTGCTCCTTACCGCGGAGCGCTCACGTGCGATGCTCAAGACCGCGTGCGCGGTCATCGTGGACGAGATCCACGCCGTGCTCCAGTCGCGCCGCGGCGCGCATCTCGCGCTTTCGCTGGAGCGCCTGGACCACGTGTGCGGGCGCAAGCTGCAGCGCATCGGGCTGTCCGCTACGCAGAAGCCCATCGACGAAGTGGCTCGCTTTCTAACTCAAGAAAACGTTTCCATCGTCGATAAAGGCCACAAGCGCCGATTGGACATTGCGGTCGAAGTACCGAGCTCGCCGCTCGAGGCGGTGATGTCGCACGAGGTGTGGAAGGAGATCTACGACCGCCTGGTCTCGCTGATCGAGTCGCATCGCACCACGCTGATCACGGTGAACACGCGGCGCCTGGCGGAGCGAATGGCGCACCAGCTCTCCGAGCGCCTCGGCGCCGAATACGTGGCTGCGCACCACGGCAGCCTGGCGAAGGAAGCGCGGCTCGACGCCGAGGAGCGGCTGCGAAGCGGGAAGCTGAAAGTCTTGGTGGCGACCGCATCGCTGGAGCTTGGCATCGACATTGGCCACGTCGACCTGGTGTGCCAGATCTCGTCGCCGCACCGTATCGCGACGTTCCTCCAGCGGGTGGGACGCTCGGGGCACACCATCGAAGGCGTGCCGAAGGGCCGGATATTTCCGCTTACCCGCGACGATCTCATCGAATGCGCCGCCATGGTGCGCGCGGTGCGCGACGGCGAGCTCGACCGGGTGGCCGTGCCCGACAAGCCGCTCGACGTGCTCGCGCAGCAGATCGTCGCGGAAGCCTCGTCCGGCGAGTGGGGCGAGGACGCGCTCCTTGCTCTCTTCAAGCAGGCGTATCCGTATCGCACGCTCGAAAAAGAGCAGTTCATGGACGTGGTGCAGATGCTTGCGCGCGGGTATGCGACGCGGCGCGGCCGACGCGGTGCGCTCGTCCATTACGACAGCCTGAATAAGAAGATCAGGGGCCGGAAAGGCTCGCGCCTGAGCGCGATCGTGAACGGCGGCGCGATTCCCGAGGTTTTCGACTACCGAGTGCTGTTGGAGCCCGAAGGGCATTTCATCGGCACGCTGAACGAGGACTTCGCCATCGAGTCACTGCCGGGGGATGTGTTCCAGCTCGGCAACACGTCCTGGAGGATTCTCCGCATCGGCAATGGCGTCGTACGGGTTGCGGACGCTCAGGGCCAGCCGCCGTCGATGCCGTTCTGGCTCGGCGAGGCGCCGGCGCGCAGCGACGAGATGAGCGTGGCTGTATCCGGGTTGCGCGCAGCGGTAGACGCCCGATTGCCCGGACCCGACGAACCGCGCAAAGAGGGCGATCTGGCGGCGGCCATCGAGCTTCTCGAGAATGAGTATTCGTTGAATCCAACAGCGGCCGAGCAGATCGCCGCCTACCTAGGGGAAGCGAAGCGCAGCCTCGGCGCCGTGCCGACGATCGAGGCGATCGCGCTAGAGCGCTTCTTTGACGAATCAGGCGGCATGCAACTGGTGCTGCACGCGCCCTTCGGCAGCCGTGTTAATCGCGCGTGGGGGCTCGCGCTGCGCAAGAAGTTCTGCCAGGGCTTCAACTTCGAGCTGCAGGCTGCGGCGACCGAGGAGGGGATCATTCTCTCGCTCGGCGAGCTGCATTCGTTTCCGCTGGAAGAAGTGTTCCGCTACCTCCATCCGAACACAGTGCGCGAGACGCTGATGCAGGCGATCCTCGCCTCGCCCATCTTCGAGACGCGCTGGCGCTGGAGCACGACCCTCGCCCTCGCTGTGCCGCGCAACCGCGGCGGCGCGCGTATTCCGAATCAGCTGCAGCGGATGTACGCCGAGGATCTTTTGCAGGCGGTATTCCCCGACGCCGTGGCGTGCCAGGACAACATGCAGGGAACGCGGGAGATCCCGGACCACCCGCTCGTCAACCAGGCGCTGCGCGACGCGCTGGAAGAGGCTGTGGACGTCCACGGGCTGGAGCGGCAATTGCAAAGGCTTTACTCGGGAAACATAAGAACCATAGCGCGCGACACGCCTGAGCCCTCGGTGCTCAGCCACGAGCTGCTGAACTCCGCGGTCTACACGTTCCTCGACGATGCGCCGCTCGAGGAGCGCCGCACGCGCGCGGTTTATGCCCGCCGCGCGACCGAAGTGCGCAGCGCCGACGACCTCGGCGCGCTCGACCCTGCGGCAATCCAGCGCGTGCGCGAGGAGGCGTGGCCGGTCGCCAATACCCCGGACGAGATGTACGACGCGCTCATGGTGGCCGGGTACATCCAGGAAACGGAATTGGCGAGGCACTGGCGGGCGCTGCTGGAGCAACTGGGTGGACGAGCCGTCAAGCGTGGCGAAGCCTGGTTCGCTTTGGAGCGCAAGGACGACGACGAAGTCGAGATTACCGCCAGCCGACTGGAAGTCCTGGGGCCGATCAGTTCCAATGAAAGCCCGGTGCTGCTCGCGCTCGAAGCGCAAGGCCGCGTCCTGCGCGGAAAATTTTCGTCGAACGAGCTGCAATGGTGCGACCGGCGGCTGTTGGCGCGCATCCATCGCTACACCCTCAACAAATTAAGGTCGGAGATAGAACCGGTCAGCGCGGCCGACTTCCTGCGCTTCCTGCTGCACTGGCAGCACGTTGCGGCCGAGGACCAGATGAAGGGCGCCGAAGGGCTGCTGGCGGTGATCGAGCAGCTCGAGGGCTTCGAGGTTGCCGCGGCGGCCTGGGAGAACGACGTGTTGCCGGCGCGCGTGGCCGATTACGACGGCGCGCAGATCGACCAGCTGTGCCTGAGCGGGCGCGTGGCGTGGGGACGCCTTACGCCCGGGGCGAAAGCGCCGCTGCGCACTTCTCCCATCGCATTAATGCCTCGAGAGCACGCGGCGCATTGGGGCGTTGAAAGGGAAATCGCCCCGGAGTTGTCCGCCGAGGCGAAGGCAGTTCGCGAAGCGCTGGAGAAGCGCGGCGCGTCGTTCTTCCATGAATTGGGCTCACATACAGGATTGCTACCCAGTCTCGTCGAGCGGGGCCTGGCGGAGCTCGCCGGAGCCGGCATCGCTACCGCGGACAGCTTTGCGGGGCTGCGGGCGCTGCTCGCCGCCCCGGAAAAGCGCCGCGGCTTGGTGGAAACGGCCGGGAGGTGGTCTCTCCTAAGAAGCGAGAAAAGCGACAACGTTGAGGCGCTGGCGAGGGCGTTGCTCAGGCGATACGGAATCGTTTTTCGCACGTTGCTGCAGCGTGAATCGCAGCTTCCCCCCTGGCGCGAACTCGTGCGCGTGTACCGCAGGCTCGAAGCATGCGGCGAGATTCGCGGCGGACGCTTCGTCGGAGGCTTCGGCGGTGAGCAGTTCGCCGCCCCGGATGCGGTCGGAAGGCTGCGCGCAGTACGAAAGATGGAGAAGGCAGGTGAGCTCATCGTGCTGGGGGCCGCCGATCCGCTGAATCTCGTCGGCATCCTCACGCCCGAGGCACGCGTCGCCGGCATCCATCGAAACCGCGTCCTCTTCCGGGACGGCCTGCCGATCGCGGCAGCGGAGGGCGGCCAGTTACGCCGGCTGGCCGATTCCGATCTTGACGATTCAAGATTGAGAACCTTGCTCGCGCGGCGCACGCTGCGCCATCCGCCGGCGCTGCACTTGCGCGCGCCGACCCCGCGCGAGATCGCTCGCCTGGAGCGCGCGCGCGACCGCGTCATGAACTACCCCTGGAGCCAGGTGCGGCGCTAGCGCGTGGCGGCGCGCGCCTGCTTCACGCCGCAGGTCGCGAGATCGACTTGACCGCCCTCGGCGATCGCCTGGTACAACGTCCAGAGCTTCTGGTCCACGCGCGCTTCGCGCGGATGCGGGGGCGACTTGGCGAAGCGCCCGACCGCTTTCGGGCCTGCGTTGTACACGGCGTAGGCGGCACGCGGCGCGTGGTCCGGGTCGCCGGTGCGTTCGGCATAGGGAATGGCGTAATCCTTCAGGTAGCGCAACAAGATTTGCGTGCCGGCGCGGACGTTGTAGGCCGTGTCCCAGCGCATGCGCTCGATGTCGTAGAAGCCGCGCCAGACGCGCTGGTTGATCTGCATGATGCCCACGCTTCCCGAGTGAGAGCGCAGGTACGTGACCTTGCCGCCGCGCACGACATACTGACGCCAACAGCTTTCAATGAGGGCGGTCGTGGGGACGAGGTGCGCGTAGATGGCGTCGTAGGGCGAGGGAAGGTTCGTGCGCTGAAGCTCGGCAGTGGCAATTTTTTGCAGGACGCTCCCGATGCGCGCCTCGTACGCGGCGAACTCGCTGTGCGTCGGCACCCAGCGGTCGAGTGGCGAGTCGGCATGCGCCCGCGGGATGAAGAAGTCGAGCCAACTGCGCGTGGGCGGTGCGGCGGGCGCCGGATCGCCTTCGGGAATGCTTTCGACGCCGAACAGGCGGCCGAGCTCGCGGTCGAGCGCCCAGTCGTACGCGAGCGGGTTACCGGTATCGTCGGGCCTGAGGTTGCGCGCGAGCCGGCGCAGCCCCTCGGGCGAAAGCGGCAGACCCGGCGCAGCGGCCTCGAGCGCCGCCAGCGCATCCGCGGCGTCGAAGAACAATGCATGGCGCTTCGTCTCGACGAGGATCGCGCGCAGCTCGTTCCATGCTTCGAGAAAGAGCTCCCGCACCGGGTTGCCTGGCGGGGCCGACTCGCCCGCGAGGATGGCGGCGAGCTGATAGCGGCTGTCCAGAAGGAGCGTGAAAAGCCGCTTGCGCACCGCGTCGTCTTCGCCGTCGAGCGCCATCTGCCGTACGACGTAGACGAGGAACGCGTCCCATGGCTCGAGCGCTTGTTCCAGCGCTTCAAGCTCGGCCTCGGTGAGCGGCGCGGGCGAGACCGCGGCTGGCGCCGCGGCGAGCCAGGCATCCGGCACCTCCAGCGCGATCGGCACGACGACCTGGCCGGGCTCGGGTCGCGGCGCGAGCATCGCCATCTGGCGGAGCGACTCCTCTATGGCCGCCGCGTGCGACGGGGGCGCTGCGCTGCGCAGCAACTCGGCGAGCGCGTTGCGTGAAGCGCCAAGGTCGTAGGCGAAGCGCTCAAGCCGCGCGTGAATGTGCTGCTTGGCTGCGTCCCATAAGAGCGGACCAAGCCCGCCGCTCGCATCGACGACCCGCGAATCAACGACGCGCAGGCGCAAGCGCGCCCCGTCCTCGATGTACGGCACCAGCGCGAGGTGGATCGTTCCTTTCCACGCCGTGCCCTGACACTTGCCCGCGATCTCTAGAGCGAGCGAGCCCGTGCCGGGGGCCACTAGGCGCAGGCGTCCCTGTGCGAACTCCAGCTTGGGCGCCTGCAGATCGAGATAGCGGCAGCGTCCATCACGGTAAGGGACGAGCTGCGCGCCCAAAGCCTCGCCCAGCGTGTCGAGCGATACGCGCAACGGGATTTCAACGCGCGCTGCCAAGGCATCGTGCGCGCAGCCGACGAGGCAACAGACTGCAAGAACTCGGAGCAGCATCCTGCGTAGTCCGGACTATAGCCTGTTAACTGTCCATCTCCCGGGCTGGTCAGGATTGATCAATCCCGGCTTGTTTCGGCTGTAACCGGAAGCGATCGCGCCGAAATACGGCCGAGACGCGCGCTCGTCACGATGAAGCTATGAAACAGCTTCTCCAAGGCGCGCGCACTCTGAGCCCCTATCTCCTGGTGGAGTTGCTGTTGCCCGGCGGGACCCTTATCGCGTTGCTTCTTTGGCTGTTCCAGCACTGGAGGAAAGGCGCTTCTGATAACAAGAAACCTTCTGCGATTCACCCCGCCGCGCCTGTGGAAAGTGTCGATCGCCTTTGCGCAGGCAACTGCGCCTGAAGTCCTGGTAAGAAAGGCGACCGAAGAGCTTCCCTCGCTGTTCCGGCGTAAATTCGCCGTCAATGGCCAAATCCAGCAAGGGGTGGCTGCGCCGGCACGTTACTGACCCCTACGTAAAGCAGGCCCGCAAGCAAGGCTACCGCTCGAGAGCCGCTTTCAAGCTGCTGGAGATCGATTCAAAAGAGAAGCTGTTCCGTCCAGGTCAAACCGTGATCGATCTTGGCGCCGCGCCTGGCGGCTGGTCGCAGGTCGCCGCTGAGAAGATCGGGCGAGGCGGGCGAGTGATCGCCATTGACCTGCTGGAAATCGCCCCCATCTCCGGAGTAACCGTCCACAGAGGGGATTTCCGCCACATTGACCTGCAACTTGCCCTCAACGCGCAGGCCGACGTAGTGCTCTCCGACCTCTCGCCCAACTTGTCGGGCATTCCCAACGTCGACCAGGCGCGCTGGCTCGAGCTTGCGGAAGGGGCGCTCGAGCTTTGCCGCAAGATGTTGAAGCCTGACGGTGTTTTCGTGGTCAAAGCCTTTCATGGCGAGGCGTTTGACGCGCTCACGAGGCGTATGAAGGGGCTTTTCAGCAAGGTGAAAGTTGTAAAACCCTCGGCTTCCCGGGGTGAATCGGCGGAGACTTACGTGGTGGCACGGGCATTGCGCCCCCTGTAATATGGGTCTTGGGGTGCGGCAGCGGAATAAGGAGCAAGTAATTGAACAACATGCTTAAAAACCTGGTCATCTGGCTCGTTATCGGGCTGGTGCTGATGACCGTGTTCAACCAGTTTAATACCCGCCAGTCGGCTCAGGCGCCGATGGAGTATTCCCAGTTCCTCGAGGAAGTTAAGGCGGGCCGCATCGCCAAAGTCACCATCGAGGGCCGCCAGCTCAAGGCCACCACCAGCGAAGGCAAGCGCGTTACCAGCTACTCGCCGGGCGACATCTGGCTGGTGAGCGATCTCCTCAAGTACGGCGTGAAGATCGAGGCCAAGCCCGAAGAAGAGCCTTCGCTCCTCATGAACATTTTCGTTTCGTGGTTCCCGATGCTGCTTCTCATCGGCGTCTGGATCTTCTTCATGCGCCAGATGCAGGGCGGCGGCCGTGGCGGCGCCTTCTCGTTCGGGAAGTCGCGTGCGCGCATGCTCGACGAGTCCACGAACACCGTCACTTTCGCCGACGTTGCCGGCTGCGAGGAAGCGAAGGAAGAGGTGTCCGAGCTGGTCGATTTCCTGCGCGACCCGTCCAAGTTTCAGAAGTTGGGCGGCCGCATTCCGCGCGGCGTGCTGATGGTCGGCAATCCAGGCACCGGGAAGACGCTGCTCGCGCGCGCTATCGCCGGCGAGGCCAAGGTACCGTTCTTCTCGATCTCGGGTTCCGACTTCGTCGAGATGTTCGTCGGCGTGGGCGCGGCGCGCGTGCGCGACATGTTCGAGCAGGCGAAGAAGCACGCGCCGTGCATCGTGTTCATCGATGAGATCGACGCGGTCGGCCGCCAGCGCGGTGCGGGCCTCGGCGGCGGCAACGACGAGCGCGAGCAGACTTTGAACCAGCTCCTTGTCGAGATGGACGGCTTCGAGTCCACCATGGGCGTGATCGTCATCGCCGCGACCAACCGGCCGGACGTGCTCGACCCGGCGCTGCTGCGTCCGGGCCGCTTCGATCGCCAGGTGGTCGTTCCTCTCCCCGACATCAGAGGAAGAGAGGAGATTCTCAAGGTGCATATGCGCAAGGTGCCGCTTGCGCCGGACGTGAAGCCCGATATCCTCGCGCGCGGCACGCCCGGGTTCTCGGGCGCGGACCTCGCCAACCTGGTGAACGAGGCCGCGCTGTTCGCCGCGCGCGGCAACAAGCGCCTGGTGGACATGGACGACTTCGAGCGCGCCAAGGACAAGATCATCATGGGCGCCGAGCGGCGTTCGATGGTGATGCCTGAGGAAGAGCGGCGCAACACCGCATACCACGAGTCCGGGCACGCGATCGTCGCGCGCCTGCTTCCCAAGACCGACCCGGTGCACAAGGTGACGATCATTCCGCGCGGCCGGGCGCTCGGCGTGACCATGCAGCTCCCGGAGACCGACCGCTACAGCCAGGACCGCGACCGGCTCATGAACATGATCGCGGTGCTCTTCGGCGGCCGCATCGCCGAAGAGATCTTCATGAACCAGATGACCACCGGGGCCTCGAACGACTTCGAGCGCGCGACCGAGATTGCGCGCCGCATGGTCACGCAGTGGGGCATGTCCGACGAGCTCGGCCCGATGGTCTACGGCGAGAACGAGGGCGAGATCTTCCTCGGCCGCTCGATCACCACGCACAAGAACGTGTCGGAAGCGACCATGCAGAAGGTGGACGCCGAGATTCGCCGCATCATCGACCAGCAGTACCGCCTTGCGCGCAAGCTCCTCGAGGACAACCGCGACAAGGTCGAGGCAATGGCGAAGGCGCTGCTCGAGCTCGAGACCATCGACGCCGACCAGATCGGCGACATCATGGCCGGCAAGCCGCCGCGGCCGCCGAAGCCTTCGGGCAGCGCGCAGCCGGCGCCCAAGCCGCCGGCGGGCGAGGGCGGTGCCGAAGGGGCCGCGGCGCCGACGCCTGCAGCGTAACGGAGTTCCCACGGAAAAATCTTCCGGCCTGCGGTGCGGGAGATTTTTCTTTGATCTGGAGAGCCCGCTAGTAATGGGCGTGGTAAACGTCACGCCCGATTCCTTTTCCGACGGCGGCCGCTTCCTCGATCGTGCGGCCGCGATCTCGCAAGCGCGGCGGCTCTCGGACGAGGGCGCCGATATCGTGGACATCGGCGGCGAATCGACCCGGCCGGGCGCCGATCAGGTCTCCGAAGAGGAGGAATTGCGCCGCGTCATCCCCGTGCTCGACAAGATTCCGGACCTGTGCGTCTCGGTCGACACGCGCCGTCCCCGGGTGATGCGCGAGGCGCTGCAGGCGGGCGCGTCCATGATCAACGACGTCGATGCGCTGCACGCACCCGGCGCGCTGGAGGCCGTAGCCGGCAGCAGTTGCGGCGTGTGTCTCATGCACAAGAAGGGCGAGCCCGCGACGATGCAGCGGGACCCGCACTACGATGATGTCGTAGGCGAGGTGAAGGCTTTTCTTGGACAACGCCTTGATGCGGCGAGGCGCGGCGGTGTTGCGGCCGAGCGAATCGTCGTCGATCCGGGGTTCGGCTTCGGCAAGATGGCCGCGCACAACCTTGAACTGCTTCGCCGTCTGAACGCACTCGCGACGTTGAACGCGCCGCTGCTCGTCGGCTTGTCTCGGAAGTCGACGCTGGGGAATATCACCGGCCGGCCCGTCGAGCAGCGCCTTGCCGGCAGCCTCGCGATGGCTTTGCTCGCTTTACAGGCTGGCGCAGCGATACTGCGCGTGCACGACGTGAAGGAAACGAAGGACGTCGTGGCGGTCTGGCGGGCGTACCAGAACGGCGCGTAGCGACCGCACGCGCTTTGCCAGCCCCGCGTGGCGGCGCGACAATAGCGAAATGAAGCGGAAACATTTCGGTACCGACGGCGTTCGCGGCACGATAGGCGAGAGTCCCATGACGCCGGATTTCGTGTTGCGGCTAGGCTATGCCGCCGGCAAGGTCATGTCCGTGCAAGGCGGGCATCCTGCTGTTCTCATAGGCAAGGACACGCGCATCTCCGGGTACATGGTCGAGTCTGCCCTCGAGGCCGGGTTCTCGGCGGCCGGCGTCGACGTGCACATGTGCGGCCCGATGCCTACGCCAGCGGTCGCGTACCTGACGCGCGCGCTGCGTCTCGCCGCGGGCGTGGTGATCAGCGCCTCGCACAACCCGTACCCCGACAACGGCATCAAGTTCTTCTCCGGCGACGGGTTCAAGCTTCCGGACGACACCGAGGCGAGGATCGAGGCCGAGATGGAGCAGCCGATGGGATGCAACGAGGCGGCGAAGCTCGGCAAGGTATGGCGCGTCGACGACGCGCCCGGGCGCTACATCGAGTTTTGCAAATCGACCTTTCCAACCCAGCTCGACCTAAAAGGGCTCAGGATCGTTGTCGACTGCGCGCACGGCGCCGCGTACCACGTCGCTCCGCACGTGTTCCATGAGCTAGGCGCCGACGTGACTCCGATCGGCGTGGAGCCCGACGGCTTCAACATCAATGACGGGTTCGGCGCCACCTCGCCCGATTGCCTCAAGAAACACGTCCTTTCGCAGAAGGCAGACCTGGGCATTGCGCTCGATGGAGACGGCGACCGCGTCCTCATGGTGGACGCGGCCGGGCGGAGCTACGACGGCGACCAGCTTCTCTTCGCGATAGCCAAGCACCGCTCCGGCAGGCAGAAAGTGGCGGGCGTAGCGGGCACGCTTATGACCAACTACGCCTTCGAGAAGGCGATGGCGCGGCATGGAATCCCCTTCGCGCGCGCGAAGGTCGGCGACCGCTATGTGCTCGAACTGATGCGCGAGAGAGGATGGCAGCTCGGCGGCGAGAACTCCGGCCACCTTATCTGCCTCGACAAGCACACCACGGGCGACGGCATCGTTTCGGCGCTACAGGTGCTCGGGGCCATGCGGGAGTCGCGCCGGGCGCTTGCCGAGCTCACCGCCGAGCTCGTGATGTTCCCGCAGGTGCTGCTGAACGTCGCGATTCCGCGCGGGTTCCAGTGGGAGAAGCATGAAGCGATAAAGAAGGCGCAGTCCGATGTCGAGCGCTCGCTCGACGGCAAGGGCCGTGTGCTGCTTCGCCCGTCGGGCACCGAGCCGGTGCTGCGCGTCATGGTCGAAGGCGAGCCGCGGGAGGCCATAGAGTCGGCGGCGAAGAGCATCGCGGACGCCGTGAAGCAAGCGGCCCGCTGAAAAATCCCGCCCATGTAGTAATCGGCCTCGGGCTGGCGCAGACGCTCGCCTGGGGTTCGACCTACTATCTGCCGGCGATCCTCGCGAACTCCATCGCCGCCGAGCTCGGCGTGGCGACAGCGTGGGTCTTTACCGCATTCTCCTGCGGCCTGCTTCTTTCCGCGACCCTTGGTCCGGCGGCAGGTCGCCTGATCGACGTCTACGGCGGGCGGCGCGTCCTCCCGGTCTCCAATCTCGTATTTGCGGCTGGCCTTGGTCTGCTCGGAAGTTGCCAAGGCGTGGTAGGGCTGTTCGCGAGCTGGCTGGTGATCGGCGCCGGCATGGGGACCGGGCTGTACGAGGCCGCCTTTTCGACTCTGGCGGGAATCTACGGCCAGGAGGCCCGCCGCTCCATTACCGGTATCACCCTGATCGCCGGCTTCGCCAGCACGGTGTGCTGGCCGATTTCCGCGTACCTGGACGTCACCATCGGCTGGCGGGCGAGCTGCTACGTCTGGGCGGCGGCGCACGTCGCGCTCGGCCTGCCGATCAACCTCCTGCTGCCGCGGCCCCGGGGCGCGGAGAAGAGTGGCCAATCCCATGCGAGGTCGAGCTCTGGCCGTGCCCGGCTCGCCATGATGGCAAGCCTCGCGTTCGTCTTTGCGGCGACCTGGTTTTGCAGCACCGCGATGGCGGCGCATCTCCCGCGGCTATTGCAGGAGTCGGGCGCAAGCCTGGCGGCCGCGGTCGCGGCCGCGGCGCTCGTCGGTCCGGCCCAGGTCGCGGCGCGTGTTCTGGAATTCTGGTTCATGCGCCGCTTCCACCCAATCGTCTCCGCGCGGGTCGCAAGCCTCGCACATCCCATCGGCGCCGCCGGGCTGATAGCCGCAGGCTCGCCCGCCGCGAGCGGCTTCGCGGTCTTGCACGGTGCGGGAAACGGCGTGATGACCATCTCGATGGGCACGCTCCCGCTCGCGCTTTTCGGCGCGGCGGGGTACGGCCTGCGCCAGGGACTGATGATCGCGCCCGCCCGGTTCGTTTCGGCGAGCGCGCCCTTTCTTTTTGACCTGCTCCTGTCCCGCTATGGCACGGCATCCCTGCTTGTGACCGGCGGGCTCGGCGTTGCGGCTTTTACGGTGCTTACGCTCATCCGCGACCGGAAGTCTGCTTGACAGGGCAGGGCTATATTTCCATAATTCCAGAATTATGGAAACGAAGCAGGCGGTGCAGACACTGTCAGCACTGGCGCAGGAATCGCGGCTCGCGATTTTTCGGCTGCTCGTGCAGGCGGGCCCGGAGGGACTCGCCGCGGGCGCGATCGGCGAGAAGCTGCGGTTGCCGCCCGCGACGCTTTCGTTCCATCTCGCCGGCCTGACCCGCGCCGGGCTCGCGCAGAGCCGCCAGGAGGGCCGCTTCGTCATCTACAACGCCGACTACGCGGCCATGAACGCGCTCGTCGGTTTCCTCACCGAGAACTGCTGCCAAGGAGCCACCTGTGAAGCGACTGCACGTCCACGTAAGCGTGCGTGACCTCGAGCAAAGCATCCGTTTCTATTCCGCGCTCTTCGCCGCGGAACCTGCAGTGCGCAAGCCCGACTACGCGAAATGGATGCTCGACGATCCGCGCGTCAACTTCGCCATCTCCACGCGCGCGGGCAGGGCCGCGGGTATCGACCACCTCGGCATCCAGGCCGAAAACGGGGCTGAGCTCGAAGAGCTGGGCGTGCGCCTCGCGCAGGCCGACGTCGCGATCACCGCGCAGAAGGGCGCGTCCTGCTGCTACGCGAAGAGCGACAAGTACTGGACGCTCGATCCGCAAGGCATTCCCTGGGAGTCGTTCCATACCTTGGACTCGGCGCCCGTGTATGGCGAAGACACGCGAGCGCGCGAAATTCCGTTGAAAGCGGCCTGCTGCGCTCCCGCGGCGGTGAAATAGCCGGCCCGACGGAGGAGGAACGATGAGCCGGATTCTCAACGTGTTGTTCCTGTGCACGGGCAATTCCGCCCGCTCGATCATGGCTGAGGCCGATGGACAAGCTCGATCGCCTCACGCTGCAGAGAAGGCTCGACGACATCGGGCGGACATCACCGGCAGAGAAGAGCGCGTGAGCGCGCAGGCGGCGGCTGCAGCGCCCGCGGCCGGCAATCCAGCCCTACGCGCGGCATGATCGAGAACTGGAATCGCGACTGCTTCTGCGTGAGTCTCGATCCGGCCGCGTTGCGCGCGGCCCTTAATGCGCAATGGGATGGGCTCGCGGCGCTGATCGAAAGCCGCTGCCCCAACCTGTTCGCCGCGCTCCCGGTGTTCGTCTCACGCCCGCACATCGACGCCATGGCCGAAGTCATAGGGGCCGTGGAGGAGACCGTCGCATTGCCGGGCTATCGGGACGCGGTTCTTGGCCACGCGCCCGAGATTGCGCGCCATGATCCGAGCACACACGGCGTTTTCATGGGCTACGACTTCCATTTTGACGCCGACGTGCCGCGGCTCATCGAGATCAACACCAACGCCGGCGGCGCGCTGCTCAATGCCATGCTCGGGAATGCGCAACGCGCGTGCTGCGCGCCGGTCGCCGCGCTCGTCAACGGCCCGGTGCCGCCGCAGGCGCTCGAGCGCGAGTTCTTCGACATGTTCATGGCGGAGTGGCGTCATGCCCGCCGCACGGGCCTGCCGCGTCGCGTCGTCATCGTCGACAGCTCGCCCGAGGAGCAGTTTCTGTACCCGGAATTCATGCTGTTCGAGCGCCTTTTCCGCCGCTTCGGCGTCGAGGCGGCGATTCGCGCGCCCGAAGAGCTGCGCTTTAGCTCAGGCGAATTGCACGATAGCGAGGGCGCGATCGACCTTGTTTACAACCGCCTCACCGATTTCGCGCTGCGCGAGGCTGCGAATACGGCGCTGCGCGCGGCCTACCTCGCCGGCGCCGCGGTCGTCACCCCGCACCCGCGCGCGCACGCCCTGTACGCGGACAAGCGAAATCTCGCGCTCCTTACGGACCCGGCGAAGCTCTGTTCCTGGGGCGCGCGAGCGGCGAGCATCGAGGTGCTTATGCGGGGCGTTGCGCGCACACACCTCGTGTCGCGCGCCGACGCGGAACGCCTTTGGGGCGAGCGGCGCAGGCTCTTCTTCAAGCCGGCGTGCGGCTACGGTAGCAAGGCGGCGTACCGCGGCGACAAGCTGACGCGCCGGGTCTGGGAGGAAATTCTGAGCGGCGACTACGTCGCGCAGGAAATGGTGGCGCCGAGCGAACGAGGCATCGCGCAGGGCACCACCCTGAAAGTGGATGTGCGGAACTACGTCTACGAGGGCGCCGTGCAGCTACTGGCAGCTCGCCTGTACCAGGGACAGACGACGAATTTTCGCACTGCCGGCGGCGGGTTTGCGCCGGTGCTGACGAGCGTCGCGGCCTCGCCCGATGGGTCTGCCGACCCCGGCGCGCTATCGGCGCGCGCTCGGCTGTCGGGCAGCCCTTCGGAACGAGCCGTCAGGCTAGGTTGGCTGAGTCCGGAACGCCAGGAAAAAACCCACACAGCTTGCGCATGATGGCGTCCAGCCCGGCGCGCGAATTGCTGCGCCACGCAACGATCTGATCGGGACGGATGAGAACCAAGTCCGCGGCATAGAGCTCGCGCGCCTCTTCGCTATCGAGGTCGAGCACCTTGAGCATCGGGGATTGGGGCGGCATTGGGCTGTTGCCTTTCCCGAGCCGCAGCAGCGTCCATTCGAAGCCGAGCAGGTCGTAGAGCGAGCGCCCATCGGGCGTCCATAAGTGCGGGGGCCGCCCGCCGGGGCAAGCTGTCGGGATGTATTAGTTCGCCTTGTCCGGCGGCGAAGCCGAGGCGCCGGAAGTGCTCCATGTGCGCGCCTGTGTGGCATTCGCCTCCGCGTTGCGGATGGTTGCCGCGTCCTGGTCGACGAGCACCACGGGGATGCCGCGGCGCCCGAGCTCGATGGCGAGCACGAGCCCGCAGGGGCCGCCGCCGGCAATGAGCACATCGGTTGTCGCCGGGAGCATGTGTGGACGCGATTTTCGCAGCCCGGCGGGTCGTCCGTTGGGGATCCCGAACCCGGCGTGCTATCGGCGCTACGCTCGGCGATCGGCGAAGCCCCACGGAACGATGGCTCGAGTATAGGCGGCGACTCGTGACAGCTTTGCGACCGAAGATAGTTCGCGCGCCGCGTCGCAGGCGGGCGACTGTCGTACCATCGCGGTCCCGTGGCTTCCACAGACCGCAAGCTTCGCCTGTATCGCGCGATGGCGCGCATCCGCGCTTTCGAGAACGCGGCCGAAGAAGCCTCGCGCGGCAGCGTCGCCGCTTTCGGCGCAAGCCTCGCGCAATCGGATATCCGTGGGCCGCTCCACCTTTCAACAGGCCAGGAGGCTGTGGCTGCGGGCGTCTGCATAAACCTGTCTTCCGAGGATTTCCTTACCTCAACGCATCGGGGCCACGGTCACACGCTCGCCAAAGGTGCGTCGATGGACGCGATGATGGCCGAGCTTTTCGGGCGCGCAAGCGGTCCGAACCGCGGCAAGGGCGGCTCGATGCACCTCGCCGACTTCTCGGTCGGGATGCTCGGCGCCAACGGCGTGGTTGCCGCCGGCATGCCGATCGCGGTAGGTGCAGCTCATGCGTTGAAGCTAAGAAATAGCCCTCATGTGGTGGCATGTTTTTTCGGCGACGGCGCGGTGAACCGTGGGCCCTTCCTGGAGGCGCTCAACTGGGCCGCCATCCATGCTCTGCCGGTCCT
>DATFEI010000104.1:0-2401 GCA_035251315.1 Burkholderiales bacterium | reverse complement strand
TGCGAGCTTCGTCCACCTGCCGGCCGGAATGCCGCACTACGCCTGGGCGGAAGTCGAGTCGGTCGTGCAGATCAACGGGGTCGGGCCCTTCGACGTCAAGTACCTCAACCCGAACGACGATCCTCGCAAGCAGCAGTGACGTCTGGATCGGGGACTGACCCCGATCCCCGGTCACAGGTAGGGATTCGCGCGCGCCTTGCGCAGCTTTTCGAGTCGCTCCTCGCACGGCGTCAGCACGTGGGCGACTGCGAGGAACGCGATGCCGAGGAAGAGCAGCACCACTGGATGCCAGTGGGTCGGCACCAGCGCGCACGCCATGAGGAAAAGCACCCCCGCGGTGGAACAGGCGTGCGAGAGCCTGACGCGCCTTGGCGACGGCGCCGCACGCGGCTGCGCTGGTGCGCCGGGCGAGCCAGGAGTGAGGAAGAGATGCCAGGCGAGCAGCACGCACGCCGCTCCAAAGACTGCCAACACGCCGAGCACCATGAAGGCGTCCATGTTTCGCGAGGCCCAGGCGAGCACGGCGAACGATGCGAGGCCGAGGAAGAGCACCACGGCGCCGATCGTCTTCTCGGGGCTCATGTCGTGCGCTTGGGACGCTGCATCGCCCGGTGCTCGTAGTGGCTCACGTCGTACGCGCGCCAGGGTCTGGGTTCGCGGCGATTCGACAGCACGACCAGAACGACCGCTGCGAGCAGCATCGTGCCAAATGTTACGAGCAGCGAGGTCACTGAACAACCTCATCGGCCCGCGCGAGCATGGCGGGCGAGATCACGATGCCGAGGCTCTTCGCGGTGCGCAGGTTAATCACCAGCTCGAACTTCGTCGGCTGCTCGACCGGCATGGAGGCTGGCTGGGCGCCTCTGAGAATCTTGTCGACGAAGACCGCTCCGCGGCGGAAGAGATCCCCCCGATCCGGCGAGTAGCTCATCAATCCTCCGGCCGCGACGTGGTGCTTCGGGCCGAACAGCGAAGGTAGCTTGTGCGCGAGCGCAAGCTCGGCGAGGCGCGGCGCATCCGCGATGAACATCGGCGTCGACAGCACCAGCACCCCGTCGGCCCGCTCGCGCGCCATCGCGGAGAACGCGGCTTTGTATTCCGCCGGGCTGCGCACCGGCACCGATTGAACCTGCAGGCCGAGCGGCGGGGCCGCCGATTCGATTGCCTTTAGCCCCGGGACGTGCGACGGCGTGGCCGGGTCCCACATCACGGCGATGCGGGACGCCTTGGGAACCACCTCTTTGAAGAGCTCCAGGCCTTTAACGTTCGTCTCGGTCATCATGAGGGAAAGACCGGTGACGTTGCCTCCGGGCCGCGCCAGGGTGGCGACGTGGCCGCTGCGCAGCGGATCGGCATGGCTTACGAAGACGACCGGAATCGTGCTCGTCGCCTGCTTGGCCGCGCTCGTGTAGACGGAGCTCGGCGCCACGATCACGTCCACCTTGAGGCGCACGAGCTCTTCGGCAAGCTCGCGCATGCGTTCCGGCTTGCCGTGTGCCCAGCGGTACTCCATGGAGAGGTTGCGGCCCTCGATGTAGCCCAGATCGCGCAGCCCGCGGCGAAACGCTTCGATCGCCTCCGGGAAAACGTCCGGACCGTCCCAGAGAAACCCGATGCGGTAAACCTTCCCCGCTGGCTGCGCCGCCGCACCCAGCGCGCCTGCGAGAAGCATTAGTGCGGCGAGGGCGGCCACGAGCCAGCGCATGGGCCTCATCGTACGCTTCTCACGTGCTTGCGCATCGTGACTCTGCGCACGCGCTGGCCGGAAAGCGGCTCGCGCACTACCCGAAAGCCGGCGCGGTGAAAGAGCGGCTCGGTGCCAAAATAAGCGTTGTCGTCGGCGGTTCGCGCGCTCCCCGCGCGCGGATAAGCCTCAACCGCGGGCGCCCCCCATCTTGCGGCATAAGCGACAGCGGCACGGATCAGCGCGACCGCGATGCCGCGGCCGCGCGCGGTCGGGCGTACCGTGATGCACGGAATCACCCAGACGTCCTCGTCGTCGACGCGGGGCGTCACGCGCGAGGCCTCAATGCGCCTGAGCTCAGCTCGAGGAGCGATCGCGATCCAGCCCACCGGCTCCTCGCCCTCGAACGCGAGCAAACCCGGCGCCCGCCGCCGGCGCGCAAACCCCGTCATGGCCGCGCGTCGTCCCTTGCTTCCCAGGTGCATCGCCTCGCCGGCGAGCCGCGGGTACATGCACCAGCATCCGACGCCCCAGCTGCCGCGCAGCACCTCGCCCATCGCATCCATGAGGCGCGGAGTGAGCGGCCGGAAAACAAGCTTTGGCTTCTTTGTCGTCATGGGCCTGCGAGCTCGACGATCTCGGCTTTCACCGACGAGCCGGCGACGTGCAGCTCGGCCACCGCGATCGGCAGCTTGAATCGGCGTGGACCCGAGCTGC
>DATFEI010000238.1:0-18396 GCA_035251315.1 Burkholderiales bacterium | reverse complement strand
TCGAGGACGGTCGTGCTGCCGCTGCATTGCGACGGCTACGGCCACATGAACGTGCGCAACTACGCCGGGTTCTTCGACGATGCCGGCTGGCACATGCTTGCCATGGCAGGGATTTCGCTGAGCGAGGTGCGCAGCCGGGGCCTGGGCACGGTGGTCGTTACGCTTACGATCGAGTTTCACCACGAGATCGTCGCCGGGCAGCTCGCCCTCGTACGGGGTGCCATCACCCGGGTCGGCACCAAGAGCTTTGGCTATGAGTTGAGGCTCTACGAGGCCGATTCCATGACCCACTGCGCCACCGAGAAGGCGGTGGAGGTTTGCTTCGACACGAAGGAACGCAAAGGCGTGCCGTTACCGGAGGACCTCAAGCGCAAGCTCGAGGCCCTGGTTATTCCGTGAATTACTCCTTGAACCCGATCGCCTGCACGATCTTCGACCATTTCGCCTGCTCGGCGGCGATGAAGCTGCGGTATTCCTCGGGCGTTCCCGGCGAGGCGATCCCGCCCACCCTGGCGAATTGCGCCTCCACCGCCTTTGACTTGAGCGCCGCGACCGCGGCGGCGTGAATGCGCCGCTGAACCTCGGCGGGTGTGCCCGCCGCCGCGACCAGGCCATACCAGTTGTCGGAGTTGACGTTGGGATAGCCGAGCTCGACCGTGGTCGGCACCTCGGGAAGCGAGGCAGCGCGCTGCCCGCTTGTCAGCGCGAGCGCCTTCAGCTTGCCGCTGCGAATGTGACCGAGCAGGACCGGCACGTCGAAAATCCCCATCTGCACCTGGCCGCCGAGGAGGTCGTTTACCGCCGGGGCCGCGCCCTTATAGGGGACGTGGACCAGGTCGACCTTCGCTTCGGCCTTGAGCAGCTCGCCGGCGAGGTGGGTGATGCTCCCGCTGCCGGCCGAGCCGAAGTTCACCTTGCCTGGGTTTGCCCTGGCGTGGCTAATGAGCTCGGATAGCGAGTTGACCGGCAGCGACGGGTGTACCGCAACAACCTCGGGCACGCGCACCACCAGCGTGATGAACGCGAAGTCTTTCTTCACGTCGTACGGGATCTTGGAGAGCGAGTAGGGCGCGATCACGAGCGGCGAGGCGCTGTTGATGCAAAGCGTGTAACCGTCGGGCGCGGCTTTTGCGGCGCGGTCGACGCCCAGCACCCCGCCGACCCCGGAGACGTTCTCCACCACGACCGGCTGGCCAAGCGCAGGCGCCATGCCTTGCGCGAGCGTGCGGCCGAAGATGTCGGCCGGGCCGCCGGCCGGGAAGCCAACGATGAGTCGTACCGGCTTGCTCGGGTAGGGCTGCGCCCACGCGGCCAGCGCGAAAAGCGCGCCGAGGAAGAAAAAAAGGCGTCTCATGCGCGGAACTTGTACAGCCGCTGCGGGTTGTCCACGAGCAACGCCTGGCGCTGCGCCTCGTTCGCGAACTCGGCGATGAGATCGACAAGGACCCCATCGTCGGGCACAGAGGTCAGATTGGGGTGCGGCCAGTCGCTGCCCCAGACCACGCGGTCGCCGAACTCGGCGACCAGCTTGCGCGCGAAGGGCACGGCGTCGGCGTAGGGCGAGCCCTGGCGAGAGGCGCGCTCCAGGCCGCTCACCTTGACCCAGAAGCGCTTGTCCTCCATCAGCTTGAGAAGATGCGTGAATCCCGGCTGGTCGAGCCCGTGCGAGGCGTCGATGTGCCCCATGTGGTCGATCACCACCGGCACCGGCGAAAGCTTAAGCTCAGGCGTCATCTTGAGGATCATCGACGGGTCGACGTAGAGCTGAAGGTGCCAGCCAAGCACCGCGAGCTTGGTTGCGAGCTTCATCACGTCGGAGAGCGCCGGCCCGCCGCCAAGGTGCTGCACGAAATTGAAGCGCACGCCACGGAACCCCTGACCGTGCAGCTTCTTGAGCTCTGCCATGTCCGTATTCACCCGCGCGAGCGCGACGCCGACATAGCTGCCCTGATGCTCGGCGAGGAAGTCGGCCGCCGCCGAGTGGTCGAAGCCGTGCGCCGCCGACTGCACCACCACGCCGCGCTCGATGCCGAGAAACATGTGACGGTCGATGAGCACGTCTTTCGGTGCGTCGAAGGGCGTGTACGGCGCCTTGGCGTCGAACGGGAATTTGTCATTCGGCCCGAGGACGTGAAAATGGGCATCGCACGAGAGCCCGGGAAGCCTGAGCCTGGGTTCGGTAGGGTTGCTGTGATAGCCCATGTTGCCGCGCGATTGTATGTCTAAAGATCAAGCGCTGACGTAAGGCTCAAGCGAGGCGACGACCTCCCCGCGCCGGATCGGGACGCACTCGGGCGGAAAGTCCTGGCGAAAGACGCCGCCGTGCTGGAGCACCCTGGCGATGAAGGCGCCGAGGTGTCGCATCGCGCCCGTCGGCAGGTCGTGGAGCACGAGCAGCGTATGCCGGTGGGCGAGGCACTGCTCGAGCGCCACTTCGGCCCAGCCGTCGGGGTCGGCCCAGTCCCGCGGTACCGCGTTCCAGAGGACACAGGTCATCTTTCCTGCGGTCAGCACTTCGAGGGCTTCCTGGTTCAGCAAGTGCGAGCCGAGCTCGCCGCCTCCGCCGAAAGGGCGAAACAGGCGGTCCGGATGCGCGAGGGCGCCGATCAGCGCCTCGGTATCGAGAATCTCCGTGCGCGCGACGCCCGGCTCGGCTACCGTGCCGAGCGGCGTCCGGTGCGTCATGGTGTGGTTGCCGATCCAGTGGCCTTCGGCGTGCGCCTGCTGCGCGAGGCGCCGGCGCACGGGATCGGCGAGCTTCGAGCCGAGGACGAAGAAGGTGGCGGTGACGTTCGCTTGCTTCAGGACTGCCAGGACCTGCTCGGTGACGCCGGGCTCGGGCCCGTTGTCGAAAGTGAGCGTGACCTCAGGCCTTGGCACGAGTCATGAACACGAGCCGCTCGAAAAGGTGCACGTCCTGCTCGTTCTTGAGAAGCGCGCCGTGCAGCGGCGGAATGATCGTCTTGCGGTCTTTGGAGCGCAGCGCCTCGGGCGGGATGTCTTCGGCGAGCAGCAGCTTCAGCCAGTCGAGAAGCTCCGAGGTCGAAGGCTTCTTCTTCAGCCCGGGCACCTCGCGCACTTCGAAAAAGGCCTCCATCGCCTCGCGCAGCAGCGACTTCTTGAGGTTGGGGAAGTGCACCGAGACGATCTTCTCCATCGTCTCCTTATCGGGGAAGCGGATGTAATGGAAGAAGCAGCGGCGCAGGAACGCGTCGGGGAGCTCCTTCTCGTTGTTCGAGGTGATGAACACGATCGGCCGGTGCTTCGCCTTCACGAGCTCCCGCGTCTCGTAGACGTAAAACTCCATGCGGTCGAGCTCGCGCAGGAGGTCGTTCGGGAACTCGATGTCGGCCTTGTCGACCTCGTCGATGAGGAGCACCACCGGCGTGTCGGAGGTGAACGCCTGCCACAGCATTCCCCTGACGATGTAGTTGTGGATGTCGTGCACGCGCGCGTCGCCGAGTTGCGAGTCGCGCAGCCGGCTTACCGCGTCGTACTCGTACAGCCCTTGCTGCGCCTTGGTGGTCGACTTGATGTGCCACTCGAGCAGCGGCACGCCGAGCGCGCGCGCCACCTCCACCGCGAGCATCGTTTTTCCGGTGCCGGGCTCTCCCTTGACGAGCAGCGGCCGCTGCAGCGTGATCGCCGCGTTGACGGCGAGCGTCAGGTCCTCGGTGGCGACGTAGGACGCCGATCCCTTGAAGCGCATGCGGCAGATTCTAGCCTAGCGAGTTTTTTGGCTACAATTTGGGCTCTCAACAATCTCGAAGAAGAGAAGAATGCTCGAGTCCATTCTCAGGGTCATGCCTGCGACGATTCTTGCCGCGGCGCTCGCGTGCGGCGCGCATGCGCAGGACAAGCAGGCGCCTGCAGCGGCGAAGGTCGGACAGGGGCGAGACAACGCGCTCGCGATGTGCGTGGGCTGCCACGGCATTCCCGGCTACAAGACCGCGTTCCCGGACGTCTACCACGTGCCGAAGATCGCAGGCCAGCAGCCGGGCTACATCATGAACGCGCTGAAGGCCTACAAGTCCGGGGAGCGTTCGCATCCGTCGATGCGCGGCATCGCGGCCGGGCTGAGCGAAGACGACATGAAGCAGCTTGCCGATTACTACGGGGGCGGCAAATGAAGGCGCTTCTTTTCATCGTGCTGGCTTTCGGCGTGTCCACTTCCGTCTATGCCAAAGGAAATGCCGAGGCCGGCAAGGCAAAAGCCGCGCAAGTGTGCGCCGCGTGCCACGGCCCGGACGGCAACAAGCCCTCTGACCCCACCCAGCCGATCCTAGCCGGGCAGTATTACGACTATCTGGTGCGAGCGCTGACCGACTACAAGATCGGCCGGCGCAACAATCCCATCATGAAGGGCTTCGCCGGCCAGCTTTCAAAGCAGGACATCGAAGACCTGGCGGCGTGGTTCTCGAGCCAGAAGTCCAACCTGCACGACCAACGCTGAATTCAGGGTCAGGGTCGCAATTCGTTTTTACGTACGTAAAAACGAATTGCGACCCTGACCCCGAATTCCTAGACGGCGTTCGCTTTGCGCTCGCAGCGCCCGACAAGGTCTTCCCACATGGTGTCGGTCGGCTTGCGAAGGATGATGTCGGCCCTGGCGTCCTGCTTGCACCAAAAACCGCGCCGCAGTTCCTCGTTCAGCTCCCCCGGGCGCCACAGCACCATGCCGGCGAGGAAGCGCGCCTGTGAGGGCTGCTTTTCGATCACGCGGTCGACGATGGCGCTGTCGATGGCGAGATAGAGGTCGTCGAGGATCCGGATCGAGCGGCCGCCGGGGCTCTCGCGGCTCTGCACCAGCGCAAAGATCACCTCCGGGCTCACCGGGCCGCCGAGGAACACCGGGTCCGCCACTTTGCGCGACGGCTCATGCTGCGGGAAAAGCTTGCCGAGCGTCATCTGGGTGGGCTTGTTGACGATGAACCCGACGTGGCGCTCTCCGCCGATCGGGCGCGCGATGAGGATGGTCGAGCCATAGAGCTTGTCCTGCAGGTGCCGCTTGGCGACGAGGATGATCGAATCCGACACGTCCGCCGCGCGCGCCGGCGACGACCACGCCGTGATGGCCGCGCATGCCGCCATGACAAATGCCGACAGGGAAGAGCGTGCGTTCATGGCGTGCGGTCTCCAGTGTTGTTCGGGTCATCATGCGCCAAGCAATATGCTTGCCGAACCGAGCGGCGCGTAGTTCTTGCGGGCGTAGCGGGAGAACTACCTGCGTAACGCCCGGTTGGCAAGGCAGTCCAGGTAGGACTGCGCATCGGGGGGCGCGTTGTGGCGCTGCGCGCGCCACACGGTCTCGGCCAGGCACTCGAGCGCCTGGTGCAGCGCCTCATGCCGCTCGCCGTAGCGCTCGAGGAGCTGCCTCCATCGCGCGACGATGCCCGGCGGCTGGTCGATCGAAAGCTGCTCCTCCAGCGCGACGTGCAGGCTCATGTGCAGGAAAGGGTTCGACTCGTCGATGTAGTCCTTGTCCCGTGTGCGGTCGGGATCTTCGAGCGCCTCGTGGTACTCCGGGTGAAGCAGGATTACCTCGAGCGCAAGCGCTTCCATGCCCGCAAGCGGGAGCCCTTCCCGGTACCTGCGCCACGCCGTGAAGAACATCTCCCGGACCTGCTCGCGGCTGGGGTGAAACATACGCCTTAGTTCTCCTTGGTTTTCGGCCTGAATTCGCACAAGTCGCGGATCAGGCATTGCGGGCAGCCGGGCTTGCGCGCGAGGCAGACATAGCGCCCGTGCAGGATAAGCCAGTGATGCGCGTTCTTCAGGTACTCCGGCGGAGTGAACTTGACGAGCTTCTCCTCGACCTCGAGCGGGTCCTTTCCCCGCGCGAGCGCGGTCCGGTTGGCGACCCGGAAAATGTGCGTGTCGACCGCTACGGTCGGCTGACCGAAAGCCGTATTCAGCACGACGTTCGCGGTCTTGCGGCCGACTCCCGGCAGGCGCTCGAGCGCCTCCCGGTTCTGCGGCACTGCGCCGCAGTGCTCGTCGAGCAGGATCCGCGACAGCGCGATCAGGTTTTTCGCCTTCGTGCGGTAAAGCCCGATCCGCTTGATGTACTGTTCCAGCTCGTCCACCCCCAGCTTCACCATCTTGTCGGGAGTGTTGGCTTTTCGAAAGAGTTCCGCGGTTGCGAGGTTCACAGACCTATCGGTGGCCTGTGCGGAGAGCACGACAGCCACCAACAGCTCGTACGGCGTGCTGTAGTTCAGTTCGGTAGTGGGATTGGGGTTGGCTGCCTGCAGGCGTCGGAAGATCTCGTGCCGCTTCTGCAGGTTCATACGCGCTTCTTGCGCGCGAGCGCAGCCGCCAGCACCTTCTTCCGATCGGCCTGCGGCAGGATCTGATTCGCCTGCTTCATCCGTCGCGCGCGGGCGCGCGCCCGCGCGCCGGCGGCGCGCTTGAGCTGCGCATTCCATTCGCCTTGCGCGGGCACCATGGCGATGCAGTCGATGGGGCAGGGCGGCACGCACAACGTGCAGCCGATGCACCAGGGCTCGACCACGGTGTGCATGAGCTGCGCCGCGCCGACGATCGCATCGACCGGGCAGGCGTCTAAGCAGAGCGTGCAGCCGATGCAGCGGCTCTCGTCGATCAGGGCGACCGCGGCGCGTTTCATACGCTCAAGTATCCGACTTTTGCCGCGCGCAATATGCCGACACGCACTCGCCCACCAGATTCGGGCCGCGGTAGATGAGGCCGGTATAGAGCTGGACCAGCGTAGCGCCGGCGGCCCGCTTCTCCGCCGCATCCGCCCCGGAGAGAATCCCGCCCGCCCCGATCAGGGTGGTTTCCGGGAGCAATAACGACAATTGCTTCAACACCCGGGTGGCGCGTTCACGGATCGGAGCGCCCGACAGCCCGCCGGCCTCGTTGGCGTGCACAAGGTTCCCCACACCCTCCCGCGAGACGGACGTGTTCGTGGCGATGATGCCCTCGATGCCGTGGCTGCGCACCGCTTGCGCGATCGCACGGATCGCGTCAGCGTCGAGGTCGGGTGCGATCTTCAGGACGAGCGGCACGCGCTTGCCGTGACGGGTGGAAAGCTCGTGGC
This sequence comes from Burkholderiales bacterium, assembly GCA_035251315.1. GTDB lineage: Bacteria > Pseudomonadota > Gammaproteobacteria > Burkholderiales > SG8-39 > SCGC-AG-212-J23. The sequence goes on along the minus strand of DATFEI010000238.1, from coordinate 11,333 downwards.
GGAGGCGCGCCAGTCTTTCCAGAAGGGCCTCCAGGGAATCCCTGTCCTGCAGCGCGCGCAGCCCGGCCGTGTTCGGCGAGGACACGTTGATGGCGATGTACGACGCAGCGGCGTAGACCTTCTCCAGGCAGAACTCGTAGTCGTCGATCGCGCGCTCAGGGGGTGTGGCGGCGTTTCTGCCGATGTTGATGCCCAGGATGCCGCGAAAGCGCGCCCGCGCCACATTCTCGAGGAAGGCGTGCACGCCGACGTTGTTGAAGCCCAGGCGATTGATCAGAGCTTCTTTCTCGGGGATTCTGAACAACCGTGGGCGCGGATTGCCCGGCTGAGGGCGCGGGGTAACCGTGCCCACTTCAAGGAAGCCAAAACCCATGCGGGCGAGCGCGTCGATATGCGCCGCATCCTTGTCCAGGCCTGCGGCGAGACCCACCGGGTTGGGGAACTCCAGGCCCATGGCGCGGACCGGACACTGAAACCGCCTTGGGACGACGAGCCCCGCGAGCCGGAGCGCGACCCGGTGGGCGTCTTCGGGATCTAGCGAGAAAAGGAAGGGTCGGGCGAGCCCATACAACGTCACATCCGGTTCCCGCTCACGCCCGCTTCTCGTCCCGGTCTTCTTCTGTCAGCCTGCCGCCGAGGCGGCGCCAGGCACCGCCCACGAAACCCTCGATCGGGTCGAACTTGGACTTGTAAGCCATCTTCGGGCTCTCGCGGATCCAGTAGCCGAGGTAGAGATAGGGCTGCGCGAGCGCCCGGCACTGCTCGATCTGCCACAGCACGTTGTAGGTACCGAAGCTCGCGTTGCGCCGGTCGGGCTCGTAGAACGTGTAGACCGAGGACAGGCCGTCGGGCAGGTAGTCGACGATCGAGACCATGACGAGCTGGCCGGCATCGCGGAACTCGATGAGCCGCGTATCGACGCGGCTCTGCAGCAAGAAGTGCGAGTATTGGTCGCGGCTGTCGTTGTCCATGCCGCCGCCCGAATGGCGCTTCGACTGATAGCGCAGGTAGAGCGCGTAATGCTCGAGCCGGAACTTGAGGGGCTGCGGGTGGGCGGTGAGCGTGCAATGCTGCTTCCACGCGCGGCGCTGCGAGCGGTTCGAGGCGAACTGCGAGACCGGAATGCGCACCGGAACGCAGGCGCGGCACGCGTCGCAATGCGGGCGGTACGTGAAGATGCCGCTGCGGCGGAAGCCGGCCTTCACCAGGTCGCCGTAGAGCTCGGTGTTGATGAGATGGCTTGGAGTCGCGACCTGCGAGCGCGCCATGCGGTCCGGCAGGTAGCTGCACGGATATGGCGCAGTCACATAGAACTGCAGTACGGCATGCGGCAGGTCGTTAAGTCTTGACACTGCTTCTCACGCGGTTTCTTGCGTCCTTGCTTCTCACGCGGTCTCTTGCGTCCTTGCTTCTCACGCGGTCTCTTGCGTCCTTGCTTTCACGCGCTCTTTCGCGTCATTCGTCTCTTGCGTGCTCTTCCTCCACTTCCCGGGAGGCTGCGAATAGTTTACCAACGTGGCGACGGCGCGCAAAAACGCCTTGCGCGGGATTTCCCGGGCGCCGAGCGAAGCAAGCAGCGGAGTGTGCATTTGGCAGTCAATGAGAGGAAATTCACGCCCGCAGAGTTCCTGGACCAGCGCCACCAGGGCGACCTTGGAGGCATCGGTGGCCCGCGAGAACATCGATTCACCGTAGAACATCCGCCCAATGGCCACGCCGTAGAGCCCGCCGACCAGCTCGCGGCCGAGCCAGGTTTCGAACGAGTGCGCGTAGCCGGCCCGGTGCAGCCGCAGGTAAGCTCTTTTCATGTCGGCGCCGAGCCAGGTCTGCGGGCGGTCGGAGCAGCCCTCTAGCACCGCGGTAAAGGCGGTGTCGATGCGCACCTCGTAGCCTTTGTTGCGCGTGCTCTTGCCGAGCGAGCGCGGCACCTTGAGCTCGTCGCAGTAGAGCACCATGCGCGGGTCGGGAGACCACCACAGCACCGGCTCCTCGCCCGAGTACCACGGGAATACGCCGCGGCGGTAGGCGTCGAGCAGCCGCTCGACCGAGAGCTCACCGCCCGCCGCAAGCAGCCCGTTAGGATTCTTCAGCGCCCGCTCGACCGGCGGGAAGGGATCTGTGCTGCTTTCAAGCCACGCTAACACTGCACTTGTTGCTTGCAGTAGTTATCGAGCTCCTGCACGACGCAACTTCCTGCGACGGGCGCGCGCGGCGTGCCGTGCTCCATCTCGAGCCTGAAGCCGAATTTGTTGAAGAACTCCTTGAACATCTCGCCGCCGAGCGTGCCGACGGCATGAATTTCATCGCTGGCGGGATCCCATTCCAGCAGGATGGCCGCGAGCGGCTGCGGCGCGGGGCCGGCGACCACGCGCGCGCCCTGCGCCGGGTCGTACTGGCTGTGCTCGGAGCAGCAGTGGATCACGTTTCCGATGCGGTTGCGCGCGCTCTTCTCGGTTCGGTAGCTGATGAAGCTGATCTCCCTGGTCGGGTATGAGAGCTTGTGCGCGCAGATCGCCGAATAGGCCACCACCGAACGCGCCGTGCCGACGCCGCCTTTCCACTCATACCGCTCGCCCGCGACCGTCTTGAGCTGCGCCGGCCGCACGGCCTTGCCGAGGTTGAGTAGAAAGCAGGGCGTCGCAGCGAAGGGATAGTGGAAGATCATGTTGCGCTCGACCGGGATTGCCGACGCACGCAATGTCGCCCCTTTCTCGTCCACGAGCCGCGCCTTCGAGTAGAACTGGGCGCGCGCATCGGCGCGGAGCTCGGGGGCACCGAGCGCCGCGACCGACGCGGTGCAGAACTTGATGAAGCCGCGCCGCTCCATTCGTTACAGGTTGTAGCCTTTCTCGTTGTGCAGCACGGTATCGAGACCCTCGGTTTCCTCCTCGCCAGCAACGCGCATGCCGGCCCCGGCGTCGACCAGCTTGAGGATTATCCAGGTGAGCACGCCGGACCAGATACCGACCGCCAGCACGCCGACAAGCTGGGTGACGAACTGCTCGCCCATGGTGACCTTGTCCGCGTACCCGATGCCGCCGAACGTGCTGGAAACGAAGATCCCGGTGAGTAGCGTGCCGAGCAGGCCGCCGACCCCGTGCACCGGGAACACGTCGAGGGAGTCGTCGATGCTGAGCGCGCGCTTCATGTAGTTCGTGGCGAAAAAGCAGGCGACGCCCGCCACCCCGCCGATGATGAGCGCGCCGATCGGGCCGACGAAGCCCGAGGCGGGCGTGATGGTGCCCAGGCCGGCCACCATGCCGGTCACGATGCCGAGCACCGAGGGCTTGTCGTAGCGCAGCCATTCGCAAACCATCCAGGCGAACGCGCCGGTTGCGGCGCCGATGTGCGTCACGAGCATCGCCATGCCGGCGGCGCCGTCGGCGGCGAGCGCGCTGCCGGCGTTGAACCCGAACCAGCCGACCCAGAGCATCGCCGCGCCGGTCACTGCCATGGTCATGTTGTGGGGCGCCATCGCCGTCTCGGGAAAGCCGCGACGCCGGCCCAGGACGAGCGCGCAGACGAGCGCCGCCACACCGGCGTTCAGGTGGACCACGGTGCCGCCCGCGAAGTCGAGAAGGCCGCGCTTCTGCAGCCAGCCGTCGCCCCAGACCCAGTGTGCGACCGGGCAGTAGACGATGAGCAGCCACAGCAGGCTGAAGAGCAACATGCCGCCGAAACGCACGCGCTCGGCATAGGCGCCTACTACGAGCGCGGGGGTGATGATCGCGAAGGTGAGCTGGTACATCGCGAACACGCTCTCCGGGATGCTTCCCTTGACGCTCGCCACCTGGATGCCCGAGAGGAAGCTCTTGCCGAGGCCGCCCCAGAAGGCGTTGCCTTCACCGAACGCGATGCTGTAGCCGACGACGAGCCAGGCCAGCGTGACTACGCAGGTGATCGCGAAGCACTGCATCAGGATCGAAAGGACGTTCTTGGTGCGCACCAGCCCGGCATAGAAGAGCGCGAGGCCAGGCAGCGTCATGAACAGCACCAGCACCGCCGCCGTGAGCATCCAGGCGGTGTTCGCGGCGTCGATCTTCGGCGCGGCCGCAGGCGCCTGGGCGAGCGCCGCAGGCGCGTAGAGCGCGGCCAAGAGCAGAACTTTTTTCATTCCAGCCTCCCCTTTATTTTGGTTTTTTCATTGTAGGTCTTCCGCATGGAAGCCGAAAGCGCCGCTGCCGCGATCGGCGAACCAGCGCTTGAGCGTCAAGCCGACAGTGCGGAACGCGATCTCCGGCCACGGGATGTTCGATTCTTCCCAGAGCGCGACCTCGAGCGTCTCCTCGCCGGGCTTGAACCCGAGCTCCAGCACGCGCGCGCGGTAGAACAAGTGCACCTGGTTCACGCGCGGCACCGAGATCATGCTGAAGGGCGCGTCGAGCTCGACCCGGGCCCCGGCCTCTTCGAGCGTCTCGCGCAAGGCCCCCTGCGCCGTGGTCTCATCGTTCTCCATGAAGCCCGCGGGCAGCGTCCAGTAGCCGTAGCGCGGCTCGATCGCGCGCCGGCAGAGCAGTACCTTGCCCTCGTATTCCGGGATCGAGCCCACCACGAGGCGCGGATTCTGGTAATGGATCTCGCCGCAGCGGTCGCAGACCCAGCGCGGCAGGCTGTCGCCCGGCGGGACGCGCTTCACCACGGGCGAGGCGCAATTACTGCAGAACTTCATTCAGCGAGCCGAGGATCGCATCCGGCCTGAACCCGAGCCGGTCCACAGGCGCTCTGGCGCGGTTGATCCAGTAAACCTGGAAACCGTAGGACTTTGCGCCTATTGCGTCCCAGCAGTTCGAGGACACGAAGGCGATTCTCGTCTTTTCCGTGTTCAGCTTCCTCGCCGCGAGCTCGTAGACCTGCGGGGCGGGCTTATAGATCTTCAGCTCGTCGACGCTGATCACGGCGTCAAAGCGAAGCCCCGAGTGCTCGACCAACGGCAGCAGCATGTCCGGCGATCCATTGGAGAGAATCGCCTGTTTGCGCGATTTGAGTTTCTTCAGGGTTTCTTGAACATCGGGGTAGGTCGCGAGCCTTACGTACTCCTGCATGAGCGCCTCTTCCCGGACGCGGTCGAGCTCGAGGCCGAGCGTCTCGCAGGCATACGCGAGCGCCTCGCGCGTTACCGTCGAGAACGGGACGTAGCGCTGCATCAGGCTGCGCTGCCAGGTGTACTCGAGCTGCTTCGCGCGCCACAGCATCGAGAGCTCGGTCCCTTTTCCCAGCCAGCATTGCTCGCAGCGCGCCGCGACCGAATGCACGTCGTAAAGCGTGCCGTACGCATCGAAGACCATCGCCTCGGCCGCCATGGGCCGAAGTATAGAATCCCCGCATGCCGGACCGCTACGACGAGCTGTACCGGAGCTTCCGCTGGGACGTACCGGAGCGCTACAACATGGCGCGCGCCTGTTGCGGGCAGTGGGCCAGCGATCGTGCGCGTTTCGCGCTTTACTGGGAGGACGAGTCGGGCGCAACCGCGGCGTATTCCTTCTGGGACATCCAGCAGGCGGCGAACCGCCTGTCCAACGCGCTGGCTGCGCTCGGCGTGAAGCGCGGCGACCGGGTCGCGATCATCCTGCCGCAGCGGCCCGAGACCGCGATTGCCTATGTCGCCGTGTTCCAGATGGGCGCGATCGCGCTGCCGCTCTCGCATCTGTTCGGTCCCGACGCGCTCGAATACCGCATGGAGCATGCCGAAGCCTCGGTCGCGATTGTCGAGCCGACCACCATCGGGAACCTGCGGGCAATCCGGGATCGCCTGACGCACTTGCGGCATGTGATCGGAGTAGACCTTCACGAAGGCGGCATCCAAGGCTGGAAAAATCTGCTCGAAAAGGCGAGCGCGCGCTTTGCGCCGGTGGATACCCAGGCGGACGACCCTGCGCTGATCATATATACAAGCGGCACTACAGGGCCGCCGAAGGGCGCGCTGAAGGCGCACCGCGTGCTGCTGGGAAACGCGCCAGGTTTTGTGCACTCGCACGATTTCTTTCCGCAGCCCGGCGACATATTCTGGTCGCCCGCCGATTGGGCGTGGACCGGCGGCCTGATGGACGCGCTGCTGCCGGCGTGGCTCTTCGGCGTGCCGATCCTCGGCTACCGCGGGCGCTTCGACGCGGAGAAGGCGTACTACCTTCTCGAGAAGTACGGCGTGCGCAATTCGTTCCTCTTCCCGACCGCCCTCAAGCTGATGATGAAAGCCTTTCCTTCGCCGCAAGCGAAGTTCGATATTTCGCTGCGCTCGATCATGAGCGCGGGCGAGTCGGTGGGCGTGACGGTTTTCGAGTGGGCGAAAGCCGAGCTGGGCGTCACGATCAACGAGATGTTCGGCCAGACCGAGATCAATTACGTGGTCGGCAACTGCCAGAGCGCGTGGCCGGCGAAGCCCGGCTCGATCGGCCGGCCGTACCCCGGCCACAGGGTCGCAGTCATCGATGACAAGGGGAACGAGGCAAGAAGGGGCGAGCTCGGCGAAATCGCGGTCAACCGCCGCTTCAACGGCCAACCAGACCCGGTGTTCTTCCTCGAGTACTGGAAGAACGAGAAAGCGACGCGCGAAAAGTTCATCGGCGACTGGGGCTGCACCGGCGATCAGGCGAAGATGGACGAGGACGGGTACCTCTGGTACCAGGGCCGTTCCGACGATGTGATCAAGAGCGCGGGCTACCGCATCGGGCCGGCGGAGATCGAAAGCTGCCTGGTGAAACACCCGGCGGTGCTGAACGCTGCGGTGATCGGCAAGCCCGACACCACGCGCGGCTCCATCGTAAAGGCTTTCATCGTCTTGCAGCCGGGAAAACTGCCGTCCGAGGCTCTCATTGAACAAATCCAGGAACACGTCCGCGGTCGCCTTGCACCCTACGAATACCCGCGCGAGATCGAGTTCATCGAAGCGTTACCGATGACGACCACCGGCAAGGTGCAACGAAAAGAGTTGCGTAAGCTCGAAGAAGCCAAGATGCAGAAGGCGTGAAGCGAGTTGTCCTCATCGGCGCGGGCCATGCGCACCTCGTCGTACTGCGCAGCTTGGCCGAGAAGCCGCTTTACAACGCCCGCATCGCGCTGGTCAGCCCGCACGCGAAGCAGGTCTATTCGGGCATGCTGCCTGGCATTCTGGCCGGGCACTATAGGCGCGCCGAAGCCGAGGTGGACATTGCAGCACTCGCCGAGCGCGGCCAGGTTGAGTTCGTGCCGGGCAAAGTGCAGCGCTTGGACCCCGATAAGAAAACGGTCACTCTCGAAAGCGGCGAGGACTCGGGCTACGACCTTGCTTCGATCAACGCCGGCTCCCTCGTCGGCGCGTCGCTTCCCGGTGCCGAGCGTGCGCTGCCGGTCAAGCCCTACGAAGAGTTTCTGTCGCGGCTCCGCATCCCCGAGCGCGTCGCGATCGTGGGTGCCGGCGCCGCGGGCGCCGAGATCGCGATGGCACTGCGCCATCGCGGCGCGCAGGTGACCCTGTACTCGGAAAATGCCTCGATCAGCGCCCGCGTGGTGCGGCAGCTGCGCCGACGCAAGGTGGACTACAGGCCTGGCATGCCGGTCACTGCCATTGAGCCCGGGCCGCTGGTAATCAGCGGCCTTGCGCGCCAGGAGTTCGACTGCGTTGTGCTTGCGACCGGCGCCGCGCCGCTACCGTGGCTGCGCCAATCGGGGCTAAAGACGTGCGCGCGCGGCTTCGTGCTGGTCGACAGCGCGCTGCGCAGCGTCTCGCACCCCGAGGTGTTCGCGGCCGGCGATTGCGCGACGCTCGCCGATTCGCCGCATCCCAAGTCGGGCGTCTATGCCGTGCGCCACGGCGAAGCCTTGATCGAGAACCTGCGTCGCCGGGTCGCGCATGCAGACCTGGAGCCGTACGCGCCGCAGGAGAAGGCGCTTGCGCTCATCACGTGCGGCGCGCGCTATGCGATCGCGGAGCACGGTGAGTGGAGCGCGCAGGGATGGTGGGTGTGGTGGTGGAAAGATCACATCGACCGCCGCTGGATACGCTCGTTCCTTTGACGCGCGTATCATGGCGGCTCTTTGGAGGAGGAAACGATGAGAAAGCTTCTAGTTGCGACGCTACTCGGGCTGGTATCGGCTGCGGCCCAGGCAGCGTACCCCGAGCGGCCGATCCGGATGATCGTGCCGTGGGCAGCAGGCGGCGACACCGACAACATCTTCCGGCCGTTTGCGCCGCTGCTGCAGAAGCACATCGGCCAGACCGTGGTGATCGCGAACGTCGGCGGTGCCTCGGGCACGCGCGGCGCGAAGGAGGCGAAGGACGCGCCGCCGGACGGCTACACGCTCTACTCGGTGCACGAGTACATCCATTCCACCTACTACGCCGGCGTCGCTGACGTGCAGTACAACGATTTCGAGCCGATCTGCCTGATCTCGTCCACGCCCTCGGTGCTCACGGCGAGTCCGAAGACGCCGTGGAAGAGCTGGCAGGAGCTCGCCGCCGACGCCAAGGCGCGCCCGGGGCAAATCAGCGTCGGCGCGACCCTCGCCTCGACCAGCCATTTCTTCCCCGCGCTGATCGAGAAGGCGAGCGGGCTCAAGTTCAAGTACGTGTCCTACGAGGGGCTCGCGCCGCGCATGAACGCGATCCTCGGCGGCCACATCGACCTCACCGACTCCAACCTCACGCAGAAGGGCAAGGTCGAGGCCGGGCAGCTCAAGTTCATCGCCATCGCCACCGAGAAGCGCCACCCCGAGATGCCGAGCGTGCCCACGCTGAAGGAGCTCGGTGTCAACGTGGTCTACGACGTGAACCGCGGCATCATGGCGCCGAAAGGCACGCCGGCCGACGTGCTCGCGAAGCTCGGCTCGGCGTGCGCCGCCGCGACGAAGGAGCCCGAGTTCGCAAAAGCGATGCGCCTGCAGGGCACCGACGTGCGCTACCTGGGGCGCGCCGAGTACGCGAAGTGGCTGAAGGAAACGGACGATCTTAACCGTACGCTCGCCAAAGATCTTGGTTTGCTGAAACGTTGAAGCTGTCGAAGGACGGCTGGGGCGGGCTCGCTGTGCTGGCGGCGAGCTTCGCGCTTTTCAGCCTGACCTTCGAGCTCAAGCCCAATCCGCTGGTGCCGATCGGCCCGGGGTTCTATCCCCGGGCCGTACTGGCGCTGACGGCGCTGTTCGCGGCCGCCCTCGTGACGCTCGACCTGCTCCGCGCGAAGGCTGAGCGCTCGCCCGGACCGGCGGCGAATTATGCGGCGGTGGCGCTGCATTTCGCCGTATTCGGGCTCTACGTCGCGGCGCTGCCCTGGATCGGGTTCCGCATCGCCACGTTCGCGTACGTCGCCGCGACCAATGCGCTCATGGATCGGCCGCAAGCCGCCCGCGGCTGGCTGCGCGTCGCGCTCGTCGCGCTCGCCACGGTGCTCGTCACGTACTTCGCCTTCGAGCGCTATCTGCTCGTGCTCTTGCCACGCGGGCGCTGGACCGACTTCTAGCCCATGTACGAGCTCCTCGCGGCCGGTATCGTCAACGTCGTACAAGTGAAATACCTGCTTCCGCTCTTCCTCGGCACTCTTGCCGGAGTCATCGGCGGCGCGCTGCCCGGGGTGACGATCACGATGACGATCATCGTGGTGCTGCCCTTCACTTTCAGCCTGGATCCGCTGCAGGGCCTGGCGGCGATGACCGGCGTGTATGTCGGCGGCTCGGCCGGCGGCCTGGTGACCGCGGTGCTCCTCGGAATTCCCGGGTCGCCGTCCGCGATCGCGACTACTTTCGACGGTCATGCCCTCGCAAGACGCGGCGAGCCGGGACGCGCGGTCTGGCTCGGAATCTGGGCCTCGTTCTTTGGCGGCCTGCTCGGCGGAATCGTGCTGATCGCGGCGACCGGGCCGCTCGCGGCGATCGCCCTGCAGTTCGGACCGTGGGAGTTCTTCTCGCTCTTTGTGCTCGCGCTTTCCATGGTGGCGGGGCTGGCCGAGTCGTCGCTCCTCAAAGGGCTGGTGTCGGGCTGCCTCGGGCTCATCGTTACGGTGCTCGGCACCGACCCGGTCATGGGCCAGGACCGGCTGACGCTCGGCATCCCGTTCGTGCGCGGCGGTATCGACTTCCTGCCGGTGCTGATCGGCGTGTTCGCGTTTTCCCAGGTGATGGGCGAGATCGAGCGCCGCGGCGGCGCCGCGCCGATCGCCGAGGCCGGAGCGCGCACGCTGCGCCTCGCGGTGTCGCATAGCAAGGTGATCTGGGAGATCGTGTCACGCCCGTTTCAGCTCATGTGGTACGCGCTCGTCGGCGTGCTGATCGGGGTGCTCCCCGCGATCGGGGGGAGCGCGGCCAGCATGATGGCCTACGATCAGGCGAAGAAGATCTCGCCCCGGCCCGAGGCCTTCGGCAAGGGCGCGCCTGAAGGCATCATCGCCTCGGAGGCGTCGAACAACGCCAACGTCGGCGGCTCGCTCGTGACCATCATGGCCTTCGGCATCCCGGGCGACGCGGTGACCGCGGTGATGCTCGGCGCGCTGACCATTCACGGCATCCAGTCGGGGCCGCTGTTCATCTCCCAGAACGCGCAGCTCGCCTACGGCATCTTCGCCGCCTACCTTCTGGCGCACCCCCTCATGGTGCTGATCCTAGCCGTCGGCGCGCGTTGGATGCTGCGCGTGGTGACGGTTCCCAAGGCCGCGCTCTTCCCGGTGGTCCTCGTGCTGTGCGCGATCGGCGCCTACGCCCTCAACAATACGATGTCCAACGTCTACGTGCTGCTCGCGTTCGGCGTGCTCGGCTACGCGATGGCCAAGCTCGGCTTCCCGCTCGCGCCTTTCATCCTCGGCGTGATCCTAGGCGACCAGATCGAGATCAACCTGGTGCGCTCGCTGATGACCGATTCGAACCTGTGGCTTTTCGTCACCCGGCCGATTTCGGCCCTGCTTCTCGCCATGGCGGTCGCGTCGATCGTGCTCTCGATCTGGCAGCACCGCCGCATGCAAGAAAAGGCGGCGGCGGCCGAGGGCGCCGCGGATTTCTAGCTTCGGTTGTAAGGCGCTAAATCGCTGATCCAGGGCGCCGCTAGTACTCGAGGCCGCGGCTTTGTCACATTCAGGAGATTCCTGACATCGCTGTCGATGCAGGGCTACTTCTTGTCGCGATCTTCTGCGACATCGCTTTCCATCGCAGGGGCATAGCATTGAGCGCAAGGGAGCGCAAGTGACGGTCGGCGGAGGATGCCGATGGCAGCGAGTAGCGTGGTGTCCGGAGGCAGTGCGCGCGAACCGTCGAAGAGTGCGCGCAGCCTCCGGATCATCGTCGTCGATGATGACCCGGATGAAGTCCTCACCCTTATGGCGCTCCTACATGATGAAGGGCACGAGGTCTGGGGACTCTATCGTGCGCAAGAGGTCATG
>DATFEI010000089.1:0-14630 GCA_035251315.1 Burkholderiales bacterium | reverse complement strand
ATTTTCCTGCGATGCGTAGACATCGTTAATGCCCACCAGCTGAGTGAGATTAGCGGCCGGTCTGCCAACCAGGTTCCGAAAGGTTCAGCGTAAGTCGCGCGGACCTGGTTTCAGAACATCAGCGTTGCGGCTTGAAAACGGTGGCGCGCTGCCGCCGCAGCGGTGGTCGGCCACTCCTTTAGGCAGCAGGACACAAAAAATAATGGCGCGCAATGGCGCGCTTCACGTGATGGAGGTTCGTGCAGTCGGCGGGCGCTCGCGCGCGCGGGCGAAAGATCGCCGCGAGCGGAGCGATCCATGTACGTCGGCGCTAGTCGCGCAGAACGATCGCGGGCGCAAATATCGCGAGTAAGCCGAGCACTACCTCGGCGAGACGGTTCTCCGGCTTCAGCACAACGGGCTCGCGATCTTCTCGGTGTGGGCGGCGCCCCATATGTATCCCCGGCAAATTCCACAGCTCGTGCGTAAGTCGCCATCCTCCCGGCCTAACGTGCGGTCGCCTTGATTAGGATCAAAGGTTCGGCAGGAAGCTATGGCTAAGACGGCCGGGGTCACCTTGGCTCCTGCCATCGGCCAAGATCGGCAATCAACTCAGCTTGCGTCGCTTCACGACAGGATTCACGCGGGGTTTTTCACAGAGTTCACATGGAGTTCAGGGCATGTTTTTGAATCATGTCGAGAGCATTGCTCTTTACGGCCACTGTCGGAAGTCGTGAAACAACGCGCATCCCATTTCTAGCCGCGCGGTTCACCTGCGAGGAGGCGCCCGGCCCGAAGCCGCTCTAAAGTCTGGGCCTCGGGGTGCACTCCTGCGCTTGCGTGCGATGGCATAGTCAACCAAGGGAGCAAGGATGGTAGTCGTAAATGTGCACCTGCAGGATGATGGAAGCTATCGCTTCGAGCTACGAGCTGGTGATCCGGGGCCAGATATTACGAAGGAGCTCGTCGCCATCGCTATGGCGCACCAGTCAAGGTGCTATCGGGTGCCGGCGATCGACCCGAACAACGGGGCTGCAATTAACTATCTCGGCGGTATGTGCGTGCCGGCTAACAGTGCTGACGCGTTGCAAAGCCGCATCCGAGCGCTTACGAACCGCGAGACGAGAGCAGGACGTAAAGCAAGAGCCACACGATCGAGACCGCGAGCGTTATAGCGGACAGCGCCCGCACGACGACTGCATTCATGTTTGCCTCCTTTCCTCGGGCGGCAAAGACGGACCCGGCGCCTTACAGGAACCCCCAAGAGGGGATGGCCAGGGGCCGGCGCCGATGGACTTAGGGTGTGGGCGTTTACACCGCCGGCGCGTTGTTTGCGACGCAAGCGGCGTGCCTGCACCCGCTAGAGCGCAAGAGATCGCGCTTCGGCTTTGAAGCTGGATGATCCGGAGAAAAACGTCGGTCGGGGGACGGCTCTCCTCTGCGAGCCAACCGGCGCAGATTTTGCTGCGTTCTGAGTCGACGATCCGGAGCGACGAGCGGAACCATTGAGGAGGTGCATATGACGACCCGGCGTGTAAGCGTGTTCGTGGGATTGCTCTTCCTGATCGCATCAACGGCCGTGGCCGCCGCTCCTCCTCCAGTCAAGCTGATCGACGGGAAGTGCTCGGGCATGGAATGGTGTTGGCAGGACTTGTGTAACTTCGCGGGTTTCAGCGGTACCTACAACGGAAAAGTCAGTGGCGAGCACACCACCGGCTGGTTTTCGGGGCTAGTAACGCATGAGTCACCTTTACCGACCGTCCCAGGCCATACGGTAAAGATAAACGAGGGTGGCTTCTGGTTGATTTGGACAAAACTGGGCTATTTTGAGGGAACCGTCACCGGTGGCACGCTGACCGCCACGAAAAACGTTAATAGGTTCGACGTGACCGTGAATCTCCAGATGACTAACGGGCCCCCGGCGAAATTTGATGGTGTCTTGGACCATAGCGGACTAACTAAGGAACCACCTGAACCACCAACGATCATGGGCGACGTTTTTTCGTGCGAGAGCGGGTGCTGAGCTTGGAAACACCGCGCCCGCCTGACCATGAGGCGCGCTGGAGGGCACGTCATGGCTGCATCGAAGGGTAGTACTCGCCCGCGCGAAGCGCGGCGCACCGAATTCGATCTCATTTGCGCTCGTATGCTCACCCCCTCGGCTCAGTTCAGCGAGGCGGAATTTCTGCTCGTAGCTCGCATGTGCTACCACATGGCGCCAGAGAGTGCGATCGCCGCCATGTGGGAGCTTTTGACATTGGCATACGGCTCCAAGCGGGCGAAGCACTGAGATGGACCGCCTGCCCGAGACAGCGCTGCAACCCACTATCGGCCGCATCGGCAGGCGCGAGCGCGCCGTGCGCCTGGCCGAGCGCATGCTGGCCTTTTCCTCGGTGTACCAAGCCGCATGGCTTGTGCGCGATTCCTGGCACGGCAGGCCCGAGCGCCAGCGCGCGTGCTACGGCGTGCCGTGGGAGGCGTGAGCGCGAATGGCAAAGGGGCGCCGGTTGCTGGCCGTGCGCGTCGAGCCGCCTATTGATCGCCCCGCTCGTCAATCCACGCGCGGGCAGCCGCGTGCGCTGCTCCGTCCGCGTCTTCTGGACTAGAGAATATTTGATAGATGGCGTCCCAGTGAAGAGACCCCAGCTCGCCCGTCCGGTTGATCGTGAACATCGCTGGCGAGAATGCATCGCTTCCAGCAAACGGAGTGGTGGTTACCGTGATTTCGTAACCCTTGTACTCGTAGCTTCCCATTTTTCCTCCCTTGTGAGCGCAGATCAAGACCACAAGATCCTAGCGAGGAGCACCACAGCAAGAACGAACCACACCAACGGCAATGTCCACCCATACAGCCAATCGCTGATCGGCTGGAGACTATCCTGGCCATCGTGCCGCAGTACTGGAAATAGATTCGTAGTTCCGAAACCGCTAGGCATTTGCTTTCCCCATCAGCCTGTTCAACTGGCGCTGATAATCCTCTCAAGCGCTGCATCCAAGGAAAAACTTTTGTGATTAGCGGCACGGGGCGTGGCAAATACACGGACGGCCGCACACGATATTTCAAATACAAGCGCGACGTGCGGATAAATAGCGTGAGGTTCTACTCTGCGACTTGGACGGCTTTCAGGACGCGAAGATAACGGCGGGCCTTGTTCACTTCGTAGAATGAACTCGAGCCATGATGGAACGGCCGAACTGGCTAGCTAAGCAGCCAGCTAATAGCGAGCCCAGTCACGCTAACGAAGTAGATGAGCCATAGCCAGCCAGCACGGGTGAGCCACACGTCTCGTCGGCTGCCGCGGCCGACGTTCACCACGTTGCCGTGATCCCCCACGCTCCCCAACATGCCGCCTCCCCGCGGTAATGCTGTGGGCTGCGATTCTAAAAGTATCGCGCTTGTCAAATTCAGCCTTCTAGCGAAACAACCCGGTCGGCCGCCGCGACGATTGACCGTAGCACCGAACGCGCGGGCTGCACGCTACGGCTCGGGGTGGTGCTCGGGTAGCACCGACGACTTGCGCGCCTCCTGCGCGTTTCGTAGCGCGCCTTGCACCAGGTCATAGCCAGAGTCATAGCCAAACAGGATGATGACCGGCCGCGGAAGCCGGGATGTTCATATAACTAGCTGTTGTGTTTGGCACCCCGGACACGAATCGAACGTGCGACCTGCCCCTTAGGAGGGGGCTGCTCTATCCACTGAGCTACCGGGGCTCGGCCGCCATTTTAGCGGCCGGCGCTTCCTCGCTAGGCCGCTGCGCGCTGCCCTGATGCGCTAAGGTGTTCTGCATAAAGCTCCGCCTCCCGGGCAGCGGGATCCGGATGGGTTTCCCAGGTGATGGCGGTCACTCTGCCGGGCCAGCGATCGCAATTCCCGATGACGCTCTCGATGTGCGAGCGGATGCACTGGGCACGGGCCACGTACAGGAGCTTGGCATCCTGCCAGGCACCGATGACGCCGGGGAGGGCGGGGGCGAAGGCGAGCAGTAGTCCGAGCGCGTGGATCCCCCGGGAAGCGGCGTCGGTGACGATCATCACCGCCCAATGGCGCCCGTCGTCATAGCAGAACCAATCCCCCACCTTGGAATCGGCGAACGCGAACACCTGGTTATCTGTGTAGGCGATGCCGTCAACGGCGGAAAAGCGCTCGAAAGGCCCGAAGTCACGCGATCGGGAGCGGGCGTGCGGATCGGGCCGGCTACGCTCGAAGTGAACGCGTACGCGGGAGGTCGCGTCCAGCCGAAAGTACTTCTCGCCCTCGACCTCCCACAGGCGCTCTCGGTGATAAGCGACGAGCCCGCCGTTGCCCAGCTCTCGGATGCTGTCCCCGTCCAGCCGGACGGAGTTGAAGGGTCCCACGATGCGCGCCGGCTTCGTCGGATGCACGAACGAGAGGACCAGTTTCATGACAGCCTGTTGTTCCACGAGTAACTCGGCGACCGTATACAGGAGCCAATGTAACGGCGCTACCGCGTCGAAACGCGTCTACAGCGCAGGGCGATCGGTCCGGTAGACTTAGCCTCCGTTTATGAAATCTAAAGCCTTGATAGCCGCGGCCCTCGCGGCGGCGGCGCCGGCGCTCGCGCAGGCCCAGACCTGGGCTTGGGACGACGGCACGGTGCCGTACGTGCAGACGCCAATGGAGATCGTCGAGCGGATGTTGCGCATGGCGGAGGTGAAGAAGGGCGACTACCTCATCGATTTGGGTTCCGGCGACGGGCGGATCGTGATCGAAGCGGCGAAACGCGGCGCGCGTGCCCTGGGAGTGGACATAGACCCGAACCTGGTGCGCCATGCGACCGAGAACGCGCGAAAGGCCGAAGTGGCGGACCGAACGCAGTTCATGGTGAAGGACATCTTCGAAACCGACCTTTCGGCGGCGAGCGTGGTCGCGTTCTACCTGCTGCCCGAGGTCAACGCCAAGCTGCTGCCGAAGCTCCTCGCGCTCAAGCCCGGCACGCGGATTGTGTCGCACGACGGTGGCATAGGTGACTGGCCGCCCGATGAGCGGCTCGAGATGCGCGCGCCGGAGAAGCCGGTGGGCGTCGGCGGAGTGTCGCGCGTGGAGCTCTGGATTGTGCCCGCGGACGCGCGCGGCACGTGGACGAGCGAGATTCCGGGGCACGGCGGAGCCTGGAGCTTTCGCGTGGAGCAGCAATTTCAGGTGCTCGACATCGACGTCGCAGCCCAGGGCAGGGACCTGCTGGTGCGCAACAGCCGGCTGCGCGGCGAGGAGATCAAGATCATCGTCACCGGCGTGGTCAACAACCGCGCCTGGCACCACTACTTCGTCGGCGAGCTGAAAGGTGACCGCATCGCAGGCGACGTGACCGTTACCGACGGCAACAACAAGAGGAGTTTCCCTTGGACAGCAACCCGAGCAAGGTAGCGCCGAAGCCGCTGCTCTCCGTTTCGGACGGCATCATCCTGATCTGCGGCATGGTGATCGGCGCCGGGATTTTCAAGGCGCCGTCCATCGTCGCCAGCAACACGTCGAGCGGCGCCGAGTTTCTCGCCGCCTGGGTGCTCGGCGGCGTCATCTCGCTGTGTGGCGCGCTGGTGTATGCGGAGCTTGCCACGCGCCATCCGGATACGGGCGGCGAATATGCATTCCTGTCGCGCGGCATGGGACGCGGCGTGGCGTTTGTCTTTGCCTGGTCGCGCATGACCGTCATCCAGACCGGCGCCATCGCGGCGGTCGCGTTCGTGTTCGGCGACTACGCTTCGGAAATCCTGCGTCTCGGTGACAAGAGCTCGGCAATCTACGCCGCGATCGGTGTCGTGGCGCTCACAGCGCTCAACGTCGCCGGCACGCTGCAGTCCAAGGGCCTGCAGAAGGTCATGCAGTATCTGCTGTTCGCCGGCCTCGTGTTCCTAGTCGTGGCGGGCCTCCTGGGGGGCGCGCCGGCGAAGTCGGCGGCGGCCGGGAGCGGCGGCTCGTTCGGGCTCGCGATGATCTTCGTGCTGCTCACGTTCGGGGGCTGGAACGAGGCCGCGTACCTCTCTGGCGAAGTGCGCGACGCGCGCCGGAACATGACCCGGATCCTGCTCTTCGGGATCCTTACCGTGACGGTGATCTACCTTCTGGTCAACGTCGCGTACCTGACGGCGCTCGGCCTGGGCGGGATGAAGGAATCCAAGGCTGTCGCCGCGGACCTCACCCGCCTGGCGCTCGGCGACAAGGGCGCAGTGCTGATCGCCCTGATCGTGTGCCTTGCCGCGCTTACCACGATGAACGCGGCGGTCTTTACTGGCGCACGCACTACATATGCGCTCGGGCGCGACTTCGCATTCTTCGGAACGCTGGGCGCTTGGCGCGAGGCGGGCAGCACGCCGGCCAACGCGCTGCTCGTGCAAGGGGCGATTACGCTCGTTCTCGTGGCGGCGAGCGCGGTGACACCGGACGGCTTCAGCGCGATGGTGGCCTATACCTCGCCAGTCTTCTGGACGTTCTTCCTGCTGACGGCAATCACCCTCTTTGTCTTCAGGAGGAGCAACCCGGAAGCGCCGTTCCGCGTGCCGCTGTATCCGGTCGTCCCGATTGCCTTCTGCATCGCCTGTCTCTACATGCTCTATTCGAGCATCAACTACGTGCGCTTTGCGGTGGAGTTCGGGGTCGCGGTGTTCGCGGGACTCACGATCATGGTGCTCGGGATTCCGCTCTACTTCGTCGCCAGGAACAAATGACCCTGACCGAGCTCCGCTACATCGTCGCGGTGGCGCGCGAGCGCCACTTCGGTCGGGCAGCGGAAACATGCTTCGTGTCGCAGCCGACGCTGTCGGTGGCGGTAAAGAAGCTCGAGGAGGAGCTCGGGGTGACGCTGTTCGAGCGCGGGCCGGGCGAGGTGAGCGTGACCCCGGCGGGCGAGAAGATCGTCGAGCAGGCGCAGCGCGTGCTGGAAGAGGCATCGCGCATCCGCGAAATCGCGGCGGCGGGCAAGGACCCGCTCGCGGGGCCGCTGCGCCTGGGCGCCATTTACACCATTGGCCCCTACCTGCTGCCCAAGCTGATCCCGATTCTGCGGCGCACCGCGCCCGCGATGCAGCTCCTCATCCAGGAGAATTTCACCCATCGCCTTGCCGAAGAGTTGAAGAGCGGCGAGGTCGACGTGATCCTGATCGCGCTACCCTTCGAGGCGCCGGGGGTGGTCACTCGCGCGGTGTACGACGAGCCGTTCCTGGTCGCCGTTCCCAAGGGGCACCCGTGGGAGAACCGCAAGCGCGTGACCTCCGATGAGCTCGCGAGGGAGAGCCTGCTGCTGCTGGGCGAGGGCCACTGCTTCCGCGATCAGGTCCTCGAGATCTGCCACACCGTGCGCTCGCGCGAGCGCAGCGCGCTCGCGAAGACGGTGGAGGGCGGCTCGCTCGAGACCATCCGCCAGATGGTCGCAGGCGGCGTCGGCGTCACCGTGCTGCCCGCGACTTCGACCAACGTAAGCGGCGGCGCCTCGGACCTGATCCGCATCCTGCCGTTCGCGCGGCCGGCGCCGACGCGTCGCGTCGGCCTCGCCTGGCGGCGCAGCTTCCCGCGTCCCGAGGCGATCGAGGCACTCCGAAAAGCGATCCTCGCTTGCAACCTGCCCCAGGTGGAGAAGCTGCCATCCTGATTACACCTGTAACTGTGCCTGTTCCTGGACAGGCCAGCCGGTAGACTGCCCGCCGTGAATCCCGGCCTCGTGCTTCTCTGCGGCTGTCTCGTCCTTTTCCTGGGCTTCGGTGCGCGCGCTGGCTTCGGCCTGTACCTGCAGCCGATCAGCTTGGAATTCGGCTGGGGCAGGGAGGTGCTGTCCTTCTCGCTCGCGCTGCAGCAGATAGTGTGGGGCGCGCTCGGTCCGATAGCGGGCGCAATCGCCGACCGCTACGGCAGCGGCAGGGTCATCGCCGCGTGCGGGGCGCTTTATGTGCTCGGCCTTGCCGGCATGTCGTTCGCGCAAACGTCCCTCGCGATGCATTTCGCCGCGGGGTTGCTCGTCGGAGGGGCGCTCGCTGGAGCGACCTTCGCGACGGTGCTGGCCGTCATCGGCCGCAGCGTGGTGCCGGAGAAGCGCAGCACGGCGCTCGGCGTGGCCACGGCTGCGGGCTCCTTCGGGCAATTCGCGCTTCTCCCGGTGACGCAGCTCCTGATCGGCCGCTTCGACTGGCATGTCGCACTTCTGGTGATGGCCGGGCTGACGGCGCTCATCATGCCGCTCGCCGCGGCGCTTTCCGGCCGCCCGGCCGCCGCGGCGGCGGGGCAGTCGCTGGGGGCTGCGCTGCGCGAGGCGATGCGCGAGCGGGGGTTCCATCTGCTGTTTTGGGGTTACTTCGTGTGCGGCTTCCACATCGCCATGCTTACCGTGCACCTGCCGGCGTTCGTCACCGACGCCGGGTTGAGCGCCACGCACGGCATGACCGCGCTTGCGCTGATCGGACTGTTCAACGTCGTGGGAACCCTCGGGGCTGGCTGGGCCGGTGGCCGCTTCAGCAAGAAGTATTTGCTCTCGACCATTTACGGGGTTCGCGCCGTCCTCATCGCCATGCTGGTGTTCCTGCCGCTTTCGCCGGCAACGCTCTATGTCTTTGCCTGCGGCATCGGCCTGCTCTGGCTGGGGACCGTGCCGCTCACCAACGGGCTCGTGGGCCAGATTTTCGGCCTGCGCTACATGGCGACGCTTACGGCGCTCGTGTTCTTCGGCCACCAGATTGGCAGCTTCATCGGCGTATGGCTTGCGGGCCACCTGTACGACGTCACCGGGTCGTACAATGGAGCCTTCATGACGTCGATCGCGCTTGGAGTGTTCGCGGCGCTGGTTAACCTGCCGGTCAATGAGAAGCCGCTGGTGGAGCGAAGGCATGCACAAGCTGTGGCTTAAGGCGGTATGGGTGGCCGTCTTTGCGTTCGTGAGTGCGACCGCTTTTGCCGCGTATCTGAGGCCGGAAATGCTGGTCGAGTTCGCGAACCTGGTTCTTTGCAGTTAGCGTTTCCGTACGCGTTTCCAGAGCCGCCGCAGCCGGAGCTCGGTGCGGTCAAGGAGCCGGGCCATCGCGGCCGACTCCTGCGCGACGAGCGCCAAGCCGATGGCGAGGATGGGAATTCCCGGGCCCGGCACGGCCATGAAGAAGACTCCCACCAGGGCGAGCGCGATACCCCCGCAAACGAGAGCGCAACGCTTCCATCCGCTGCCCTTGTCCCGGCGCTTGCGGCGGTAGCGGTCCTGGAAGCGACGCCCGGGCGGGCTGTGTACGAAGCGGTCCCAGCCGGCCATGTCCACCATGTCCCGGTGTCAGCAAAGACCGCGCCGAATGCGCCGAACGGAGCATTCCGGGCACGAGCCTTGCGCCCCATTGTCTCGCTCACATGAACGCACCCGAGCTGCGCCGGGTCAGGGAGGGCCTGCCCTACCCGCGAGGCGCCACCTGGGACGGCAAGGGAGTGAACTTCGCGCTGTTCTCCGCCAACGCGACCCGAGTCGAAGCTTGTCTCTTTGATTCCGAAGGGAAAGAACGGGAGCGCATCGAGCTGCCCGAGTTCCGCGACGAGATCTGGCATGGCTACGTGCCGGACATCGGTCCCGGCACCGCTTACGGCTTCCGCGTGCACGGCCCGTACGCGCCCGAGGAAGGCCACCGCTTCAACCCGAACAAGCTCGTGCTCGACCCGTACGCGCGTGCGCATATGGGCGAGCTGAAATGGGACCCGGCCATCTTCGGTTACACCGTGGGCGCCGACAATACCGATCTCTCGTTCGACTCGCGCGATAGCGCCCCTTTCGTGCCGAAGTGCATGGTGGTCGATCCGAACTTCGACTGGGCGCGCGAGCGGCAATGGCACCCGGTCCCCTGGGACCGGACGATCATCTACGAGACCCACGTGCGCGGCTATACCAAGCTGCACCCCAGAGTGCCGGAACACCAGCGCGGCACGTATTGCGGCCTAGCGGTGAAGGAGGTCATCGCCTACATCAAGTCCCTCGGCGTGACCTCGGTCGAGCTGCTGCCCGTGCACACCTTCATCGATGATGAATTCTTGCTTAAGAAGAATCTTAGAAATTATTGGGGGTACAACTCGATCGGCTTTTTTGCGCCCGACCCGCGCTACGCCTCCGACCCGTCGAAGACGCTGCAGGAGTTCAAGGAGATGGTGGCGCGCTTCCACGATGCGGGGCTCGAAGTGATCATCGACGTGGTCTACAACCACACCGCCGAGGGCAACGAGCTCGGACCGACGCTTTCCTTCAAGGGAATCGACAACGCGTCGTACTACCGCCTGATCGCCGACAGCCGGCGCTACTACATCAACGACACCGGCACCGGGAACACGCTGAATCTCTCCCACCCGGTGGTGATCCAGATGGTGTGCGACAGCCTGCGCTACTGGGCCGAGGAAATGCACGTCGACGGCTTCCGCTTCGACCTCGGGACCATCCTCGCGCGCGAGCCGAGCGGGTTCGACACCTACAACGGCTTCATGAAGGCGCTCATGCAGGACCCGGTGCTCGCCAAGGTGAAGCTGATCGCCGAGCCCTGGGACTGCGGGCCGGGTGGCTACCAGCTCGGGCGCTTCCCGCCTGGGTGGGCGGAGTGGAACGACCAGTTCCGCGACACGGTGCGCGACTACTGGAGAGGCGAAGCCACGCCGGGCGCGCTCGCGCCGCGGTTGTGCGGCTCGCCCGACATCTTCAACCGCCGCGGCCGCCAGCCGTGGGCGAGCGTCAACTTCATCACCGCGCACGACGGTTTCACTCTCTACGACCTCGTCACGTACAACGACAGGCACAACGAGGCGAACCGCGAGGGCAACAAGGACGGCCATTCGCACAACCGCTCGTGGAACCACGGCGTCGAGGGACCCACGGACGACGAAGCGATCCGCGGCCTGCGTAAGCGCCAGATGAAGAACATGCTCGCCACGCTGCTGCTCTCGCAGGGCACGCCGATGCTGCTCGCCGGCGACGAGTTCGGCCGCAGCCAGCGCGGCAACAACAACGCCTACTGCCAGGACAATGAGATCTCCTGGCTGCGCTGGGTGCACGACGATCGGGCGCAGCGCCTGATCGGCTTCGTGCAGAAGCTGATCGGCCTGCGCAGCCGCTACCCGATCCTGCGGCGCCCGCGCTTTCTCTCGGGCACGTTCGACGCGGAGCTCGGCGTGAAGGACGTGACCTGGATCAATGCCACCGGCGAGGAGATGCGCGAGGAGCACTGGAAGGATGCCAACGTGCGCTGCTTCGGCATGCTGCTCGACGGCCGTGCGCAGACCACCGGTATTCACAAGCGCGGCGAGGAGGCGACGCTCCTCATCATTTTCAATCCGTGGCAGGACCTGGTGAAGTTCCGGCTTCCCCAGGCCAACGGCGGCGAGCGCTGGAAGCTGCTCGCCGACACGAACTTCCCCGATTCGAAGGAAGAGCCGCAATTTCCGCTCGGTCACGAGTACGAGGTGACCGCACGGTCGCTGCTGCTGTTTGCTCTTAGCCAGTAAGACCTCGTCGCTCGCCGGGCTGCTGGTCGCCGCGGCGGTCCTGTACCTCGCGCGCGACGTGCTCATCCCGCTCGCGCTCGCCATCCTCGCTTCGTTCCTGCTCGCGCCGGTGGTACGCCGCCTCGAGCAATTGCGGCTGGGGCGCATCGCGTCGACCCTCGTCGCCGTCGCGGTCGCCGGCGGGTTGATCGGCGGCGTCGGCTACGTCGCCGCGCGCGAGGCGCTTTCGCTCGCGGCGAAGCTGCCCGAGTACCGCGAGAACATCCGCGAGAAGGCGCGCGCGTTGCGCGCGCCGGACGACGGCGCCCTCGGCAAGGCGGCCGAGGCGATCAAGGAGCTCGAAAGCGAGGCCGCGCCCGCTGCGGCGGCGCCGCTGCCGGTGACCGAAACGCCGCCGAGCACGTTTGCCGCGCTCGCCGAGTGGGTAGGTCCGTTCGTGAAGCCGATCGGCACGGCGCTCGCGGTGGTGGTGTTCACCATCCTGATGCTCCTCAACCGGGAGAACCTGCGCGAGCGGCTGATCGGCCTCATCGGCGCGCGGCGGATCAACATCACGACCCAGGCGCTGGGGGAGGCTTCGGACCGCGTCAGCCGCTATCTCTCGACGCTGCTTCTCGTGAACGCGTGCTTCGGCATCCCGTTCGGCATCGCGCTGCACTTCATCGGCGTCCCCAACGCGATGCTCTGGGGGCTGCTTGGCACGCTGCTGCGCTTTATCCCCTATGTCGGCGTGTGGTTGGCGGTCGCGGCGCCGGCGCTGGTCGCGTTCGCGATTTTCGACGGCTGGAGCGAGGTCATCTGGGTTCTTGGCACCTTCCTCGTTCTCGAGTTGATCCTCGTGAATGCGATCGAGCCGTGGCTCTATGGCCGAAGCGCTGGGCTCTCGGCGATCGCGGTGATCGCCGCGGCGCTATTCTGGACCTGGCTGTGGGGGCCTGTCGGGCTGCTCCTCGCCGTGCCGCTCACCGTCTGCATCGCGGTCATGGGTCGCTACATCCCCGAGATGGGCTGGCTCAACATGCTGCTCGGCGTAGAGCCGGTTCTCACGCCGGAGGCGCGCCTCTACCAGCGGCTGATCGCCCTCGACGACGAGGAGGCCATGGCGCTCGCCCACGAGCATGCGCGCGAGCACGGCGTTGCCGCGCTGTACGACTCCGTCATCGTCCCCGCGCTGTCGCTCGCCGAAGGCGACCGCCACGCGGGGGCGCTCGACCCCGCGCGCGAGCGCTTTGTCCTCGATACGGTGCGCGAAATCGTCGAGGAGATCCCGGACAAGGAGCCAGCCGAAGCGCAGTGCCGGCACGTGTGCATCCTTCCCGCGCATGACGAAGCCGACGATCTGGCCGGCGCGATGCTGGCGCGGCTGCTTCCAGGCGCGGAGCTCTTTTCGTCCAAGAGCCTGGCCGCGGAGATGCTCGAGTGCGTGGGAGCAGAGCCCTCCAAGCTCGTCTGCATTTGCGCAGTGCCGCCGCAGGCCGCGAGCCATGCGGCGTACCTCGCGCGCCGGGTGAGGAAGCGGTTTACCGACATCAAGATCGTGGTCGCGCTGTGCAGCGGCACGGGCATCGACCGGGTGAAGCCGAGGCTTCTCGCCGCCGGGGCGGACGAGGTCGTCACGCGCCTGGCCGACGCCCAGACCTACGCTCGGCAGCTTTCGGTGTAACTTAGCCGCCGGTGAAGATCGAGGCGTGTGAATCGGCCCACCATCCGGGCTGGCTGCGGTTGCGCGAGGCGCTCTGGCCGGGCTGCACACGTGAGCAGCACCTGGCCGAAATGACGGCCTTCGTTTCGAATGCCGCCCGCTACCGCCAGTTCATCGCCTATTCGTCCTCGCACGAGGCGATCGGGTTCGCCGAGGCGTCGCTGCGCAGCGATTACGTGAACGGAACCGAGTCCTCCCCGGTCGCGTTCCTCGACGGTCTCTATGTCGTGCCACCGGCGCGGCGCAAGGGCGTGGCCGCCTTGCTGGTGGCCGCGGTCACCGACTGGGCCCGCGCCGCCGGCTGCCGCGAGCTCGCCTCCGACGCGGTGCTCGAGAACTCGATCAGCCATGTGGTGCACCGCGCGCTCGGCTTCGAGGAGACCGAGCGCGTGGTGTTCTTCCGAAGGCTGCTTGCATGATCCACATCGTCCGCCTCGGCAGCCCACGCGGGCGGGGCGAGGGTCTGCGCATCGGCGCCGCGAGGCGTCCGCCGCGCGGGGTGAAGAAGAAGGACTATGCGCGCCTGGATTACTACGACGTATGGCTGCCGGAGCTCGCGCCGAGTCAGAAGGTCGTTAGCTGGGCGCTGTCGCAGCCGTTCACCGATAAGCGCTGGGCGAAGTTCGAGCGCGACTACCGCCGCGAGATGGCGAAGCCGGAAGCCGCGCGGCTGCTCGAGCTGCTCGCGCGGCTGTCGCATCATGCCGATTTCTCGCTCGGCTGCTACTGCGAGGACGAGGGGCGCTGCCATCGCTCGATCCTGAGGAAGCTGCTGGCCGAGCATGGCGCACGCAGCTCTTGACACCCCGTCGCAGTGGGTGATGCGCTGGGCGCCGCTTATCGCCCGCGGGCCTGTGCTCGACGTGGCGAGCGGACCGGGGCGCCACGCGAAGCTCTTCGCCGCGCGCGGCCTGGACGTGGTGGCGGTTGACCGGGAGCCGCAGGCGATCCCGGGGGTGAAGTTTGTGAGAGCAGACCTGGAGGACGGCAGCCCGTGGCCGTTCGCTGGCCAGCACTTCGGCGGGATCGTGGTCACGAACTATCTGCACCGGCCGCTTTTCGGCCGCCTCGCCGCGGCGCTCGAAGAAGGCGGGGTCCTGATCTACGAGACCTTCATGGCGGGGAACGAGCGCTTCGGCAAGCCTTCGAATCCAAGCTTCCTGCTGCGTCCGGGGGAGCTGCCGCAAGCTTTCCACGAGCTGACGATCGTTGCTTTCGAGCAAGGCGAGAGCGCGAACGCGGTGCTCCAGAGGCTCTGCGCCGTACGGGGCGACGCAAGTCGCGTTAGAATCCCCGCATGATCACAGGAAGCCTGGTCGCAATCGTCACTCCCATGCACGAGGACGGCCGCCTGGACGTCGGCCGCTTCAAGGAGTTGATCGACTGGCACGTCGCCGAGGGTACCGACGGCATCGTGGTGGTCGGCACCACCGGAGAGTCGCCGACCGTCGACTTTGACGAGCACAAGGAGCTGATCCGCCTCGCCGTGCA
>DATFEI010000105.1:0-5163 GCA_035251315.1 Burkholderiales bacterium | reverse complement strand
CCGGTGACCATCGATCCGCGCGAAGTCACACCGCGCATCGTGCGCGAAGACCATTACGCCGAAGACCGGGATGCCTGAGATCCGCAATTACACGCTGAATTTCGGGCCGCAGCACCCGGCGGCGCACGGCGTGCTGCGCCTGGTGCTTGAGCTCGACGGCGAAGTCATTCAGCGCGCCGATCCCCATATTGGCCTGCTGCATAGAGCCACCGAAAAGCTTGCGGAGCACCGGACCTACCTCCAGAACCTGCCGTACATGGACCGGCTCGACTACGTCTCGATGATGTGTAACGAGCACGCCTTCGTGCTCTCGGTCGAGAGGCTGCTCGGTATCGAGGTGCCGATCCGCGCGCAATACGTGCGCGTGATGTTCGACGAGATCACGCGCATCCTGAACCATCTTCTGTTCCTCGGCACCCAGGCGCTCGACCTCGGCGCGATGACGGTATTCCTGTACTGCTTCCGCGAGCGCGAGGATCTCCTCGACTGCTACGAGGCGGTGTCCGGTGCACGCATGCACGCGGCGTACTACCGCCCGGGCGGCGTGTACCGCGACCTCCCTGACGCCATGCCGCATTACGAGCCCTCCAGATTCAGAAGCGAGAAGGATCTCAAGGAGCTGAACCGCAACCGCCAAGGCTCGCTGCTCGACTTCATCGAGGATTTCACCGAGCGCTTCCCGAAGTACGTGGACGAGTACGAGACGCTGCTCACCGACAACCGCATCTGGAAGCAGCGCACGGTCGGTATCGGCGTGGTCTCGCCCGAACGCGCGCTCGCCCTCGGCTACAGCGGCGTCATGCTGCGCGGCTCGGGCATCGAGTGGGACCTGCGCAAGAAGCAGCCCTACGAGGTGTACGAGCGCATGGAGTTCGACGTGCCGGTCGGCGTGAACGGCGACACCTACGACCGCTATCTGTGCCGGATCGAGGAGATGCGCCAGTCGAACCGCATCGTCAAGCAATGCATCAAGTGGCTGCGCGAGAACCCCGGGCCGGTGATGGTCGACAACCACAAGGTCGCGCCGCCGGCGCGCCGCGAGATGAAGCTCAGCATGGAGGAGCTCATCCACCACTTCAAGCTCTTCACCGAAGGCATGCACGTGCCCGAGGGCGAGGCCTACGCGGCGATCGAGCATCCGAAGGGCGAGTTCGCCGTGTACTTCATCTCCGACGGCGCGAACAAGCCCTACCGCATGAAGCTGCGCTCGCCGGCGTTCTGCCACCTCTCGTCGATGAATGAGATCTCCAAGGGCCACATGCTCGCGGACGCGGTGGCGATCATCGGCACGCTGGACATCGTCTTCGGAGACGTCGACCGCTGACTCATTTGCCATGCTGACTACGGATTCCTTGAAAAAGATCGACCGGGAGATTGCCAAGTACCCGGCGGAGCAGAAGCAGTCGGCGGTGATGAGCGCGCTCATCATCGCGCAGGACGAGAAGGGGTGGCTCTCCACCGAGACCATGGACTACGTCGCGCAGTACCTCGACATGCCGCCGGTCCAGGTCTACGAGGTGGCGACCTTCTACAGCATGTACAACCTGAAGCCGACCGGCCGCCACAAGCTCACGCTGTGCACCTGCCTGCCGTGCGGCCTGCAGGGCGCGCTCGCTGCGGCCGACCACCTGCGCGCGAAGCTGGGCATCGACTTCAACGAGACCACTGCCGACGGACGCTTCACGCTCAAGGAGGGCGAGTGCATGGGCGCATGCGCGATGGCGCCGGTGGTGCTCGTCAACAACAAGAAGATGCACGACTACATGTCGAACGAGAAGCTCGACAAGCTGCTGGACGACCTAAAGTCATGAACACCGGCGTGATGCTCGACTACGGACCCGACGCGATCCTGATGAAGGGCCTCGACGGCCGCAACTGGCGGCTGAAGGACTACGAGGCGCGCGACGGATATCAGGCTTTGCGAAAGATACTGACCGACCGCATCCCTCCGGATCAGGTCACTTCTGAAGTCAAAAAATCCGCGCTGCGCGGGCGCGGCGGCGCGGGCTTCCCGACCGGGCTCAAGTGGTCGTTCATGCCCAAGCAGTACGCCGGCCCGAAGTACGTCGTGTGCAACTCCGACGAGGGCGAGCCGGGCACCTGCAAGGATCGGGATCTGCTGCGCTACGACCCGCACTCGGTAATCGAAGGCATGGTGATCGCGGGCTACGCCATGGGGGCGACCGCGGGCTACAACTACATCCACGGCGAGATCTGGGAGATCTACGAGCAGTTCGAGGAGGCGCTGAAAGAGGCGTACAACGCGGGCTACCTCGGAAGCAACATCCTCGGCTCCGACTTCAGCTACGAGCTCTACGCGGTGCCGGGCTACGGCGCCTACATCTGCGGCGAAGAGACCGCGCTTCTCGAGTCGCTCGAGGGCAAGAAAGGTCAGCCGCGGTTCAAGCCGCCGTTTCCGGCCAGCTACGGGCTGTACGGCAAGCCCACCACCATCAACAACACCGAAACCTTCGCCTCGGTGCCCTGGATCATACGCAACGGCGGGGAGGCCTTCCTTGCGCTCGGCCGGCCGAACAACGGCGGCACCAAGCTTTTCTCGGTCACGGGCCATGTCAACCGGCCCGGCAACTATGAGGTAAGGCTTGGCACGCCGTTCGCCAAGCTGCTCGAGATGGCGGGCGGGGTGCGGACCGGCCGCAGCCTCAAGGCGGTGATCCCCGGCGGCTCCTCGATGCCGGTGCTGCCCGCGGACATCATGATGCAGACCGACATGGACTACGACTCGATCGCCAAGGCCGGGTCGATGCTCGGCTCGGGCGCCGTCATCGTGATGGACGACTCCACCTGCATGGTGCGCGCGCTCGAGCGCCTGTCGTACTTCTACTTCGAGGAGTCCTGCGGCCAGTGCACGCCGTGCCGCGAGGGCACGGGCTGGCTGTACCGCGTGGTGAACCGGATCGAGAACGCTCGCGGCCGCATCGAGGACCTCGCGCTCCTCGACGACGTCTCGGACAATATCGCCGGCCGCACGATCTGCGCGCTCGGCGACGCCGCGGCGCTCCCGGTGAAGAGCTTCATCAAGCACTTCCGGGACGAATTCGTCCACCACATCGAACACAAGAAATGTCTCGTGGAAAAGGACATTGAACCCCGCTGGGGACGCTCCGGCGCGAGGCACGAGCCTCACGTCGTGCGCAACATGGCCGAGGCCGCCTGATGCCGAAGCTCTTCGTCGACGGGATCGAAGTCGAAGTCAAGCAGGGCGCCACGGTGATGGACGCCACAAACAAGCTCGGCGTCTACGTGCCGCACTTCTGCTACCACCAGAAGCTTTCGATAGCCGCCAACTGCCGCATGTGCCTGGTCGAGATCGAGAAGGCGCCGAAGCCGCTGCCCGCGTGCGCCACGCCGGTCACCGAAGGCATGAAGGTGTGGACGCACTCCAAGGTGGCCAAGGATGCGCAGAACGGGGTGATGGAGTTCCTGCTCATCAACCATCCCCTCGACTGCCCGATCTGCGACCAGGGCGGCGAGTGCCAGCTCCAAGACCTCGCAGTGGGCTACGGCGCGAGCAACTCGCGCTTTACGGAAGAAAAGCGCGTCGTCCTGAGAAAAGAGCTTGGGCCCCTGGTGGCGGCGGAGGAAATGAGCCGCTGCATCCAGTGCACGCGCTGCGTGCGCTTCGGCCAGGAGATCGCCGGCGTGATGGAGCTCGGCCTCGCCGGCCGCGGCGAGAACGCCGAGATCGTGTCGTTCGTCGGCCGCGCGGTGGAATCCGAGCTCTCCGGCAACATGATCGACCTCTGCCCGGTGGGCGCGCTCACTTCGGAGCCTTTCCGCTACAAGGCCCGCACGTGGGAGCTCACGCGCCGGCGCTCGATCTCGCCGCACGATTCGCTCGGATCGAACCTCGTGGTGCAGGTGAAGCAGAACACGGTGATGCGCGTCCTGCCGCTCGAGAACGAGGCCATCAACGAGTGCTGGCTTTCGGACAAGGACCGCTTCTCCTACGACGGGGTCAACTCTCCCGATCGCCTGCAGCGCCCGATGGTGAAGCACGACGGGAAATGGCACGAGCTCGCGTGGGAGCAGGCGTTCGACTACCTCGTGCCGCGGCTGCGGGAAGCCGATATCGGCGTGCTCGCCTCGCCGCATTCCACCCTGGAAGAGCTGTTCCTTTGCTCAAGGCTGGGGGCCGCGGATTTCCGCCTGCGCGACAGCGACTTTTCCGCCGACGGCAAGCGCGCCGGCATCCCGTGGCTCGGAATGCCGATCGCGGAGCTCGAGAAGCTCGACCGCGTGCTCATCATCGGCTCGTTCCTGCGCAAGGACCATCCGCTGATCGCGCACCGCCTGCGTCAGGCAGCGAAGCGCGGTGCGCAGATCCACATGCTGCACTCGGTGGACGACGAGTGGCTGATGCCGATCGCGAGCCGGAAGATCGTTCCCCCGTCCGGAATCCCGAATGAAATAGGTTCGTTTGCCGAAGTGCTGAAAGGCGGCAAGAACGCCGCGGTGTTCCTCGGAAATTTCGCCGTCCAGCACCCGCAGGCCGCGCAGATTCATGCTGCAGCACAGGCGCTCGGCGTCCGGGTGGGTATTTTTGGTGAAGCCGCTAACTCGGTCGGCGGCTACCTCGCCGGCCTGCCGGCGGACGGCAACGTCAACGAGATCCTGAAGAAGAGGACGTTCGTCCTTGTCAACGTCGAGCCGGAGCTCGACTGTGCCGATCCGGTCGCCGCGCGCCGGGCGATGCGCGCCGCCGACTGTGTCGTCAGCCTGACATCGTGGAAGACCGGGCTCGACTACGCCGACGTGCTGCTGCCGATCGCGCCGTTCACGGAAAGCTCCGGGATTTTCGTCAACACGGAAGGACGCGTGCAAAGCTTCTACGCCGTCGTGCACCCGCTCGGCGACGCGCGTCCCGGCTGGAAAGTGCTGCGCGTGCTGGGCAGCCTGCTCGGGCGGCAGGGCTTCGAGTTCGACACGATCGAGCAGGTCCGTGCCGCCTGCCTCTCCGGCAAGGATGTGCACGGGCTGCTTTCGAACAGGATTTCGGTGGAGGAAAAGCGCAGTTCTGAGAAACCCCAGGGCATCCAAAGAATTGCCGACGTGCCGATCTACTTCGCCGATCCGCTGGTGCGCCGCTCGCCACCGCTGCAGAAAACGCGCGATGCGCGCCCGCCGCGCGCGTGGATGAAC
>DATFEI010000010.1:0-8006 GCA_035251315.1 Burkholderiales bacterium | reverse complement strand
TGGACCTCGAGCGCGTTCTTGCCGTACCCCGGCTTCGTGCGCGACCCGTACAAGGAGTACTCCGAGCCCTGGTTCGCCACCCACAAGGTGCTGCGCGGCGCGAGCTTTGCAACGCCGGCCGGCGTGTCGCATGCACGCTTCCGTAACTTCTATACGCCCGATCGGGCGGACATCTTCGCCGGCTTTCGCACCTGCGCGCTGTGAGCGTGCTCACCTCGCGCGATAACCCAAAGGTCAAGCGCTGGACGAAGCTTGCTGCGGATGCGCGCTATCGCCGAAGCGAAAAGCGCGCGCTTATCGACGGTCCGCATCTGCTGGCGGCCATGCTCAAGCGCGGCCATAAGCCTGTTGCGCTGCTGGCGACCGAGGATGGCGTCGCAGACGCGGAAATCGCCGCGTTGATTCGCGAAAGCGGTGTAAATCCGGTCCTACTTGCGAAGGGGCTTTTTCGCAGCGTAGTCGATGCAGAGACGCCGCGGGGGGTGGCGGCCGAGATCGCGATTCCCGGCCCACAAAGTGCCGGTGGCCGGGTCAGCGTTTTTCTTGAAGGCGTTCAGGACCCGAGCAATGTCGGCGCCATCGTGCGAACCGCTGCGGCATTCGGGGCAGCCAAAGTCGTCCTCGACCGCGGCTGTGCGGACGCGTGGTCGCCGAAGGCGCTGCGCGCCGGCATGGGCGGCCACTTCGCCGTGGCGGTCCAACCCGCGGCGGAACTCAGCGCGGAGCTGAATGCGTTCAAGGGCAGCCTGCTATGCACGGTTCCCCGCGGCGGCATACTGATAAAGGACACACACCTCACCGACCCGGTTGGCTGGCTCTTCGGCAGCGAAGGACGCGGCTTGAGCGAGGAAACGCTGCGAAAGGCACCGTTACGCGTCAGTATTCCGATGGCCGAGGGCAGCGAGTCGCTGAACGTCGCCGCCGCTGCAGCGATCTGTCTTTACGAGACTTTCAGAAGGGGCTCCTGACACCTTTTCCGCAAAAAGGGTCCTGACCCCTTTCAGTAGATCTGGCGCTGGATCCTGAGCTCGCGCAGGATCGTGGTGGCGATCTCTTCGATCGACTTGCTGGTGGAGTTGATCGCGCGGATGCCCTCCCGGCGCATGAGGCCCTCGGCCTCCTCCACCTCGAAGCGGCAGTTGTCGAGCTCCGCATAGCGGCTTCCGGGGCGGCGCTCCTTGCGTATTTCGTGCAGGCGCTCGGGGGCGATGGTGAGGCCGTATAGGCGACTCTTCTCGCCGCGCAGTGCCTCCGGCAGCTTGCCGCGGTGGAAATCCTCGGGGATCAGCGGATAGTTTGCGGCCTTTACGCCGAATTGCATGGCGAGATATAGGCTGGTCGGCGTCTTGCCGCTGCGCGACACCCCGATCAGGATCACGTCGGCCAGGCCCAGCTCGCGGTGCGAGGCGCCGTCGTCATGCGCCATGGCGAAATTGATCGCCTCGATGCGCTGCTGGTACTCCTTTTTGTCCATCGCGCTGTGCGAGCGGCCGATGGTGTGGCTCGACTTGATCCCGAGGCCGGCTTCCAGCGGATCGATGAAGCTCTCGAAGAAATCGATGAACAGCGCGTTCGCCTTGCGCACCACGGCGCGCACGTCGTTGTTGACGAGCGTGGAGAACACGATCGGCTGGGCGCTGTCGGACTCGGCGCTGATGCGCGCGAGGCATTCCTCGGCCTTCTCGGTCGAATCGACGAAGGGAAAGGTGACCTGGTTGAACTCGACGCCCTCGAACTGGGTCAGCAGGCTGTGTCCGAGCATCTGCGCCGTGATACCCGTGCCGTCGGAAACAAAGAACACGGTGCGGCGCTGCGTCATGACTACTAAAATACGCCAATGCGTGTAGCGTGGCTGAAAGATCTGCGCATGGCCGATCTGGAGCAGGTCGGCGGCAAGAACGCCTCGCTCGGGGAAATGATCGGCGGGCTCGCCACCGCCGGGATCCGCGTCCCGGGTGGCTTCGCAACCACCGCGCAGGCTTTCCGCGAGTTCCTCGGCGAGCTCGCTCCGCGTATCGAGGAGCGGCTGCGCGCGCTCGACCCGAAGGACGTGGATGCCTTGGCGGAGTGCGGCGCCGAAGTGCGCTCATGGATCACGCGACAGCCTTTTCCACCCGCGCTTGAGAAAGAGATACGCTCACAATATCATGAGCTTATTGCAAGCACTTCGAGCGAAACCTCGTTCGCCGTACGCTCTTCTGCAACCGCCGAGGACCTGCCCGAGGCGTCCTTCGCGGGCCAGCAGGAGACTTTCCTGAATATCCGCGGGGTGGACAACGTGCTGGAAGCAATCCGGCATGTCTACGCCTCGCTGTACAACGACCGCGCGATCTCGTACCGGGCGCACCACGGATTTGGCCGCGGACAATTGGCGCTCTCTGCGGCGGTCCAGCAGATGGTGCGCAGCGACCTGGGCTCGAGCGGGGTCATGTTCACGCTGGACACCGAGTCCGGCTTCCGGGATGTGGTCTTCATCACATCTTCGTATGGGCTGGGCGAGTTGCTCGTCCAAGGGGCGGTGAACCCGGACGAGTTCTACGTGCACAAGCCGATGCTGGAGAAGGGGCGGCCGGCGATCGTGCGCCGCGGCCTGGGCTCGAAGCTCCACAAGATGGTGTTCGGGAAGTCGGACAGGGCCGGCAAATCGACCCGGGTGGTGGACGTCGGCGAGGCGCAGCGCAGCGTTTTCTCTCTTAGAGACACAGAAATCCTGGAACTGGCGCGCTACGCCGTTGCAATCGAGAAGCACTACGGCCGGCCGATGGACATCGAATGGGCGAAGGACGGAGCCGACGGCCGCATCTACGTGCTGCAGGCCCGCCCCGAAACGGTCAAGTCACGCACCCGCGATGTGGAGGAGCGCTTCGCGCTCAAGGGCAGCTCCCGCGTACTCGTGAGCGGCCGCGCGATCGGACACAAGATCGGCAGCGGCACGGTGAGCATCATCCCGGACGCGTCGCAGATGAGCCGGGTCAAAAAGGGCGACGTGCTTGTTACGGACATGACCGACCCGAACTGGGAGCCGGTCATGAAGCTCGCCGCCGCGATCGTCACCAACCGGGGCGGGCGTACGTGCCACGCTGCGATCATCGCGCGCGAGCTCGGCATCCCGGCGGTCGTCGGTTGCGGAGACGCCACCAGGCGGCTGAAGGACGGGCAAGCTGTGACCGTATCGTGCGCCGACGGCGACACCGGCAGCGTGTTCGAAGGGCTGCTGCCCTTCGAGGTCTCCACGCGCGAGCGTGGCGAAATGCCCCGCATCCCGGTCAAGATCGCGATGAACGTCGGTAACCCGCAGCTTGCCTTCGAGTTCGCCCAGCTCCCGAACGCCGGCGTCGGGCTCGCGCGGCTCGAGTTCATCATCAACAACGAGATCGGCGTGCATCCCAAGGCCTGCCTGGAGCACGAAAAGCTTCCCCCCGACCTGAAAGCCAAGCTGTTGCAGAAGACCAAAGGCTATGCCGATCCCCGCACTTTCTACCGCGAGAAGCTGGTCGAGGGCGTGGCGACGATCGCTGCGGCGTTCTGGCCGAAGCCGGTGATTGTCCGCCTGTCGGACTTCAAGTCGAACGAGTACAAAAAACTCCTCGGGGGCGAGCGCTATGAGCCCGACGAGGAGAACCCGATGCTCGGCTGGCGCGGCGCCTCGCGCTACATTGCGCCCGAGTTCCGGGAATGCTTCGAGCTCGAGTGCGCGGCGATGCGCAAGGTACGCGAGGAGCTGGGTCTGACCAACGTCGAGCTGATGGTGCCTTTCGTCCGCACGGTGGGCGAAGCCCGTGACGTTATAGAGCTGCTCAAGAAAAACGGACTGGAGCGGGGGAAGAACAGCTTACGCGTCGTGATGATGTGCGAGCTGCCGTCGAACGCCATCCTGGCCGAGGAGTTCCTCGAGCTCTTCGACGGGTTCTCCATCGGCTCGAACGACCTTACGCAACTTACCCTCGGCCTCGATCGCGATTCGGGCCTGGTCGCGGGAAGCTTCGACGAGCGCGACGCGGCGGTGAAGGCGATGCTGGCGATGTCGATCCGCGCCTGCCGCAAGCACGGCAAGTACGTGGGCATCTGCGGCCAGGGGCCTTCCGACCATCCCGACCTCGCGCGCTGGCTGATGGAGCAGGGGATCGACAGCCTCTCGCTGAACCCCGATACGGTGGTGTCGACCTGGATGGCGCTCGCCGAAACGCCCGCCGGGAAGAAGTCAGCGGTGGCGTAGCAGCCGCTGTTTCTCTCGATTCCACTCCCGCTCGCGCTCGGCCGCACGCTTGTCGTGCTTCAGCTTGCCGCGGCCAAGGCCCACTTCGAGCTTGATGCGCCCCTTGCTGTAGTGCAGGTTGAGCGGAACCAGCGTGTAGCCACGCTGCTCCACCTTGCCGATCAGGCGCCGGATCTCTTCGGCGCGCAGCAGCAGCTTGCGCGTGCGCGTGGGGTCGGGCGTGAAGTGCGTCGATACCGTCGGCAGCGGGCTGATATTGGCACCGATCAGGAAAAGCTCCGCGCCGCGCACCATGACGTAGGCCTCGCCGATCGTCGCGCGTCCGCCGCGGATCGCCTTCACCTCCCAGCCCTCAAGCGCGAGCCCCGCCTCGTAGCGCTCCTCGATGAAGTAATCGTGAAAAGCCTTCCGATTCTCAACGATGGACATGGTTTTGCATGAAGCAAATCGCCCGGTCTGCGATTGTCGAGCATTCCGCGGCCGAAATGTATGCGCTAGTCGAGGAGATCGAAGCCTATCCGGCCTTCCTTCCATGGTGCACGGCGGCGGTGGTGCACGAGCGCAGCCCGGGCACGACGAAGGCTACGCTCACGGTCGGCGCCGGGCGCCTGCGCCATTCCTTCACCACGCAGAACGACAACCGGCCCGGCGAGGCCATCGACATGCGACTGGTGGAAGGACCGTTCCGCCGCTTTGCGGGGCGGTGGCGCTTCGCGCCGCTCGCACCGCACGCCTGCCGCATCGAATTCTCGCTGAGCTACGAGTTCTCGAGCCGAGCGCTAGGGCGGCTGCTGGCGCCGCTCTTCGACGGCATCGCCGATTCGACGGTGGAAGCTTTCGTGCGCCGCGCCGCGCAGGTCTATGAAGATTGAGGTGGTCTGTGCGCTCCCGAGGTGCGCGCGGACGGTGCGGCTCGAGCTGCCCGCGGGCGCCACGCTGCGCGACGCGCTCGAGTCGTGCGGCTTCGAAGTCGATCTCGAAAAGCAGGTTTTCGGCGTCTTTGGCAAGCGCGCGCGGCTCGACCATCCGCTCGCCGAAGGCGACCGGGTCGAGATCTACCGTCCGCTCGCTCTCGACCCGAAGGAAGCGCGCCGGCGCCGCGCTAAGGGCAGGCGCTGATCACTTGCACCACTGCTGGACGCTTTCGCGCGCCTTGGCCGTTTCCTGCGCGATCTGCGCGTCGTCCAGGTAGTAGCGCTCGCCCTTCGAGTCGACGCGCGCGATGCGCTGGCCGCTTTCCATGGTGCGCAGCACGTCCTGCGCCCGTGCGCAGTTCTCGCGCTTGATCTGCGCATCCTGCTCGGCCTTCGCTTGCATCTCGCGCTCCTTTTGTGTGTCTTCTGGCCGCTTGGGAGTGGCGGCCTTTGCCGCGTCCTTCTTCATCTCCGGCGCGGGTGTCGCAGCGCCTGGCGGGGGTGGCCTGAGCGGCGTTGCCTGCACACCTGCGGGCGGCAAGTCGCCGTAGCGCACCCTTCCCATTTCGTCGACCCACTTGTATTGCTGCGCGAATGCATTGCTGGCAGCGGCGGCGACCACGAGCGCGAGGAAAGCACTTTTCATGGGGAGAGTATAATGCTGCTTTGAGCGCAGAAAACATGCGGGTGACACAGAAGGCGCTGACCTTCGACGATGTTCTCTTACTTCCCGCCCACTCACGCGTCCTTCCGCGTGACGTATCTCTCAAAACCCGCCTGACGCGAAAGCTGCAGCTCAACCTGCCGCTGGTTTCTGCGGCAATGGACACAGTGACCGAGGCGCGCCTCGCGATCGCTATGGCGCAGGAAGGCGGCATTGGAATAATTCACAAAAACCTGCCGCCGCGCGCGCAGGCCGCCGAGGTCGCCAAAGTGAAGCGCTTCGAGTCGGGCGTGCTGCGCGATCCGATGACGATTCCGCCCGACATGCCGGTGCACGAGGTGATCGCGCTTCAGCGCGAGCGCAAGATCTCTGGCTTCCCGGTCGTGAACAACGGCACGGTGGTGGGCATCGTCACCAACCGCGACCTGCGCTTCGAGACGCGGCTGGACCAGCCGGTGAAGGCGATCATGACGCCGCAGGAGAAATTGATCACGGTGCGCGAAGGCACAACTCGTCAGGAGGCCATGCAGCTCATGCACCGGCACCGGCTCGAGCGCGTGCTCGTGGTCGGCGACAAGTTCCAGCTGAAGGGCCTCATCACCGTGCAGGACATCCTGAAGGAGAGCGAGCACCCCAACGCGTGCAAGGACGCGCATGGAAAGCTGCGTGTTGGCGCCGCGGTCGGCGTAGGCGAAGGCACCGAGGAGCGCGTCGCCGCGCTGGTGGAGGCGGGCGCCGACCTGCTCGTGGTCGACACTGCGCACGGCCATGCCCAGGGCGTGCTCGACCGCGTCGCCTGGATCAAGAAGAACTTTCAGGTGGAGGTCGTCGGCGGCAACGTCGGAACCGCGGAGGGCGCGCGAGCGCTCGCCGACCACGGCGCCGACGGCGTCAAGGTCGGCATCGGACCGGGCTCGATCTGCACCACGCGCATCGTGGCCGGCGTCGGTGTGCCGCAGATCACCGCGATCCAGAACGTCGCCTCGGCTCTCAAGGACGTGCCGTTGATCGCCGACGGCGGCGTGCGTTACTCCGGCGACGTCGCCAAGGCCATCGCCGCCGGCGCGCACTGCGTGATGCTCGGCTCGCTCTTCGCCGGCACCGACGAATCGCCGGGCGAGATCGAGCTCTACCAGGGCCGCTCCTACAAGGCCTACCGCGGCATGGGATCGCTCGGCGCCATGCAGAAAGGCGCTGCCGACCGCTACTTCCAAGACTCGGAGATGAACGTCGACAAGCTTGTCCCCGAGGGCGTCGAGGGCCGCGTGCCCTATAAGGGCAGCGCGATCTGGGTGATCCAGCAGCTCGCCGGCGGCCTGCGCGCCAGCATGGGCTACACCGGCTGCGACACGATCGACGAGTTTCGCACCCGCACCCAGTTCGTCGAGATCACCCCAGCGGGAATCCGCGAGTCGCACGTCCACGATGTGCAGATCGTCAAAGAGGCGCCGAACTACCGGGCCGAATAAGTAGTGCATCAGAAGATCCTGATCCTGGATTTCGGAGCGCAGTACACGCAGCTGATCGCCCGCCGAGTGCGGGAGGCGAAGGTCTACTGCGAGATTCATCCTTGGGACGTCGACGACGCGTTCGTGCGCCGCTTCGGCGCGCAGGGAATCGTCCTTTCGGGCAGCCATCTCTCCGCTTACGACGAATCGACGGCCAAGGCACCAAAGGCGGCGTTCGAAGCCGGCGTCCCGGTGCTGGGCATCTGCTACGGCATGCAGACGATGGCGCAGCAGCTCGGCGGGCGCGTCGAGGCTGGCGCCGTGCGCGAGTTCGGCTCCGCGGATGTGCGCGCGCGCGGCCACACCCGCCTCCTCGACGGCATCGAGGACTACCGCAGCCCGGAAGGCCACGGCATGCTGCAGGTCTGGATGAGCCACGGCGACAAAGTTGCCGAGCTGCCGCCGGGCTTCAAGCTCATGGCTTCAACCGAAGCCTGCCCGATCGCCGGCATGGCGGACGAGGCGCGGCGCTTCTACGGCGTGCAGTTCCATCCCGAGGTCACGCACACACGCCAGGGAGCGAAGCTCCTCGAACGCTTCGTGCGTGAGATCTGCGGCTGCCGGGGCGACTGGAACATGCCCGACTATGTGGCAGAAGGAGTTGAAAGAATAAGGTCTCTTGTCGGAAAAGAAGAAGTGATTCTCGGCCTGTCCGGCGGCGTGGACTCCTCGGTGGCCGCGGCGCTCATCCACAAGGCCATCGG
>DATFEI010000011.1:0-7695 GCA_035251315.1 Burkholderiales bacterium | reverse complement strand
AGGCAGTCGGGGCCGACGCCCGGCCCGGTCGGGAAGTTGACCATCGGGTTGCAGTTCGGCTGGTTGCTCGGATTGCCGACCGACGCCACCTTGCTGTAGTTGATGCGCATGTAATCGGCGGCGATCATCAGCTTCGGCGTGGCGTTGAACGCGATCCCGAACCCGTAGTTCTCCGGGATGTCGAAGTCGCCCTGCTCGGCGAAGAGGCCGCGGTACTTGTCGAACTCCTGCATGTTGATCTTGGTCGCATACGCGGCGCCGATCGCGAGGGTGCTCGTGAGGCGGCCGTAGTAGCCGACGCGCAGGCCGATGCCCCACGAGTCGTCGTAACCCTTGTTGGTCAGATTGGCCGGGTCCGAGGAGATCGCGGCGAAGGCCTGTAGGCCGTAGGCCTTGAAGCGCTGGTACGCGATGAGCGGCGCCACGCCGAGCGACTGGCCGGGCGCGAACTGGTACGCGAGGGTGGGCGCGATCACGAGCTGCGCGAGGTCGACGCCGAGGTTGCCCTGGCCGCAGAGCACGTTGGCCGGAGCCGGGCCGCAGATACCGGCAGGAACCACGTTTCCGGGATAGTCGGTGTTCATGCCGCCGTGCGCGACCACCGAGACGCCGAGCGAGAGATCGGGCCGCAGCATCGTGTTATAGCCGAACTCGGGAACGAAGAAGTTCTCGGTCTCGTTGCCTTCCACGGCGGCGTCGATCGGGCCGCCGAGAAAACCGCCGCCGGTGCTGCCCACGCGGCTCATCGAGCGGTCGGGCCTGAACCAGTCGAGCCCGAGGTCGAGCCGGTGGCCCACGAACGCCATGGCCGCAGGGTTGTCCGCCCCGACGAGAGCGTCGGACGTCATCGCCATCGACGCGCCGCCCATTCCCTTCGCCTTCATGCCGTGGCCGTGCGGAAAATAGCCGTCGGTGGCCTGCGCCGCGAGCGGCGCGAAAGCCGCCGCGGCCGCGGCGGCAAGCAGTGTCTTCTTCACAACCCCCTCCCCCTAGGTGACTTCCTTTATATGAAAAGGCTGACGTCCGCGTCCCTCGCCATCGGCAGGAACGTGGCCGCGCCGCAGTACTCCTTCACCTCCGGAATGAAATCGTTCGGCGTAAACCCGAAAAGGTCGACCGTCATCTGGCAGCCGATCAGGTTCACGCCGCCCTCGACGCACGCCGTGCGCAGCTCCTCCACGCCGGCGACCCCCTTATCGTGGATGGTCTTCTTCATGAGCGTGGTGGCAAGCGTCTCGAAGCCCGGCACGATGCCCTGCACGGCGTTCGGGATGTTCCAGTTGATGTGCTTGAACCACTCGGGGCCGAACGGCATCTTCATCGGCATTCCCGGATTGCCGAGCGGGCTCACCTTCAGACCGCTCAGGTCTTTTCTCAGCAAATTGAGCCCGTAGAACGTGAAGAACACCGAAACGTTCCAGCCGAGCGCGGCGGCGGTACTCGACAGGATGAAGGGTGGGTAAGCCCAGTCGAGCGTTCCCTTGGTGGCGATGATGCAGAGCGACGGGGTCTGCTTCTCGCGAAGCTCGGCGAGCTTCTTTGGCAGAAGAGCGTCGAGACGCTGCTCGATCAGGCGATCGAGGTCGGTGTTGTCCATGGCGTGCCTCCTGAAATGTAGTACTCCACGGGAGTATGGGGTATCGAATTCCTGTATGGAAGGATGCAGCTTGGCTGATGACTAGTCGATACTCCACCGTGTATATTGCCTTATGGACCCCGTGATGCACGACCCGGAATCGAAGAAGGCGATGGACGCGCGCCTTGCGCGCATCGAAGGCCAGGTGCGCGCGGTGCGGCGCATGATCGAAGAGGACCGCACCTGCGAGAACATCGCGCAGCAGCTTTCGGCCGCCCGCCGGGCGCTCGACCGGGCGTTCTACGAGATGGTGTCGTGCATGATTCGGCACGAGCCCGAGGGCGCCGGCAAGGTCGCCGACCTGCTGGCGCGCTTCGGCTAACCGAGAGAGAGCCCGGGCATGAACTTCGACAAAGAACTCGACGCGAGGGGCCTGAACTGCCCCCTCCCCATCTTGCGCGCCAAGAAGGCGCTGAACGACATGCAGCCCGGGCAGGTGCTGAAAATCGTGGCGACCGATCCGGGCTCGGTGAAGGACTTCCAGGCCTTCACCAAGCAGACCGGCAACGAGCTTCTCTCGCACGCCGCGAGGCAGAAGGAATTCACCTTCTACCTGAAGCGCAAGTAGAGGCGGCGGCTGCCGCGGGTATGGTCACTTGCCGGGGACTTCCGCTTGTGACGGGCCCGCCCGAGGCTGTAAGACCTGAGTCACGTTA
The DNA here is from genome assembly GCA_035251315.1 of Burkholderiales bacterium. Lineage (GTDB taxonomy): Bacteria > Pseudomonadota > Gammaproteobacteria > Burkholderiales > SG8-39 > SCGC-AG-212-J23. Next base: position 5,403 of record DATFEI010000011.1, on the reverse strand, counting down.
CCCACTTTTAGTGAAATGTTGAACGGGAAATGAACAGTAGGAATAACGTCCATTAGTCCTTCAGCTTCCATGCCGGCAATGACTTGGCAATCGTCCGGCAGGGAAGATCGGACGGCAGCTACTGCACCATCACAGCCCAAGACAATCACGGCATCGTACCCGGCTGCCTGTCTCGCCAGTTCCCTTCGACGGGCCGCTGTCCACATGCAAACCACGAACTGATGGGGCAACTTGCTATCGAACACGGCCGTTCTGATTCCTCCGCTTTGCAGGCGCGACTTTAACGCCTGAATGTACGATTCGTAGGGAGGAGTTCTCAGGAACCTGCGAAATAACTCTATGTAAGGTTTTCCTTCCCTCACCGCGAGACTGGCGGCTGGGCAGAACCGGCAGGGGATGATCAGAGCAGACTGAACCGCTGCGATATCCGAAGAAATATCTCGGTCTCTCAGGCAGAACGGCATTGTGGTTCTCCTAAGACGGACTGCGGGATCTGCCAATGAAGTGCGCGAGCGTGTAGCAGCACGATGCCCAGCAGGACGGCGAGGGTGCCCGCCAGCCACACGACGATTCTAGGTTCGAGAAAGATAGCTATACCGAGGACAATCAGCACAGCGCCCGGCAACATGAGCAATAAGCCGGAGCGCGGCTTTTCCATCATGCGGCTACACGTCGTCGCGATCGGACACATCGCCATAGGCATTGGCATGGTTGCCTCCCAATGTCAGGACACCCCCACGCCGAGGACGATCAGAGCCCAGAAAAGGACCATGAAGATCCAGCCGAACCCTGGCACCCAGTCACCGCCCATCATCTCTCAGTCTCCTGGCGCAAGCGCCACCACTCAGGTCGACGGATGCGGCGCTCCGGGCGTCTCGTGTCGAGACGTGTCGATTCCGAGAGGGATGTACAGCGCGCACCAGCCGGCCAATCCGGTCGCCAACGGCAGTAATCCGATTAGTCCCCACCACCGGGCGTTGCCTTCCGGGATGAAGACGAGACTGAGAAGCACTAGCCCCATTACGATGCGGATCACACGATCCGCCGTTCCGACGTTATGTTTCATGGATTTCTCCTTCGCTCCAAACAATTCAAAATGCGCTCTCTGCGCGACGGCGTATTGATGCAGACCAAGAAAACTGCAAATTGGCCGTTGAGGTCGCGCCGCATCGCCTCCTATTGGTCTTTACCGATCTCGCCGCGCGCGTATCGGCGATCCAGGAGCTCGCCCGCCGTCTCGCCACGGTCGGCGCGCCGAGCCCCGTGCCTGAAGCGAAACGGCATCGCGTGACAGCCGATCATCATGATCGCCATGAAGAGCAGGCAGAAAAGCGGAAAGATCCAAAACCCATTCACGTAAGGCAGCCAGTCCATGGTTTGCTCCTCTTAGAAAACCCAGCGCTAGCTACAGCAAGGCTTTTCTGCCGGGGCTGCCGGAGTTGATTGGGCGAGCAGGCCGAAAGCAGTATCGAGCGTCTTGCGGGCCGGCACTTGCCGGACTTTGTCTGCGAGCCGGATGGCCTCTGAAATATGCGCATCGCTGAGGCCAACCTTTCGAGACGCCGGGACGTGGTGCTCGATGCAAGAACTGCAGTTGCTGCCCATCGCTGCGCCGATCGATACGAGTGCCTGCTCTCGGGGTGTAAGTAGAGGCATCGTGCGCTCCTTCCGCTATGCGATTGTGGGTTCGAGCGCCGCTTGTTGCTTCAGCTGCGCGATGATCTTGTCGGCCACCTGGCGCGCAACGGCCTTGCGTTCCTCTTCCGGTACGTCTTCCATTAAGAAAACGTCCGTGTACTTCTTGTAGAGAGGCAGGGCATCGAACTGGATGACCTTCGCCTCACCGACCAGCTTCTTGAGCACGCGGCCGTGGCATTTGAGGAAGCAGCCGTCGATCATAACGAGCTTCACTGCGGTCTTCACCCACTCCGCCATTGTCGAGTGAGGGACGAAGAACGCTTCGGCATGGCAGGTGCGTGCCAGACCTTCAACTTCCTGGGCGACGAGATTCGCAGCCAGTCGAGCGATTTCCCCGCGGATACAGGGTCCCTCGCATGACAGCACGGGGATGGAACCCTTCGCCATCTGCTCCTTGGCGTAGCGTTCACCAGCGGGGCAAAAACCTTTGACTCCTTGTACATCAACAGAAAAATCCGGCGTGTAGGCGATCATGTCGACCTCCGTGTGTTGTGCATTTCAACCGTCTAGACGAAACAAGCGAGGAAATGGATACGGTGCCTCGCGCCAGCGCAGCGCGATTGACCTTCGACGTCAAGAGTTTCCTCCGGAGTGCATGGACCGCATCATCGAGCCGATTGACGGCAGGTCTGCATACGTTGCATAACCGCCTGCCACCGGGAAGACGGCGGCTAGGACAAATACCCAAACAGCCAGGATCTGGCCGAGTCTTTTCACCGCGCCTTCGGTCTTTCTGGCCGAGAAAAGAATGACATAGGCGAGGACCACGGCCAGCGTGGCGGGAATCAAACTGAAAGCGAAGTACATTGCATACCTCCATGCGGCTATTCCTGCAGGCTTAGACGAGCCAGCTGCGGAAAAGGATACGGACTAGCGGCGCGGCAACTGCGGGGTGCGGACTACTTGCGCGGGCGGAACGTGATAGCAGTGATCGGCTCGCGGTCGCAGGCGAGCTCGCCGCACTCGTCACGGTAGAAATTGCATCCGATCTCTAATTCCTTGCGTAGCTTTTCGCGGGCACGATGCAGGCGGATCTTTACCGTGTTGAGGCTCAGTCCGAGGATGCTCGCGATCTCGTCGTTTTTGAACCCTTCGAGGTCGCTCAGAATCATCACGGCCCTGTAATTTTCCGGAAGGCGGCTGACGAAGTCCGTTATGCAAGCGCTCATCTCTTCGCGGATTGCCGCTGTTTCCACGGATGTGATTTGCGCGGCCGGCGGGACTGGGACATTATCTCCGTCAGATTCCAGTTCCGCCTCGCTCACGGTCTGGATGCGCTTGCCGCGCAGCTTGTCGATAGCCGCATTGGTCGCAATGCGGTAGATCCAGGTGGAAACATCCGAATCGCCGCGGAAACGAGCGAGGCCTTCGTTGAGCTTCAGCATGACGGCTTGTGTCACGTCTTCCGCGTCCGCTTCTCCGACCCACCGCGCGACATACCGCAGAACCCGCGACCTGAACTGGTCGTGAAGCGACTTGAAGTCGACGGTAACGGTCCCCATTAGCTAGGACCATGCTGCGCTCGGAAACCCGGCTCTGCGTTGATCTGACTCAAAGAAGTCGTGGGCCGGGATAGCGCTCGTCCCGACCGGGTTCCACATGCTTAACGCCTACCGAGCTCGGCGAGCGCGCGTGCGTCGCGCACCGTGATGCGCTCGCGGCCGAGCTCCACCCAGCCACGCGCCTCGAACTGCCGCAGGAGCCGGCTCACGATCTCGCGCACGCTGCCCAGCTCTTCCGCGAGCTTCTGCTGCGTCGCCGCCACCACTGGCCCGCGCTGAACGAGCAGTTGCGCGAGCCGCGCGTCCAGGCGGCGGAACGCTACCTCCTCGACCAACTGCATCACCTGCGCAAGGCGCTCCCCGTACATGCCGAACACGAAGCGCCGGAACGGCTCATGCTCGACGAGCAGCTCCTGGAACAGCGCCGGCGGGATGCTGAGGAGCGTCACGTCGGTCTCGGCCACGCCCGAGGCGCCGTAGTCGGAGTGCCCGAGCAGGCAGCCCCCGGAGAGCAGACACCCCTGACCCGGCTCCACATGGTAGAGGACGATCTCGCGCCCGCCGGAGGACGTTTGCGACACGCGCACCGTCCCTTCGAGCAGGAGGGGAAATCCGCGGCAGGGCTGGCCGGGACGGAAGAGGACGCTCCCCTTTGGCGCTTGGACCAGCTGGGCCTCGCCCAAGAGCCGCTCGAGGAACTTCGGGGTGAGGCCCGCGAAAACCGGGAAGCGTCCGAGTAGCTGCTCGCGCATCGCTCGAGTGTAGTTGACGTAAGTCAACCCGGAAAACGCGACCCGCTGCACTATGGAACCTGGGTCGCAGACCGTGGCTGCGCCGGTCGCCACAATGGCCGCGACTCTTTTCCTCCCATGGAGATTCGCATGAGCATCGAAAGCGTGGTCCGCATCTTCGCCGGCGCAGTGGTCCTGATCTCGCTCGCCCTGGCGACCTTGGTGAGCCTCAACTGGCTGTGGCTGACGGCCTTCGTCGGTGCAAACCTCTTCCAGAGCGGCTTCACCGGAATTTGCCCCCTGGTATCCATTCTGAAGCGAACGCCGTGGTTCAGGTCGTCTGTCCATCCTGCCTGACCGCGAACCGGGTCCCCGGCGAGCGCCTGGGCGAAGGCCCGAGCTGCGGCAAGTGCCATGCACCGCTGCTAGCCGCTAAGCCGGTTGCGCTCGACGACTCGAGCTTCGACGCGCTCGTCGGGCGCACCGAGCTACCCGTGGTTGTCGACTTCTGGGCGCCGTGGTGCGGGCCTTGCCGTGCAATGGCGCCCGCGTTCGAGGCGGCGGCGGCGGAGCTCGCGCCCCGTGTGCGCTTCGCCAAGCTCAATACTGACGAGGCGCAGGCGCTTGCCGCAAGGCACGACATCCGCGGCATTCCGACGTTGATCGTCTTCAAGGCGGGCCGCGAGGCCGGCCGCATCTCGGGCGCGCTCGACAAGCGCTCGCTCGTTCGCTGGGTCGAAGAGCACGCGTGAGGCACGTCGCTGCAGCGTCGCTAGTGGCTTTGCTCGTCGGCTGCGGCGCCGAGCCGCCTCCCAAGGCAGCCGCGAAGACGGCTCCGATCGAGAGTGCGGCGGTTGAGGTGCGCGACGTCGAGGTTACCTACAGCGCCGAGGCTGTGGTCGAGGCGGTGCGCCAGTCAACCGTCGCGGCGCAGATCGCCGGGCGCATCGTGGAGCTGCGCTTCGACGTTGGCGACTACGTCAAGAAAGGCGAAGTCATTGTGCGCATCGACGAGCGCGCGGCGGCGCAGGCGCTCGCCGCGAGCGAGGCGCAAGTGCGCCAAGCCGAGGCCGCGCTGCGTAACGCGCGCGCGGAGTACGAGCGCGCCCGGCAGCTCGTCACGCAGAAATTTCTCAGCCAGGCGGCGCTCGACCGCGCCGAGGCCGAATACAAGGCGGCGCAGGAGCGCGTGAGCGCGCTCCTCGCGGGTGCGGGCCAGGCGGCGACCGAGCGCGGCTTCGCGACCGTGGTGGCGCCCTACAGCGGCATCGTCTCCGCGCGCCATGTCGAGCTCGGCGAGATGGCGACCCCGGGCAAGCCGCTGATGACCGGGTTCGACCCGGGCACGCTGCGCGTCACCGCCACCGTGCCGCAGGCGCAGGTCGCGGCGATCCAGGCCGGCGCCAAAGCGAGGATCGAGCTCCCGTCGGTGGCTCGCTGGATCGAGGCTGCAAGCCTCACCGTCATCCCGG
>DATFEI010000012.1:0-8913 GCA_035251315.1 Burkholderiales bacterium | reverse complement strand
CTCGGAATACTCCCCCTTGAGGAGGTGCGCGATGCCGCAGGCGAACTCGACCACCTCGATGCCGCGCTGCACCGAGCCCATCGCATCGGCGAGCACCTTGCCGTGCTCGTCGGTGACGATCTCGGCCAGCTGCTTCTGGTTTTTTTTCAGCAGGGCCAGTAACTCTTGCATGATCCGCGCCCGCCGAAGCGGCGGGGTGTCGCGCCATTCGGGAAAGGCGGCCGCAGCCGCCTTTACCGCCGCATCGATCGCTTTCTCGTCGGCGAAGGAAACCCTCTTCGTGACTTGCCCGGTCGCCGGGTTGAAAACCTCGCCGGTGCGGCCGGAAGGCGCCGTCGGCTTGCCGTTGATCCAGAACGGAACCGTTTCCAATCGCAATTCAGCAGGCTTATTCATGCAGACTGTCCCAGGTAGGCAGAGACCCTCGCGTCGGCCTCGAGCGCAGCAAAGTTCGGATGGAGGGAAATTCTACCCTTCTCGACGAACACGAAGCGCTCGCATACCTCCCGCAGGATCTCGAGGTGGTAGCGCTCGGTGGGATGCAGGCACAGGAATACCACCCTATCCTCGCTCCGCAGGCGTCGGAAGAAGTCGAGCATGAAGCCGATGTAGCCGTCCTGGGTGTTGAACTGCGGCTCGTCGAACAGGTGGACCATCGGATAGGCGCTCTTCGCGGCCTCCAGCAGGAAATCCGGCTTCCGCTTGCGGAAACGACGTACCTGATATGACTGATGGTAGTGGATGGCGAGGCGGTCGCGGCTGCGAGCTTTCACGCGGTGGATGTCCTGGCCGGCGACGAGCACGCGGCCGGCGCTCGGGGTGTTCGAGCCCGTGATGAGCTCGAAGAGCGTGGTTTTGCCCGAGCCGTTCGGCCCCATTACGCCGACGATCTCGGGCTTCTCCGCCGTGAAGCTCGCCTCGAGCCGGAACGTGGTCTTCCAGCGGCGGCGGTATTCCTTGACCAGCCCTTCGACGCTGAGGAGGGTCATACGCCGAGAAGCCTCGTCCGAAGCGACGTGTCCTTGAGAAGCCCGGGCGCCGGCCCCTGGTGCACCACCCGGCCCTTGTCCATCACGTAGACGCGCTCGGCCACCGCGAGCGCGGTGAGCGCGTTCTGCTCGACGAGCAGCACCGCGATCCCCGCGGTTTGGAGTTTTTTTATTACAGCAATGACTTGCTGGACCATGCGCGGCGCGAGGCCCTGGCTCGGCTCGTCGAGCAGCACCAGGCCCGGCGAGCCGAGGAGCGCGCGCGACAGCGCCACCATCTGCATCTCGCCCCCCGAGAGGTTCTCGCACTCGCGGTGCCGCAGGTGCTCGAGCGCCGTGAAGATCTCGAAGCATTCCTTCTCGCTCCATGCGCGCCAGCGCGTGCGCTTCTTCGCGATGGAAAGATTTCGCTCCACCGTCAGCGTGGGAAAGATCCTGCGGTCGTCGGGCACCCAGCCGATGCCGCGGCGCGCGATTTCGTACGTCGGTAACCGGGTGACATCAGTTCCATCAAAATAAACGGAACCCCGCCGAACTGCAGACAACCCCAAGATCGACCTAAGCGTGGTCGTCTTGCCGGCGCCGTTCGGACCGAGGAGCGCGACCACCTCGCCCGCCGCGACGTCGAGCGAGACGCCGAAGAGCGCCTGCGTCTCGCCGTAATAGGTGTGGATTTCCCTAACCGCCAGCATTGCCGAGGTTCGAGCGCTGGACCCAGGGATTGGCGCGCAGCTCCGCCGGCGTGCCTTCGGCGATCACCTGCCCCCAGTGCATGACGTAGATCCGGTCGGCGAGCCCGAAGAGGAAGCTCATATCGTGCTCGATCAGCACGATGGTGAGCGAGCGCTTGAGCGCGGCGATAAGCGCGGCGATGCGCGCCGTGGCCTCGGTGCCGAGACCCGCGGTCGGCTCGTCGAGGAAGAGAATCCGCGGCCGCGCAGCGAGCGCGACCCCGATCTCGAGCGCGCGGCGCTCGCCGTAAGAGAGATCCTTCGCGCGCACATGGGCCTTGTCCGCCAGGCCGACGCGCTCGAGAACATCGGTCCTGCCTCCAAAAGTTCCGAGAAAACTGTATCCGCGCTTCCTCGTTTCCGGAGAAGCAACAAGCACATTGTCGAGCGCGCTGTATTCGTCGAAGAGATTCATCACCTGGAACGAGCGCGAGATGCCGAGCCGCGCGATCGAGCGCGGCGGGAGGCCGGTAATGTCGCGGCCTTCGAAGCTCACGCGGCCGCGGTCGGGCGCGTAGCGGCCGGTGAGGAGGTTGAAGCAGGTCGTCTTGCCTGCGCCGTTCGGGCCCATGATGCCGGTGAGACGGCCCTCGGCGAAGCTCATGCTCACATCCTCGAGCACGACGTGATCCCCGAACCTCTTATGCAGATGCGTGGCTTCGAACATCTTTTCTGAACATTCCTGCCAGGCCTTCCGGCTTGAAAAGCACGACCAGCATGAAGAGCAGCCCGTACCAGAGGAGCCAGGTCTCGGTATAGGCGCCGAGAAGGTCGCGCGCGACGAAGAAGAGCACCACGCCGAGCACCGGCCCCCAGAACGACACGAGGCCCCCGCCGATCAGCGCCATCATCACCACGAACCCCGACTGGTGCAGGCTCATCACATTGGGATACGCGGATTGCTGCGCAAGCGCGAATAGCCCCCCGGCAAGCCCGGCAACGAGCGCCGAGAGAGTGAACGCGAGCCATTTGTAGGTCCAGACGTGGTAGCCGACAAAGCGCGCACGCGTCTCGTTCTGTCGGATCGCGCCGAGCACGCGGCCGAAGGGCGAGCTCTGCAGCCGCCACAGGAAGAGGATCACGATGATGAAGATAACGAAGCAGAAGTAGTAGAGCGAGCTCAGGTCGGCGAGGAACGCCGGCCGCTTGATGTTGAGGAGCCCGTCCTCGCCGCGCGTCACGCTGTGCCACTTGATGGCGACGAACCAGAAGATCTGGCCGAAGGCGATGGTGAGGAGCGCGTAGTAGATCCCGCGGCGGTGCGAGATGAACAGCGCCACCCCCGCGCCGGCGATCGCCCCCGCCGCGACAGCGGCACCCAGGCAAATCCACAGATCGGAAGAGAAATTCAGCTGCGTCAACCCGAAAGCGTAAGCGCCCACCCCGAAGTACGCCCCGTGGCCGAAGGATGGAAGCCCGGCGGTACCGAGAAGCAGGTTGAAGCCGAGCGCGTAGATCACCCAGATCATCACCTCGACCCCGAGGTAGGGATAGAGGCCGACCGCCCTGATCCAGAGCGGCAACGTGCCGAACGCGATCGCGGTCGCGAGGAGAGGCAGCCACGACAGGGGAAGAACCCGTTGCAACATTTGTTCTACGGTTGTATTGTTCTGGAACATACGTTCTAAAGTCAATGGCCGCCGCCCGCAGTTATGAAGAGCTGAAGGGAAGCCTGTCCCGGCTCTACCCCGGAATGTCGCCGCAGCTCCAGCGCATCGCGACTTTCGCGCTTGAGCACCCGCAGGACATGGCGCTCGACACGGTGGCCACGCTTGCACGCGGTGTCGGCGTGCAGCCCTCGGCGATGGTGCGCTTCGCGCAGGCGCTCGGCTACGATGGCTTCTCGGACCTGCAGCGCGTGTTCCGGGGCCGCCTGGTCGAGCGCTCCAATCACTCCCCCGGCCTGCGCAACTACCGCGAGCGCATCGAGGCGTTCCGCGCCGACCAGCCGCGCTCGGGCCCGGCCGGAGTGCTCGCACAGTTCGTCGCCGACGGCATTACCTCGCTCGAACAGCTGCACGAGCACGTTTCGCCCGCAGACATGGCGGCCGCGGTGCGCGACATCTCGGCGGCAAGAACGATTTACGTCCTCGGCCACCGCCGCTCCTTCCCGGTCGCCTACTACCTCGCTTACGCGCTCACGCAGCTCGAGCTGCGCACCCAGCTCCTCGACTCCGTGGGCGGCATGCTGCGCGACCCGGCGCAGCTCATCGGTGCGAAGGATGCGCTGATCGTCGTTTCGTTCAAGAACTACACGCCCGAGGTCATCGAGGTCGCGCAGGGCTGCCACGCGCGCAAGGTGCCCGTGATTGCGATCACCGACAACGCGCTCTCCCCGCTCGCACGGCACGCCAAGGTCTGCTTCCAGATCGAGGAGAGAACCTCCAAGCCATTCCGTATGCTGGTCGCGCCCATGTGCCTCGCGCAGGCGCTCGTGGTGGCCGTCGGGGAGCACATCGCCAAATGAAGTTTGACCTCATCTGCATGGGCCGCGCGGCGGTCGACCTCTATGGCGAGCAGATCGGCGCGCGGCTCGAGGATCAGACGAGCTTCGCCAAGTACCTCGGCGGCTGCCCGGCGAACATTGCGGTGGGCTCGAGCCGCCTCGGGCTGAAGGTCGCGATGCTCACGCGCGTCGGCGACGAGCATAACGGCCGCTTCGTGCGCGAGACCTTGGCCGCCGAGGGCGTCGACGTATCGCACGTCGCCACCGACCCGAAGCGGCTTACCGCGCTCGTATTCCTCTCCATCAAGGATCGGGATACCTTCCCGCTCGTCTTCTACCGCCACGACTGCGCCGACATGGCAGTGACAGCGGAGGACTTCGACGCCGCCTTCATCGGCTCGGCGAATGCGCTCCTCGTCTCGGGCACGCATTTCTCGCAGCCGAAGACTGCCGAGGCGTGCCTTGCAGTCATCAAGCAGGCGGGAAAGTTCGTCTTCGATATCGACTACCGACCGGTGCTGTGGGGTCTCACTTCTCCCGGAATGGGAGAGCAGCGCTTCGTCGCCTCGAAGCACGTTACGAAAAAGCTTCAGGAAGTCATTCCACTCGCCGACCTCGTCATCGGGACGGAGGAAGAGTTCCACATCGCCGGCGGCTGCGAGGACACCGGCGAAGCGCTGCGGCGGATCCAGAAGATCTCCAAAGCCACGCTGGTCGTGAAGCGCGGCCCGCTGGGGTGCAGCGTTCACAACGAATCTTCTTCGTTTCATCAGAAGGGCTTTCCAGTCGAGGTGTTCAACATCCTCGGCGCGGGAGACGGCTTTGCCGCGGGCTTCCTATCCGGCTGGCTGAAAGGAAAGCCGCTCGAAGAGTGCGCCCGCCGCGCGAACGCGTGCGGCGCGCTCGTCGTCTCGCGCCACGGCTGCGCGCCGGCGATGCCCTCGGGGGCGGAGCTCGAGCTTTTCCTCTCGCGTAGCGACTGGCCGTTCCGACTGCGCGAATCGACGGCTCTCGAGGAAGCGCACCGCAAGACGACCGGCAGACTCGCCTGGCCTGAAGTGCTTGCGCTCGCCTTCGATCATCGCAAGCAGCTTGAAGAGCTCGGCCCGGCCGAGAAGATCCGGGCGTTCAAGCGCCTCATCGCTTCCGCACTCTCGTCCATTTCCTCGAAAAGCAGTGTCGGCGCCATCGTCGATGAGCGTTACGGAGAAGAAGCGCTCTTCGCGCTCACCGGCAACGGCATGTGGCTCGCCCGTCCGGTCGAGGTTCCCGGCAGCCGGCCGCTCGAGTTCGAGGCGGGCGAGAACATCGCGGCGCATTTGCGCGCCTGGCCCGCCGAGCACGTCGTCAAGTGCCTTTCCTTGTCCCCGGTCGAGGATCTTCCTCGGTTGAAAGCACTTAGTGACGCCTGCATCGCCACCGGGCACGAGCTCCTGATCGAGCTCGTGATGCAAAACCCGCCGCTCGCGGAAATCTACGCCGCCGGCATCAAGCCCGACTGGTGGAAGCTTGCTTCGCCGCAAGACGATAAGGCGTGGGCAGCGATCGAGCAGGTTATTCAAAGAGAAGATCCTTATTGCCGGGGCGTGCTGCTCCTCGGCATGGAGGCGAGCGAGGACGAGCTCGAGCGCGGCTTCGCCGCGGCCGCGCGCCACCCGGTGTGCAAGGGCTTCGCCGTGGGGCGCTCGGTCTTCATGGAAGCGGCGCGGCTCTGGTTTGCAAACAAGCTGAGCGATCAGGAAGTGATCTCGCGAGTGGAGAAGAACTACGCGAGCCTGGTCGCCGCATGGCGAAAAGCGAGGCAAGCATGCAAAGAATCGGTTTCATAGGGCTCGGCCTGATGGGCCACGGCATGGCCAAGAACCTCCTCAAGAAGGGCCATGCGCTTTCTTTTCTCGTGCACCGCAATCGCTCCAACCTCGACGATCTGTTGGAGTTGAAAGCCAAGGAAGTATCCAGTCCGAAAGAGCTGATTTCGAATTCCGATGTGGTCATTCTCTGCGTTACGGGGACGCCGCAGGTCGAGGCAAATGTCTATGGCGGTTTGCTTGAAGGTGCGAGAAAAGGCCAGATCGTCATCGATACGTCGACAGCGGAGCCGGCCTCGACGGACCGAATCCGCGCCGATTTCGCGGCGAAGGGCGTGCGCTTCGTCGACGCGCCGCTCGCGCGCACGCCGCAGCACGCCGAAGACGGAAAGCTCAATTGCATGGTCGGCGCCGATCCGCAGACGCTTGCCGAGGTGAAGCCGGTGTTGGAAAAGTTCTGCGAGAACATCTTCCACGTCGGCGGCCCCGGCAGCGGGCACAAGATCAAGCTCGTCTACAACTTCGTCGCCATGGCGCACGCCGCCATTTGCTGCGAGTCGCTCGCCGCGTGCGCCAGGGTCGGTATTTCACTCGAAAGCTTCTTCCAGCTGGTCTCGGCCGGCGGCGCGAACTCGAACATGTTCCAGATGCTGGTGCCCAAGGCGCTCAAAGGCGACCTCACCGGCCTCATGTTCACGCTCGGCAATGCGAAGAAGGACATCGATTACTACCAGCGCATGGTGGCGGGAGCTTCGCTCGCCGGTCCCATGGGAGCGGCGCTCCACCAGGCGCTGGTGCAGGCGAACGCGCTCGGCCTCGGCGAGAAGTTCGTCCCGTCTTTGATCGAGGCCTACGAGAGGGTCAACGGACTGACAGTCGTCAAACGGTGAAGGAGGAAGCGATGAAACGGAGGAAGCTGTTGCAAATGCTGGCCGCGGGCACGGCGTTCTACGGCCCGTGGAAGGTGCACCACGCGTGGGCGCAGGCCGCGCAGAAGAAGCCGCTGGTGATCGGCCTGACGATGGACGCGAGCGGGCAATACGGCGCGAGCGGCATGGACGAGCGCCTCGGCGCAATGCTCGCGATCCGCGAGTTCAACGAGAAGGGCGGCGTGCTTGGGCGGCGCATCGAGGCGCTGCACATGGACACCGAGACCACGCCGGCCACCGGCTCGCGCGTCGCCGAGCGCCTGATCACCCGCAACGAGGCCGCGTTCCTGATCGGCGCGGTGCACTCGGGCGTGGCGAACGCGATCTCCCAGGTGGCGCAGAAGTACGGCACCGTGTTCTTCAACACCAACTCGAGCTCGCCGACCGAATCGGGCCGCGACTGCCACCGCGTCAAGTTCGTGTGGGACGGTAACGGCACCAACTTCAACCACGCGATCGTGAAGAACGCGATGCGGGTAAGCGGCAAGAACTGGCTGCTGCTCACCAACGACTACGTGTGGGGGCACAACACGTCGAAATCGACGCGCGCGCTGGTCGAGGCGAACGGCGGCAAGGTGGTCGAGGAGCTGATGGTGCCGCAGAACACGCGCGACTTCAGCTCGTTCCTGCTCAAGATCCAGCAGATCAAGCCGAACGTGGTTGCGGCCGCGGTCGGCGGCGACGACATCAAGGCGCTGCGCCAGCAGGTGGTGCAGACCAAGCTCGACCGCGCCTACGCCTGGATCAACAACCAGCAGGACTGGCCCGACGTCTACGGCCTGGGGCCCGACGCGGTGTTCGGCGTCTTCGGCACCACGTGGTACTACCGGCTGGAGCTGCCGGGCGTGAAGGAGTTCGTCGAGAAATACCAGAAGACCTATCCCGGCGTGCAGATCAAGGTGCCCGGCAACGTGTTCGTGAACGGCTACCTCGCGACGCGCGAGCTCCTGCGCGTGGTGGAGGAAGCGGGCTCCACCAACAACATCGCCGTGATCAAGAAGCTCGAGGGCCGCAAGATGGGCGCGCGCGAGCGCATGCAGCACCACGACGCGTGGATCGACCCGGTCACGCACCAGGTGCAGCAGACGATCTACATGGCGAGCTACAACGACAAGCCGGTCGAGAAGGACGACATCTTCAGGATCCTCGCCAACGTGCCGCCGCAGGAGGTCGCCGACCAGGACGCGCCGAAGGCATGCAAGCTTGAATCGTACGAAAGCACGCCCTCGTATGAGGCGTAGTGGACTTTGCAGCTAACCTCCTCCCTCACCTCCTCAACGGCATAAGCCTGGGGCTGCTGTTCGCGCTCATAGCCCTGGGCTTCATGCTAATCGTGGGGGTGATGGAGGTGATCAACCTCGCGCACGGGTCGCTCTTCGCGCTCGGGGCGTACGTCTGCATTTTCTTGTTAAGCCGGAAGTTCCCTTTTTATGCGGCCATTCTGCTCGCGCCCCTGCTCGTCGCGCTGGTGGGCATGGCGCTCGAAGTCTGCATGCGGCGCACGTACGGCAAGGACGCGCTCTACGGCCTGCTCCTCACCTTCGGCGCGGCGCTCGTGATCGAGGAGGTAATCCGGGTCATCTGGGGCTCGGGCGAAAAGCAACTCCTCCCGCCTCCCGAGCTATCGGGGGCGATGATGGTCGGCGGCCTTATCTATGCCAAGTACCGCCTGTACGCCAGCCTGGCTGCCATTATTTTGATTTTTTCTCTCTATTTGTTTTTGGAAAAGACGCCCTACGGCGCCATGATCAAGGCCGGCGCGCACGATTCCGAGATGGTGCGCGCGCTCGGCATCAACCTCACGCGGCTGCGGCTTTTCGTGTTCGCGCTCGGCACCGCGCTCGCCGCGGCGGCGGGCATCGTGCTCGCGCCGATCTGGGGCGTGCGCCCGCACATGGGCGTTGACGCCGTCGTGCCCGCGTTCCTCATCATCGTGCTCGGCGGCGTGGGCAGCTTCTGGGGCGCGGTGCTCGCCGGGATCATGGTTGGCGTCGTGGTCGGCGTCACCGG